>NZ_CBDNNH010000018.1:0-438738 GCF_965318445.1 Anaerosinus sp. | reverse complement strand
ACTAAAGCGAGCAGACCAAGTAGAAGATGAACGCCTAAAACAGCTTTATCAATACAAAGCCTATGAAACACTAAAAGAAAATAAAGGTGCTTTAGAAGGCATAAAAAATATTGACAATCCGAAAAGCTCGAACCTACAGCTTAACGTAAGCCTAGGAACAAGCAAATCCGAAAGCAGTTATAAAAGTGAAACCGAATTAAATCAAGGCAGTAATCTCTATGCAACCGGTGACGTAAACGTCAAAGCCACCGAAAAAGATATCACCCTCAAAGGCAGTGAAATCACAGGTGAAAATGTAAATCTAGACGCTAAAGAAAATATCAACGTCATAGCAGGAACAAATAAAAATGTAGGCAAAGGAGAAAACTCCAGTAGCTCCGCAAGCATTGGTGTAAGTATAGACTTTAGCGGAATAAGTGGAATCAATGCAGGCTATAACAAAGCCAACGGCGAAGTAAAAGAAAACGCAGAAACACACGTAGCAAGCACAATCACAGCAAAAGACACACTCACCACAAAATCCGGACAAGACACCAACATCATCGGCAGTAAGCTTGAAGGCAACAGTGTAAAAATGGAAGTCGGTAAAGACTTAAACATCGAAAGCCTTCAAGACAAAGAAATCTATGATGAAAAGAACAGTAGTAGTGGTTTTAACTTTAGTGCAGACATAAAAGTAAATGCAGATACAGGGAAAAACCAATTTCAAAATGCAGGAATCACAGGCGGTAAAAATAAAGGCAATACCAACTCCACCTACGAAAGCGTAACCGACCAAGCCGGAATCTACGCAGGCAAAGGTGGCTTCGATATTGAAGTAGGCAAAAACACCGATTTAAAAGGTGCAGTCATAGCAAGCGAAGCCGATGCTAGCAAAAATAAGCTTAGCACGGATACGCTGACTTATTCTGATATTGAGAATAAGGCGGAATATAGTTCAAGTAGTAGTGGAATTAATGTAGATACGAGACCAAATGCAAAAGATAAAGACAAAGGAATTACGCCAAATATCGGAGTAACTTCAAGTGATGAAGCAGATTCCACAACAAAATCCGCAATAGCACAAGGAACAGTAGAAATCAGAAGCAATCCAGACCAAGATTTAACTGGGCTAAGTAGAGATACTCAAAATTCACTAAATGCATTAGAAAAAATTTTTGATAGAAAAACAGTCGCCGAACAACAAGAACTAGCACAACTATTTGGACAAATTGCATTTGAAGAAGTGCATAAATTAGGAAATAAATTTGGTTGGGATGATGGAAGTATAGGAAAAATAGCACTCCATGCATTTGTCGGAAAATTCATGGCGGAGCTAGGTGGAGGAGATGGAAAAACAGGAGCAATAAGTGCGGCTGTAAATGAAGCTTTAATAAAAGAAATAGGAAAACTACCAGTAGAGCTACAACAAATGGCAAGTGCAATACTAGGAAAAACAGTAGCGCAGATGACAGGAGGAAAGTCAAATACAGGAGCAAGTATAGCTGCAAGTGCAACGAAAAATAATTGGCTCAATACAACGCAGCAAGAAGCCCTAAAAAGAGATATGCGAAACGCTAAAACAGATAAAGAAAAGCTAGAAGTGATAGCGAAAGCATTAGCATTAAGTAAAGCAAATATAGACGTATATGGAGAACCCGAAGAAGGAGAAGCGATTATAAGGGAACTCTATGACTATTTAGATGGGCTACATATAGGATATTCAGATGCAGGGGGGAACAAAGGATACGAAATTAGTTCAGGAGGGTTAAATTATAACCTAGCAAAATTAGCAGAACAATTAGGCATAGACCAAAGTAAAATAAACCAGTATTATGAATATTATAAAGAAGTAAATAAACTAGACGTATTAAAACAAGAAAGCCCAGGAGATTATGCATATAAATTCGGACTAGCTGAAAAACAACTAGACCCAGCAACAGGAAGATATTTTGTAAGATTAGAAGATGGAGACTATACAATTTGGGGGATTCCGGCAAAAGGTGACCAACTAGCAGAACAAGGAGGGAAAGTAGTAAAAGGACAAGATGGAGGAAACTATGTACAAGATGAAAATGGTACATGGTGGACAACAAATCATGAAGTAACAACAACTGATTATGGTGAGGTCTTTAAAGGCGTAGTGCAAATGACAGGTGGTGGTAGTGAAGCATATTCTGGGGGAATGCTAATAGGTGGAACACTTGGGGTAGGTACAATTGCAGGTGTTGGGTTAGCAGCTGATGGAGTTGCAAATATGTCAGAAGGATTTGGTAGAATTTTGAACCAATTTACAGGAGGCAATCGTCAATGGAATTATGTAAAAAATGCGGCAGTGGTAATATCGCCTGAATATGGGAAGCGTGTATATGATGGTTCCCAATTATTATTGGGTGTATATGGAGTAGGGGCAGGAATCGGAAAGTTGACAGCAGAAACTGTATATACCAGTAAAAACCTATTAGGATATGTTGCAGTAGATAAAGGTAAAAATACATGGACATATGTAGGGATAGATAAGAAAGGTTTAGAAGTTTCTAAATGGACGGAAAATAATATTGTAGTTAATCGTCTTGTTGTAAATCCAGAATTAGTTACAGGAACAACGTTAGGAGGACTTGCACTTGATACATTTGGAATGAATGATGCATTAAGTTCAATAAAAGAAAATATGGGGGGAAATAAATAGTGATAAATTTTTTTCAAAGTTTAAATAAAAGATGGCATTTTCTTCTTTTGGGTGGTGTAGTTGCTTATATTGGTTTTTTGTTTGGAGAAATGCATAATAGAGATAGTATCTATCAATATCAACCGTTCACAATTATTACATTAATAGCCTCAATTGCTATTGGAAGTGTTTTATATAATGTATATTTATATAAGAAAAAAAAAATTAGTTATTTTGAGGGGCTTTTAAATACTGCTTTTTGGGAAATAATAGCATCTATAATATTAATTGGAGTAATGATGACAGTAAAATATCTAACAGAAAATTATCAAATGGATTTTAGCACATTATTAGGGTTTCCATATCATCCGAGATAGTTTTAAACTTAATATCTAAGTAAAAAATACGAGAAAATAGCAGACTATGAACTGCCCCTATAGATTAGATTAAAATCTAATTTATAGGGGCAGTTTTTCATGGTAAAGTTTTAAGCAAAACAAGGAACCGAAGTAAACGATCAAACGCAAACCACCAATAATAATCCTACGGCTACGGGAGAACAAGCGAATGAACCGAAAAAGCCACCAGAAAAAAGTGACTTATCAATTAATATCAGCCTAGGAACAAGTAAATCCGAAAGCCAATCACAAAGTCATACAACACTAGCACAAGCAAGCACAATATCAGCAGGAGAAAACGTAAATATAAAAGCCACAGCTGGAGATATCAAAGTTAAAGGAAGCGAAATAACAGGAGAAAATATAACCCTAGAAGCAAAAGGCAACCTAGATATCCAAGCAAGTGCAAACAAAAATACCAGCAATACCGACAGTAAAAGCAGTTCAGCTAGTATAGGCGTAAGTATAAACCTAGGTGATGGAAGTATTGGAGCTATAGGTGTAAGTGCAAGCAAAGCAACAGGGAAAATCAAAGAAAACGCAGAAACCTATAACCAAAGCACAATCACAGCAAAAGACACACTCACCACAAAATCCGGACAAGACACCAATATCATAGGCAGTAAACTTGAAGGCGATACCGTAAAAATGGAAGTAGGTAATAACCTAAAGATCGAAAGCCTCCAAGACAAAGAAACCTATGACGAAAAGAACAAATCAGCAAGCATCAGCATAAGTGCAGGAAGCATAAATGGCTCCGCAAGCCAAGGCAAAACCAACTCCAACTACGAAAGCGTAACAGACCAAGCCGGTATCCACGCAGGACAAGGTGGTTTTGACATCGAAGTAAGCAAAAACACCGACCTAAAAGGAGCGGTAATAGCAAGTGAAGCTACGCCAGATAAAAATAAATTATCAACAGATACGCTAACCTACTCAGATATAGAAAATAAAGCAGAATATAGTGCAAATAGTATAGGGGTTAATATAAATACAGACAAAAATGCAAAACTAAACGAAAAAGGAATCACCCCAAATATAGGAACACCAGCCAAAGGAGAAGCAGACTCCACAACAAAATCCGCAATAGCAGAAGGAACAATAGAAATAAGGAGCAATCCAAACCAAGACCTAAGTGGACTAAGCAGAGACACCCAAAATGCACTAAACGAACTAGGAAAGATATTCGACAAGAAAAAAGTAGAAGAACAACAAGAACTAGCTAATTTATTTGGGTAAATTGCATTTGAAGCAGTAGGAGACCTAGCTAGAAAAAAACAAGATGAAGCTGAGCTAACAAAAATATTAGCAGAAAAAGACCATGTTGCAGGAAACATAGAAAAAGAAGAAAAATTAGCACAACAATATAAGCAAAAAAATGATCAATTAGCCTCATGGTGTGAAGGCGGAGTGAATATTACAGCGATTCATGCTTTAGTAGGAGGACTAGCAGCCCAATTAGGAGGAGGTTCATTTACCACAGGTGCAACTGGAGCAGCAAGTGCAGAAATCAGTAGAAATTTAGTAAAAGATTTATCTCCAGATGCGCAACAATGGGCAAGTGTAATTATTGGAGGAGCAGCCGCAAAAGTTGTAGGAGGCAATGCTCAAGTTGGAGCATCTACGGCACTATCGGGAACAGTAAATAACGACCTAGCCCATAAGATAACTGGAATTACAAAAGGCATATTAAATGGAGTAGAAGAAGATGCAAAAGGGCTAATTGATTTTATAGTCAATTATCAAGAAACAATAGAAAATTTAAAAGATACAGCAAATGCAATATATGATTTAGGGAAAGAGCAAGGATTTGGGGCTATATTTGCAGAAATAGGTAATGCAATAGGTGGAGACTGGGTAAATAAATACGATACTATTGAAAATGAATATATCAATGGAATGATAGATGAAAACACCTATGACTATCGAATTGGTATGTTAGCAGGAGAAGTAACCTATTTTATTGCGAGTACAGTAGCAGAACCAGAAAAACTAGCGGTAAATCCAAAATTATTAACAAAAGTAGCAAAACTAAGTAAAGTAGAAAAATCATCGGAATTTACTTTAGAGACAGTAATAATAACAGCAGAAAGAATAGAGGGGTCGAGTAAAGGTGAACTTAGAATTGGTCGTTTTACAGCTCAAGAGACATCAAAGTTAGCAGCTACTAATGCAGAACGTGCAGCTGCACAAGAGGCTGCTCTGTCGGCTAAGAATACGGGATGGATTGATAGTGCTGGTAATATTAATTGGTCTAAAAATGATGGTTTTGTCGGTACACCAAAAAATGTAACCTTGCAACCAGGAGCAAAAATTGATAGATATGGCTATGAAAGTGGAAGCTATGTTTCGCCACAAGGAACATCTTATGAGATGCGTGCCTTAGTTCCTGGAACTGAAGCGAAACCGTATAATGTCTACGAAGTAGTGAAACCAATAGATGCTTTAGGTGGAGAAATAGCACCTTGGTTTAATCAGCCTGGTGGTGGTATTCAGTTAAAGCTAGGCAAGACAATTCAAGAACTCTTAGATGGGGGATATATCAGAAAGGTGGAACCATAAATTGAAAGAAACGGAATTAAAACGAAAATTAATAACGATGAATATTAGACCAGATATGTACTCACTTAACGGCGGATTACCAAATGAGAAATTTTGTTTATCGGAGGTAAATGGAAAGTGGGAAGTGTATTATAGTGAGCGAGGAAACAAAACAGGCTTAAAAAAATTCGATAATGAGGACGACGCGTGTGATTATTTCTATGATATGGTATATAAAACTTCGAAGAGTATGGGGCTAATATAACCTCGCTTCAAAACTTTAATCATCTTACGACAAAAAAACTTGTTTAGGGAAATAAAAATAGAATTTCTTTAATTACATGATGTAGATGACAATATATTTTATTCCTAAACTGATCGCATAATCTTAATTCTGTAGTTAGTCACCCAGAAAGCTCCTAGCGTAGCGGCAGTACCGTCGGTAGCATCAATGATGCAATTGCCTCTGCTGACGCTTTGATTTGAGAGGAAGGAACTGAATAAAAACAATGAGGTTAGCGGACGTAAAAAATCCGTTAACCTCTGTTTTTATCTCAGTGACTTCTAACCATATTAAACTGATATATAAATATTTTCCTATAAATGATAATAAAAAATCACTCAGGGTGAATCAGAAGGACTTAGACTCATTACTACTACAAAATGGACAACTCCCCCCATAACCATTGCCCATACAACTACCACAATATATCCCACCACATTCTTTTGGAGAGACAGAAGGGACGTTCCTTTTTTGACAACAAGATGATACACTTGAAGCACGAGGTGATAAAACTGTCGCGTGAAACAAGAATAGTAGTAATAAGTTGACGGAAAAGGAACGTCCCTTAGTGTCCTTCTTAGTGTCCTTAGTGTCCATACTTAGTGTCCCATATAAAAAACCTGTAAAAGCAGGGATAGTAAAAAGCAGGACAATATAAATGGAGCAGTTATAAAGCATATATAAAAAAAGAGCTAATATTAGGAATACTAGGAGAAAATAAAATCGAATCAATAAAAGAATTTAAAAAATTTACTGATATGGATGAAAATGATATATTTATTGATATAGATGCAAAGGAAAATAGGATGGAAGAAAAACAAGCAATAAAATTATGGAACGGGCTTGATAAAAAAGAAAGAACATTAGAAGAAAAATTAAAAATATTTAAGGTAGAAAGCAATTATACCACTAAGAAAGCTATCAGAAATAACAGGTATTAATAAAGATAAAATAAATATATTAACGAAGTGATAGACAAAAAGAACCGTAACCTTTGTATTCCTTTATCTTTTTTGTTAAAGTTAGAGTCTTTATTATGAATTAGTTATCAGATAGATTAGTTTCTTGAGGTACATTGTTAAGATTAAGTGAGGGGATAGGTTCTGCACAGACAATACTATTTTGAATAAGGTACGATTTGGTTGCTTCATCTGAGTAAGAATATCCCTTTTCAATCATTGATTTAATAAAAATCTTATTATAAAAATATGCAAAAATTGGGCCGACAAATAGAGCACCAAATCCTGCCGTACATAATGCTGTAAATAAAGAAATCAAAAATAAAATTGCTGCCCATTTGATATCTCCACGAATTAATGGGACGAAGATTCCGAATAAAAAGGTTGTCCAAGAGTATCCTGTAGGACATTGTTTTACAAGTCCAGTACGTTGATTTTTTAAAGTAATCATAAAAAACACATCCTCTATAAAAAATATTAACTACCCGATAATTACAATAATACCATATTATAACATAGAATTAAAGGGAAAATATTTTAAAAAAGTAAATTTAATTATATTTATGGACTTTTTTGTAATTTCATGATATGGTCAATAATGATATGTTTTTCAATAAAATGGATTTGGAGTGATGGGGTTGTTATTTTGGAATCAGGGGATTAAGTTTTTATTAGGTGTTGTTGCATTAGGCTGTTTAATGTTTTATCCAGAAGTTAGCTTCGCAACTGAGAATGGAGAAAATATAGTTCAGCAGTCAACTAATAATGAAATTTTCCTTGCAAAAGTTAAGGAAAATGGTAAATGGGGCTACATTGACCAAACGGGAAGGTCCATTATCCCAATTGTTTTTAATGATGTGGGCGATTTTTCATCTGGAATAGCAAAAGTTAAATTGAACGGTAAGTATGGATATTATAATAAGACAGGAAAAGAAATTATTCCAGCAATTTACGATGAGTTGGGTGATATAGAGGGGGGAATGATTTGGGCAAAACTCAAAGGGAAATACGGTTATTTTGATACGCTGGGGCAGCTGGTAATTCCTTTTGAATTTGACGATTTTGTAGGTTTTAAGGATGACCTATTTCTTTTAAAGAAAAATAAAAATTGGCAGTATTATAATAAAACTGGTCAAAAAGCTTTTGAGGGAACATATAAGAATGCTTCTTTTTTTTATAATGGTTTAGCGTTGGTTTCACAAGATGATAAATATGGCTACATAAATAAAAAAGGTGAAATAGTCATTCCTTATCAATATAAGTCCGCGAATCGTTTTAGTGAAGGGCTAGCAGCTGTTAGAGAAAATGGTAAGTGGGGTGTTATTAATAAAGAGGGTAAAATGGTAATAAAACCACAATTCAGTGAATGGATTTATAACTTTGATGATGGGATTGCAACGATAAAAGATGGTGGAAAATATAAATATATAGATAAAAAAGGTGAACTGCTTTGCGAGGCAGATTTTGATGAAGTATATCCTTTTAATGGTGAAATTGCTGAGGTTAGGAAAAAGGTAAGCAAGTTTTGTTGGGGCGGTTTTTTACTGACTGCAGCAATGGGAAGTATCGTTGATCATCCAGCACCTAATACTAGTGTAAGAAGAATTGAAATTGACCAAAATGATTTAACAACGCAGAAACAAAAACGCGGGTATATAGATAAAAAGGGCGATTTTGTTGTATCAACAAAGAATGATCAGGTGGATAAATTTCATGAGGGTATAGTGCGAGTAGTTACTGATGGAAAAAGTGGCTATATGAATATAAAAGGAGAATATATAATTCCTGCCCAATATGATGCGATATTAGGGTTTTCCGAGGGTGTAGTAGGGGCAGGTAAGGATAAAAAATGGGGATATGTAGACTTAAAGGGAAATGAAGTAATTCCTTTTAAATATGATATGGTTTCTGATTTTAGCGAAGGGCTTGCAGCAGTTAAGGTACTGGACAAATGGGCATGTATTAATAAAGAGGGAACTCAGATTGTTCGTTTAAAATACAATGCCATTAATGGATTTTCTGAAGGGGTGACTACTGCAAAGATAAATAATGCCTGGGTTATTCTTGATACAGCAGGTAATACAATAATGTCAGAAAATACAGCGATTGAAGATATGACATATTCTAAAAATGGTTTGATTCAATTTAAAGAAAATAAAAAATGGGGTTATATGAATCATCAAGGCGACAAGGTAATTGAAGCAAAATATGATTCTGTTACAGATTTCTTGAAAAGGTAAACGACAAAAAGAGGTTATGATTAGCGAGTTTAATCGCTAATCATAACCTCTTTTTATAAAATTAAATACAATTTACAGTTATTTAATTTTACTAATAGAAATATTAAGTTGATACGTCCCATAAAGGGAAAGTTGATCTAGTAGACCATTGAGTTCCTCTTGGTTTTTTGCATGTACTTTTAATAGATAGCAGCCATGACCGCTTATTTTATGGGCTTCTTTTATTGTGTCATGGGATTTGATTAGTTTTTGCAAGCCGAGGTGGTCGAGGTTTTTCATAAAGAGAATAATAAAACATTGTATTGAATTATTTAGTTTTGATTCATCAATCTCAATAGTAAAATGTTTGATGATGCCTGTTGATTCTAGTTTATCAATTCTAGCTGCCACCGCAGGAGCGGATAGATGAACTAGTTCTGAAATGTCTTTTAATTGCATTCTAGAATTCATTTTTAGACAATCAATGATTTTGATATCCGTAGAATCTAGGTTTATGGTTTTATCATTCATCTTTATCCACAACCTTTTTAAATTATTTTTTTTTTCTTAAAAACTTTGATAAATAAAGGATTATCTTAGATAATCTTTCTCTAAAAAAATAGCAAAATGCTAAACTTTAGATGTGATCACGATTTAGTTATGAACTAAGATTTAGATAGGGTTAAAAATGCACTTGAATCAAGTCATACCTTACCTATATAAAATCATAAGAGTTTTTAGCTCTTTTTGCAATGTTGATGTATCTCTATATAAATAAATTTAGAGGTGTATTTTGAAAGGGGATTTATTATTATGGATAATAATGTTTTATTGCTTATTGATTTTCAAAGAGAATATAATACCAAAGGACGTTCGTTTTATATCAAGGAGATTGAGGAAAGTTTGGGAAATGCACAAAGTATTTTACGTCATGCTAGGAAAAATAAATGGACAATTATTCACGTAAAACATTACAATGATTTAGAATTCAAAAATACAGAAGTTTTTTTAAAAGGGAATAAGTATGCAGAATATATAGATGAATTTATTCCCTTGAAAACAGAAACTGAATTTGAAAAAAATAATTATTCTTGCTTTTCAAATAAAGAGTTTACGGAGTTTTTAGAAAAATATAAATCGGAAAAAATTTTTGTTGTTGGCTACAATTCAAGGATGTGTGTACTTTCAACAATTATAGAAGGGTATCATAAAGGGTATAAGTTTTATTTTGTTCATGATAGTTCAAATGCAAAGGCGGATATGATATATACAGAAAAAGAAATACATGGGGTGATGACTTCTGTATTAGCTACTTTTTCACAGGTTGTTTCAACAAAAGAAATAGTAAAATAGGTATTCTTAAAAAGTGCATTATAATAAAATATTTTTCAAAACATAAATAAAACAGCTAGAGGATAAAACATCACTACTTTCGATGTTTGCCCTCTAGCTGTACCTATAGTTTGACATTGGGTTACTATACCTCATTCATTATTTTGTTGTCCGATATTCACTTGTCTGGACTCCTTTTCATCAGAGACCTCATACTGTTTATTTCTATAGCTAGCCTAACTAAAAAATATTATTTACAGGCGCGAGCGCACGGCAGATGAGCCATTGTCGCTAACTAAACTATATAGAGAAACATACAAGTAGAATCTAAATGGGTAGCCATTCATGTCATGACATTCAGAACAGGAATCTTTGTTGCGCATTGTTGCAATCAATGCGTTCTTTTAGGGGTAAACGGATTCACCTTACACGAATACTTACCGTCCTCTTCTGTGCCGTATCAGTATCTTCTCTCACCAAGAGTATACATCCGTCGGGATTGCATCTCTACATAGGCAACGAGTAAGATCTTTCAAACAATTTGTTTGCACCGTGACGTTAAGCTTATGTTGGGATGATTTGTTCGGTCATGTATTCGATAAACCTCACTTCCCTTCTGTATGAAGATTTCCTATTCCTTATGGCTTTATTATAGCATAACCGAAAATTTATTTCAATATTCAGATTATTTTAAATTTATAAATTTTTTCGCTGATTTTCGATTAAATTTGCTAATTAAAATTGAAAAAGAAGAAGAGGTAGTTGCTAAAATTATTTTTTATATTTAAGGCTAGAATACTTGGGGTAGGGGACAAATTACATTTTGAAACATATTATGTAATATAGGAGGTGAACGATATGTCTGATATGGAGCGGTCTAAAATAGAAGAAATTGTTCGATTTACAATTGATGAATATTGTGATAATTGGATTTTGTGGGTTGTGGTTTTACTATTAGCTTTTGTTCTTTTGATGGGAAATACTTTTTCGTTTTGGCTCGGTGTATTAGTGGGTTTGGCAATTCCATACTATATCATTCCGCACTATTTCACTAACAAGTGTGAAATTGTTGCTGAATAGATTATATGGCTACATTCAGTGGAGATAGAAAATTCGCTGGATGTAGTTTTTATATAGTTGAGAAATCGTTATTTTGCAATATTTCATCTATTTTTTGCATTGTAGAAAATATTTGTATTGACCAGTTTTTATCAGCGGCGTAAAGTTCATTTATATCACGAATCGTGTGACCGCGATAGTAGTCTCCGTCGATATAATGTGTGCGTAGAAATTGTGCGACATAAGCAATAGCGTCTTCTTTAGAGGCAAAGGCGATTGCATTTTCAGGAGTACTTGTATAAGCTGCAAAGCCAAATAAATTATTACGCTCTGTGGCTAGTGTGGATTTTCCCCAGTTTGATTCGTGAATTGCAATTGCAGCTAAGAAAACAGCATTGATTCCCGTATCTAATTCGGCATTAATGAACGACTCTCCTAATCCTTGCATAGGAGTATTTTTCAAAACATAGTTTAATTCAAATGCGGTTATTGCTGAGAGGAAAGTAATATCAAAGGTTTCTGGTGAGTAACGTTGGTAAGTTCGACTAGTTTTTGGCTTAGCACGATAGATTTTTGAGTTTAATTCAGCATCACAAAATCGAAGACGTGTGCTTTCTGGGGTGACGATTGTCTGGATAGTCAGTTTGCCGCACGCACCAAAAAAATCTACGTATAAATTGGTCAGAGAATTTTTCTTTTTTTGGATTTGCTTTTCTAAACTTCTAAGTTCAACGGTAAGAGTCGCAATTTTATTATTTGTAATTTGAAGATTTTCTTCTACTGAGGTTATACCTATATAAGGCGATGAAACTATGGCATAAAAAAATATACTAAATATAAATAAAATTACTAGGCATAATGATATTATGTAAAGTAAATAATTTTTAAATAGTATGTTTATGGTGATCACCGCCTTATCTTTTAAGTTTAAGGGTTAGGTGTAATCAGGATATGAAAAAGAGTAGTTTAAATTAATTATATAAAAAATAATAAATAAAGTCGAATAAAAAGACCTTTAGGCAGGAAAAGAGAGATTTCAAACTTGCATAGAGGCCTAATTTATATTTTTAGTAATGTAATGATCAATTAGCTGTTTTTACGCTGAAATTCTACCATGAAATCAACTAATGCTTGACAGCCGGCTTTTGGCATTGCATTGTAAATAGAAGCGCGAAGCCCGCCTACGGAACGATGACCTTTCAAACCGCCTAGACCTTTTTCAGTCGCTTCGGAAATAAATTGTTTTTCTAATTCTTCAGTTGGTAAGCGGAAGGTAGCATTCATGAAAGAGCGGCTCTCTTTTTGCGCATGTCCGCGATAGAACCCATTGCTGTTATCGATAGCATCGTAAATAATAGCAGCTTTTTCTGCATTGCGTTTTGCCATAACTTCAAGGCCGCCGTTGTTTTTAATCCAGCGAACTACTTTGCCAAGCATATAGATACCAAATGCTGGAGGTGTGTTATAAAGGGAATTATTTTTTGCATAAGTATCATAACGAAGCATTGCTGCAATATTTTCTGGCAAGTTTTCAATCATTGATTTACGAATTACAACTAAACAAACACCGGAAGGTCCAAGATTTTTTTGTGCACCTGCATAAATCATGGAGAATTTTGAAAAATCAACCGGACGAGAAAGCATATCAGAGGACATATCTGCAATTAATGGAACGTCGTTTGTTTCAGGAACGTATTTCCATTCCGTACCAAAAATTGTATTGTTATAGCAGATATGAAGATAAGCTGCGTTATCGCTTAATTTGATATCTTCTTGTTTTGGAATATAAGTGAAATTTGCTTCTTCACTGGAAGCGGCAATGTGTGTTGCACCAAAAAGTTTTCCTTCTTTCAAGGCTTTTTTGGCAAAGGAGCCAGAAACTACGTAGTTCCCAATTTTTCCTGCTGTTAAAAAGTTCATTGGAATCATATCGAATTGCATACTTGCGCCGCCTTGGATGAACAACACTTCGTAGTCATCACCAAGTTTCATCAATTCTTTGATATCGGCAATTGCTTGATTATGTACAGCTTCATATGGTTTGGAACGGTGACTGATTTCCATAATGGACATGCCTGTATTTTGGAAGTTTAATAATTCAGCCTGTGCTTCTTGAAGAACTTCAAGCGGTAAAACTGCTGGACCAGCGTTGAAATTAAAAATACGATTATTCAAATCAGGATACCTCCTCAGGTAACTTGTTTATTTTTTGTTATATTCTAACGCTATTTTTGCAAAATCGTCAAGGGAAAAATAAAAAATGTTTTTTTGAAAAATACACTTGACGTTTGACGGAGGATAAAATATAATCTAATACATGATAAAAAAATAAAACAGTCATTTTATTGACTATTTGTAAATGCGATGATGGGGAAGCGATTTAGCGATTACTTTTCAGAGAACCGGTGTTTGGTGCAAATCGGTAAGTGGTGTAGATTGTTCCGCCCCAGAGTATCTAATGATGAATTAAGACGGGGTTCGCCCGATATAGCGGACTAGAGGAAGCATATTATGCTAACTTGGGTGGTACCGCGGAATATTAAAGTTTCGCCCCAATTGATTTGGGGCGAAACTTTTTTGTATATATGCCAGATTCCGACTGTGCCAGCAAAGGAATCTAGGGAATTTGATTTTAAGATAAGAAAAGGAGAGTTTTGTAACATGATGAAAGTTTTAGTTGCCGATGGAGTTTCTCAAAAAGGGATAGACATTTTAAGTAAAGAGTTTGAAATTGTAGAAAAACCAAAATTGACTGCGGAAGAATTACTGGAAATGATTCCTGAATTTGATGCGTTAATCGTGCGTAGCGCATCTAAAGTAACAAAAGAAGTATTTGCAGCAGCAAAGAACCTTAAAGTTGTTGGTCGTGCTGGTGTTGGTGTAGATAACATTAACATCGAGGCTGCTACAGCGAAAGGTGTTATTGTTCTCAATGCGCCAGAAGGTAATACAATTGCAGCTACAGAACATACGATGGCAATGATGCTTTCCATGGCGAGAAATATTCCAATTGCCAATGAAACAACACAAAAAGGTGAATGGAATCGTAAAAAATATGTCGGTGTTGAACTTCGTGGAAAAACATTAGGTGTGATTGGTTTAGGCCGTATCGGTAGCGGTGTTGCAAAACGCGCCTTGGCTTTTGATATGGACGTTATTGGTTACGATCCATATGTTAATGAAGAAAGAGCGCAAAACATGGGCATTGAACTCGGTACATTAGATGATATCTATACAAAAGCAGATTTCATTACAGTACATATGCCGCTTACAGCACAAACAAAGCATATGATAGGTAAAGAAACTTTTGCAAAAATGAAAAAAGGCGTTCGTTTAGTAAATTGTGCACGTGGTGGAATCATTGAAGAAGCTGCATTAGCTGAAGCTGTAAAAGACGGTATTGTAGCTGGTGCCGCAATTGACGTTTTTGAGAGTGAACCTATGGGCGAAAATCATCCATTACAAGGGCTAGAAAAAGTTGTACTTACACCTCACCTTGGTGCATCTACGGTAGAAGCGCAAATCGGGGTTGCAGTTGACGTTGCTTATGGGGTAGCAGCAGCACTTCGCGGCGAACCTGTTTCAACTGCGGTAAATATGGCACCTGTTTCGGCTCAAGTAATGAAAACAATCAGACCTTACTTTGACTTGGCAGAACGTATGGGATGTACAGTTCGTTCTTTAGCAGAAGGTGCAATTTCTGAAGTAGAAGTAGAATACAATGGTGAAATTACAAAAGTAGATACAAAAATGATTACAACTGCAGTTGTTAAAGGAATGTTAAACCCAATATTGCAGGATGCAGTAAACTATGTAAATGCACCTGGTATTGCGAAAGAGCGCAATATTAAAGTGAAATCCGTTAAGAATGCAGAGGCAGATAATTTTGCAAATCTAATTACGGTACGTGTAAAAGCTGCGAAAAATGCGGTGGAAGTACAAGGGACATTATTCGGTGAAGAGGCTCGCATTGTTACAATTAATAAACATCGTGTAGATGTTGATCCCCATGCGAGAATCTTAATTTGCCCTCATATCAATTGCCCAGGTGTTATTGGTAAAGTTGGTTCTATTATGGGTGCTGCGGGTATTAATATTTCTGGTATGCAAGTGGGTAAAACAGATATTAAAGGAACAAATATTATGGTACTTACTATTGATAATGAAATTTCAGCGGATGTTCTTGCTGAGGTTGTTAGCATACAAGGAATTTTTGATGCAAAATTAGTCAACTTTGACGTAGTTTGAGGAAGGTTTTCTTCCTATATAATATAGGAATAGATGAATAGTAAAATTAAGAGATAAAAAATACAAGTCTTCAAAATAAAGACTTGTATTTTTTATCTCCATCTTTCATAGATTTTATCATATGAGGTATAATGAAAATAATGAATTTTATTAATGAGGAAATAGAATGAAAGAAATAGAGTTTTGTGAAAAAGTTCATCTGCTTGGGGGAAAACTTTATATTGTCGGCGGCTGGGTGAGAGATTTATTAAGGGGGGTAGCTGCACACGATAAAGATTATGCTTTATGTGGAGTCTGTGAAGAGTCTTTTGTACAGACATTCCCACAGGCAGTTCGTATAGGAAAAGCTTTTCCTGTGTATTTACTTACTGTTGATGAGAAAAAATGTGAAGTTGCTTTTGCGCGAAGTGAAATAAAATCTGGTGATGGATATCGAGGGTTTTCTATTGTATTTGATTCTAAAATTACAATAGAAGAAGATTTGTATCGTAGGGATTCTACGATGAATAGTATTGCCTATGATGTAATGACAGAAGAGATTATTGATCCATATCATGGCGCAGAGGATATCAAAGCGAAACGAATTCGGGCTGTTTCTAAGCATTTTACCGATGATCCCGTAAGAGCACTTCGGGCTGCGCGCCAAGCAGCGCAATTTGGTTTCGCTATTGATGATGTAACGATAGAGTATATGAAACAATGCCGTAGGGAGATCCAACTGGAAGCAAAAGAACGATTGGTAGGAGAGTTAGAAAAAGCACTGAAAACAGATATCCCATCAAGATTTTTTTCTGCATTGCGAGATGCAGAATTATTGGATGTGACATTTCCACATATTTATGCGCTTATTGGGAAAACGCAACCAAAGAAATATCATCCTGAGGGAGATGCGTTTGTGCACACTATGCAAGTCTTAGATAGAGTTGCCATGGAAAACAACCGTGTAGAGGTTCGTTTTGCCGCATTAGCACATGATATTGGAAAAGGGGTAACGCCAGCGGTTATGTTGCCGCATCATTATGGACATGAAAAAAAAGGCATAAAAGTTTTAAGTGAGTGGAATTGTCTAATGACATTACCGCGTTTATGGATAAAATGTGCGGATTTTGTGATTAAAGAGCATATGCGTGTCAATGTCATGAAACATGATGGGAAAATTGTTGATTTTATTATTGCGCTAGGAAAAAATCCGATTGGTGCAGATGGTTTTTCGGCCGTAATTCGGGCGGATAATGGAAGCTTACCAGAGTTTTTAATCCATTACGAATTTTATTTAGGTAAGCTAAGTCGGGTATGTGGGCATTCGGCGCCACAAGGATTGTCGGGAAATCAAATTGGGGCATGGGTTCGTAATGAGCGTTTACGTCTTTATCAACAGCTCAGAACTCAGGTTGAAAATAATTGAATGTGAAAATTTCTGAAAAAATCAATAAATTATATAAAAACGTTGAATTTCATTTGAAATTCAACGTTTTTATATATTCAAGAATATTGATTTCATGAATCGAAGAAATGATTTTATCTGCTTGACTTAAATCTTGTTTCCCAGAGTTTGGGTTGGCAAATCCAACACATTTCATTGCTGCAGCTTTTGCAGCGATTGTGCCACTTTTTGAATCTTCAATGACAAGGCAATTTGCTGGTTCAACGCATAATAGGTGAGCAGCTTTGAGAAATATATCAGGTGCAGGCTTACTATTTTCAATATCGTCTCCGCTGACAATTACATCGAAATAATTGTGTAGTCCAAATTTATCAACAACAGTATTTATAAATAATCGCTCTGATGATGAAGCAATCGCTGTTTTTATTTTATGTTTTTTTAAACTTGCTAATAATTCTCGAATGCCGGCGATTGGTTCATCCTCTAGTTTTTTTATTTCTCGAATAATAATATCACGTTGATAGGCTGCTATTTCAGCTATGGTCTGCTTTAATTGATATAATTCTCTTGTCTTGGTAAATACGGCTATACTTGTCATTCCGGTATAGTCTTCGGGACAATCGAGAAACTCTGTTATACCGAATTCTCGTAACATATCTGCATGAACTTTATTGTAGATTGGCTCGCTGTCGACAATGACTCCATCCATATCAAAAATAACAGCTTTCATAGAATATCCTCCTCAGAATGTTTACTATATCTCTATTATATATGATTTTGTAAAGTGTTGTTCCAATTTTTTCAAAAGCGTTCTAGGATGCTATATTCTTATGACTTTTGTCGGCTTTTATAATATAATGATAGCAAAAGGTGGTGATATCATTAGAATATGCAGAGTAATAAAAATTATTATATTGTTTTTATCATTAATGATACTCGTTCAGCCAATCAATGGCTATACTGAGGAGGAAAAAGAATCAATACGCGTTGGATATTTTTTATTTGATGGATATAACGATATTTATGGTATAGATCAAAAAGATGGTTATGGATATGAATATTTACAAAAAATTGCAGAGTTTACCAACTGGAAATATGAATATGTTCCAGGAACATGGCAAGAACAATTAGCTATGTTAGAAAAAGGTGAAATTGATATATTAGGTGCAGCACAATATACAGAGGAAAGAGCACGAATTTTTGATTATCCAAATTTTGAAATTGGTATGAGCGCTACAGGGATTTATGTGAGACAGGACAATGAAAATTTTGAATATGGCGAAGTTGAAAAACTAGATGGATTAATTGTTGGTTTTATGGCAGGCAGTGATGACAATCGTGTATTTGAAAATTTTTGCAAAGCAAGGAATATTAATACAAAAAATATTTATTTTGGCAGTCAGCAGGATATAGTGACTGCGTTAAATGAAGGTAGAATTGATGCTTTTGTTTCGGATAATCTTAGAAATTTAAAAACAGAGAAGTTATTAATGAGTTTTGAACCAGTCAAGTCCTATTTTATTACGACAAAAGGGAATAAACACGTTTTGGATAAGCTTAATTTTGCTCTCGCTGAAATAAAAAAAGAAAATCCTGATTATGATAAGGAGCTATTTGCTAAGTATTACGGGAAAATTGATACAAAGATGCATGTCTATACGAAAGAGGAGAGGGCATATATTAGGGAACATCCTATCCTTAAAGTAGGTTATGTTGTTAATGATTATCCAATGGAGTATTTTGATAAAAAGGATAAAAAGCCTAAAGGGATAATGATAGATATCATGGATTTGATTTCGGAATATAGTGGAATTAAGTTTGAATATGTGGGCTATAAAGGATATATAGATTTATTAGAAGGACTAAAAAAAGAAGAAATCAATATAGCTAGTCAGTTTCCGAACAATATTGCCCTAGTTGAGAAGTACCAAGCGTCATTAACAAAACCTTATATGCATATTTTTCAAACGCTGCTTTCTATAGATGATAGACCATTAAAAATGCATGCGACTATTGCTATTCCAGAAGATCGGATTGATTTAATTTATTATATTGAAAGACTTTATCCTGAGGTGGATATTATACGGTCAAGAAGTTATGATGATTCTGTTAGCAGAGTTGAAAGCGGAGAAGCTGACTTTGCTTTGCAGAATTTATATATGATGGAAGATATTATGCGGACTCGCGGGCAGATAAAGAACTTTGAAAAGAAGATTTTGACTGATGAAAAGTTGCTGCTTTGTTTAGCGGTGAATCGTGAAAATGGAACTATATTACCGCGTATTCTTAATAAGAGTATCGCTCGCATTAGTTTTGCTGATATTGATACTATCATATTGGGAAATACAAGGATAAAACAAGATTCATTGCAAAACTTTTTTTTGCAGTATTATTATCAAGTGATTGCTGGTGTATTATTTGGAGTTATTGCAATTTTAATTATAATTATTTTAGCCAAAAATCGTAAAGTGATAAAATTGCAAAGATTGGCGGAAACTGATGGGTTAAGTGATATGTATAATCGTGACGGAATAAAAAAAGAGATAAATAAGTTGCTTCATAGTGGAATATCTTATCATAGGGTGTTATTTATTATTGATATTGACCATTTTAAGGCGTTGAATGATACGTATGGGCATCCTTTTGGCGATGAAATTATTCAATTGGTATCGAAATGTTTGAAGGAGCAATTTGAAGGAAGAGGAATTTTTGGCAGATTAGGAGGAGATGAATTTGTCGTATTCCTCAATGTTATTGAGAAAGAAGAAGATATTGCAAAAGAAGCGATGCGGTTAAACAGAGCTTTTCGTAATATACAAAATAGTAAATCATGTAAGTTAACTTGTAGTATTGGAATTGCAAAGTTCCCTGAAAGTGGCTATAATTTTGATACTTTATATAAGTCAGCAGATAAAGCTTTGTATTATGCAAAACAACAGGGGCGGAATACGTATAGTTTTTAAAAAGCTTAAGAAGAAAAACCAAACTTTAAAATATTTTAAAGTTTGGTTTTTTTCGTAATCAGCTGATTTTGCCAAAGATTAAATGTTCTTTCTAAATTAATTATTAGAATTGCGCTAATAATAATACTGCCGCCTAATAATTGAATAGGTAAAACTGTTTCGCCCAGAATCAGTGAACCTGCAATAACGCCAACGATTGGAACGAGGTTCAGATAAATCGTTGTAATCGTAACGTCAAGGATTTTTAGCGCGTAAACGTAAAGATAATTTCCTAGTGCAGAACAAAAAACAGCAAGAAAAATAACTTGCGCTAATGCAAGGGGGGAGAAAGGTTGCCATTTTTGATATTCAAAGCAGGCGAGCGGTAATAGTGTAATTGTAGCAAAAATAGTTTGGTAAGTTACAATGCAAAGGCTGCTATATTTATGTTGTATTTTTCTACTGAGTAGAGTGAAAACTGCCCAAGAAAACATTGCACCGATCATAAGCATATTCCCTTTAAAATTATTTGAATCTAAAGATAAATCTCCGTTAGCGGTAATTGCAAGATAGGCTCCGATTAAACCGACGGCAGACCCGATAAATTCTAATCCTGATAAACGTGCTTTGAAAAAGATTACGTTAAGTGCAATCGCCATAATTGGAGTCAGGCAAGAAACTAAAGAAGCATTGGATGCACTTGTTAAACTAAGCGCAGTATTTTCAAAACAGAAATAGATGGTGATGCCAACAAATCCTGCAATTGCTAGGGGGAAGTAATCCGATTTGGATATCTTTGTTTGTGGTGCGTTAATTTTTAAGCCACAGTAGAGGATAATTGAAGTGATAAAAAAGCGAATAAAAGCGAGTGTAATCGGTGGGATTTCATGAACGGCTATCTTTATACTGATAAATGAACTGCCCCATATCAATACAATAAGGAGCATAATCAAGTTAGCAATGCATTTTAATTTGGTGTCTGGTATTTTGGTATCCTTAGAAATCATGTAGTTTCTCCATATCGTTATATGTTTAAATTTGGCTATGAAAAAAAGGAATTCGCTAGCAAATGCCGAATACCTTTAATTTGATGATAGGCTATTAATTAATAATAATTATTTTTTTTGAAATAGAGGAGGCTTTTTTATGGATATGTCAGTTTTATGGAAACTTTCTTATGGAATGTATGCAGTCGGAACGTTAGATGAGGAGCGTCCGACAGGGTGTATTGTTAATACTGTTGTACAGATTACAAGTGAAAATCCAATTATTGCTGTGAGTATGAATAAAGATAATTTTACTTATAAAGCAATTAAAGAGTGTGGGAAATTTAGTATATCTATTTTATCAGAGCGGACAAGCCAGAATACAATCGCGAGACTTGGCTTTTGCTCAGGGTGCGAAGTGGACAAATTTGATGGCTTAGAATATATGTATTTGGATGGTATGCCAATAGTAAAAGAGAATGCTTGTGGATATATTGGGGCGGAAGTGATATCCATGACGGAAACTGAAACGCATTTTATTATTCTTGGGCGTGTTACGAATACGATGAAAGGTGTAAATGTTGATCCGATGACTTATAAATATTATCATGAAGTTATAAAAGGAAAAGCACCGAAGAATGCGCCTACGTATCAAGCTGAAGTAGAAGAAACGATAAAAGATAAATATGTCTGTGATGTTTGTGGATATGTCTATGAAGGTGATATTCACGATGCACCAGCAGATTTTGTTTGCCCAGTTTGCAAGCAAAGTAAATCCCATTTTAAAGAGCAATAAAGTGGATTCATTTGGGTGGAGTTTTACCTCATATAAAAATCCCTATCATTTTTTACAAAATGATAGGGATTTTTGTTGAAGTCTATTTTGCATTAGCAAGGAGATATTTTTCGGCTTCTACATTCCAAAGACCATTGGTTTTCTTTGTTATTTCATTAAGTTTTGCAAAAAGGGGATTTGTTTTACCTAATTCAGCAAAATCCTCAATCGCAACAAGTGGAAGATTAATTCCGGTATAAATTAATTTTTTCCCAGCTGGTTTATCAGGTAGTGTAAGCACCGCTTCGGCGGCATGATCAATACCGCCAATATGTGTTACCATAACTGCGGGATTGATTTTTCCTTCTTCAGTTAAACGAAGGGATTCAATCATATCATCTGTATTCCCACCAGTTGTTCCAATTGTATGCGTGGAGGCGTAGTGTACGTTATAGAAATTGCATTCAGCAGAGAATTTGGTATCTGTTGGGCCTGCGAAGAAGTTTAAACAACCATCGCGTCCTAAAATTTGATCTGCTTGTTCGACTACTGCTTTTACAGGGGCAAAGGCGAATACATCATCAAATCCTGTATCGCCGCTTAATTTACGAAGATAGGAAACGGGATCTTCCACTTTGGCTGTATTGACGAAGTGAAGTTCGATGCCGGATTTTTTCGCTTTTTCAGCGAAAATTTGTTCAGCGCGGGCAAGTCTTGATTCATTGACGTCGGTTACGACGATAAAACCAGGACGGCGATCACAGTGAAGTGCATAATCAATTGCACCAAGTCCCATTGGACCAGCCGCCGCGATAAGCGCTAATTTTCCGCCCTCAACGATGCCCATAAGGTGTTCATAACTCCCCATTTTTGTATGGAAGTTTGCATGAAAAGCGCCGATAATACAAGACATTGGTTCAGCAAGAGAAGCTTCATAGAAGGATTCACCGCTGTATTTTAATAGGCAGCCAACTTCCATAACTTCGTGCGGAAGGATGGCATGTGTTGCTGTACCTCCGCAATAGCGATATGAATATCCAGGAGAATCCATACTTCCCTTATAATTTAGTGCCGGTTGCAATGCATATTTTTCACCGGCTTTGAATTTGCCTTGCCATTTTTGTCCGACTTGAAGAATCGTTCCTGCCATTTCATGTCCAACGATAATTGGGTGCGAAGAGATGTCTGAAGGTACGCGCTTATGATCTTCACCTAAACAGGCGGCTTTATAAGTTGACATACAAACGCTGTCAGTTATAATATCGACCAATATTTCATCGTTTTGTATTTCTGGAAGTTCAAATTCTTCTAATCGTAAATCTTTTTTTCCGTATAAACGGACTGCTTTTGTTTTCATTTTTTTTGCTCCTTTATCAAGTTTTCATTTTAAATACTATAGTTAGCTGTTCAAAATATTTATTTAATGGCTAATTTGCTTTAAGACTCTCAACTTTTATAAGTGAGAGTTACACCCACACAGGGCACAGGCGAGCAGCTACGCCCCTGGATAAGGTTGTTGGCAGGGTTCAGATGGAGTAAAAACTCCACCTGAATTAAGTCTACTTTATTTTACATGGTAAAGATATGATAAATATCTTCTATTTTGTCTGTTTTGCGAAGCTTTGCTACAATATCTTCACCGCCATCTTCATCGGATTCAATTGCAGTTGCGATATTTGCCAGAATATTTAAATGCTCATTGCCAAGCCCAGCAATACCAATAACGAGGTAGGCGGTATCATCACCAAACTGTACACCGTCTGGATATTGCAGAACGACAATACCAGATTTTTTAATTTTCTCTTTAGCACTTGATACACCGTGAGGAATTGCGATACCTTTACCGATATAGGTAGTAATATCATTTTCACGTGCAATCATTGCTTCAATATAATCTTCTTCGACATACCCGCTTTTGAAAAGTAGCTTTCCAGCTTCGCGAATCGCAGTTTCCTTATCGGTAGAAGGGCAGTTTAATTTAATATTCTCTCTTTTAAGCATACTGCTTGAATCAGGTTGATTTTTCGGTATTTCTGTTTCAAGAATAGGTGCTGTTTTGACATTTGCTAAACGTTCGGATAAAATTTCAAATACATTGTTTTGGAGAAAATCTTTTACGAAGATATGCTCAGCTTGTGGGGATGCTTTCACTGCGCGTTCCGCAAGTTTTTCATGTGTAACGACAACTTGAGCATCAGCAGGAATTGCTTCGATTGCACAGTTGGTAACACTCACATTAAAACCAGCTTTTTTAAATTTATTTCTTAATGTACTCGCACCCATTGCACTAGAGCCCATACCAGCATCACAAGCATAAACGATTTTCTTCAAGTCGTTGCCTGCAATTGCTGTTTTGGAAACAGAAGTGTTTGGAGTTCCTTTTAAATCTCTCAGCGTTTCTTGTGCTTTTGATAATTCACTATCATCCATTCTTCCAGCTGCACGTTTTACGAAAACGGAAGCAACGAGGAAGGAGACGATTGTAGAAGTCAGGATGCCAGCGAGTACAGCAAGATGAAGTCCTTTTGGCGTCATTGCAAGTAATGCGAAGATACTACCAGGAGAAGGTGTGGCAACCAGCCCTGCTCCGAGTAGTGAAAAGACGGCTACACCGCTCATTCCGCCAGCGATTACGGCTAAAACTAAAAGTGGATTCATTAAAACATAAGGAAAATAGATTTCATGAATACCACCGAGAAAATGGATGATTGTTGCGCCAGGGGCAGAATCTTTAGCAGTTCCTTTAGCAAACATCCAGTAGGCAAGTAAAATACCAAGTCCAGGCCCAGGATTTGATTCAAGTAAAAAGAAGATGGATTTTCCGGTTGTTTGTGCTTCTTGAATACCAATTGGACCTAAGACACCATGATTGATTGCATTATTTAAGAATAGAATTTTAGCTGGTTCGATGAATATAGATGCAACGGGTAAAATACCAGCAGTTACAATTGTTTCTACACCAGCGCGCAAAAAATTATTTAAAAGTAGAACAATTGGCCCAATTGCAATATAAGCTAATAAAGCAAGAATGGCACCAATAATGCCGGCAGAAAAATTGTTAATGAGCATTTCAAAACCGGATGGGATTTTGCCATCGATGGATTCATCAAATTTTTTGATAATATAACCGCCGAGAGGTCCCATAATCATTGCACCGATAAACATTGGGATTCCAGCGCCGACGATGACGCCGCTGGTTGCGATTGCACCAAGTACACCACCCCTTGCACCAGCTACAGCTCTACCGCCAGTATAACCAATTAGCAGTGGTAATAAATAAGTTACCATTGGATCAACGAGCGAGGCTAATTTTTCGTTTGGATACCATCCCGTAGGAATGAATAAAGCCGTAATGATGCCCCAAGCGATAAAAGCGCCAATGTTTGGCATAACCATACCACTGAGAGCACGACCAAATTTTTGAATGCTTTCTTGCATGCTTATCCCTCCATGAATGTTGTATTTTTCTCTTTATAAAACTCTTCCAACATATTACTGACTTCTAAACGAATGCGCTCTTGGGTTCCGCTTTGCAATAAATCAAGCAACCCAAATCGTTCAAGAAGCATTTTAGCGAGGTAGCTCATTATTTCCAATTTTGTTTTGCTGACTTCCTCAGGTGCCAGCATGACAACTATCGTTTTCACAACTTTCATCTCATTATTTCCGTCATCTACAGTGATTTGATTTGCTAATTGAATTACTCCGAAACATAATTGTGTGATACTATCATTTCGACAGTGCAATAAAATAATTGGAGAATCAGAGATGAACGTAGTGCCATAACGTTCTCTTGCTAAAAACGCTTTTTCTAGTAGCTTTTGTTCGGAAACGTTAGATTTCAGGAATTTACTGATATTTATGATCACTGTTTCTAATGAATTTGCGCTAGCATCAACAGTAAGAAAAAAATTGTTTAGCAATTCGAGAATCGCTTGTCCATAGTCTGTTAACATAGTGAGCTTTTCAGAAAAAGTATAATTTTGCTCGGTCATTTTTGATAAAGTTTGGTGTGAAGCATTTAGTAAATTTATTTGATTCTCAATCGCAAGTCTATCGACATCGAGGAGCAACGAATTTACCACTATGACAGGTAGGGGGCAATTTGTTATTGGAATCGTAGAGATGACGAAGTCAACACTTGCTTTGCGTAATTCGGTTTCATCTATGCGAATTGCAGAAATAATATTGGTGATTTTGAGAGTTTCATATTCTCTTTCAATTCGTGTAGCTAATAAGCGAGAAGATCCCATGCCAGAAGGACACGCAATCGCTATCTTGTAAATTGGTTTAAACACTTTATGTTGGCTTTCAATTGCTGCTCCTAGATGCATTGCAATATATGCAATTTCCGCCTCAGGCATAATGAGATCTAGCTTATCTTCTAAAGTTTTCGCGCATTTTTTACTTATCCACATTAATTCCGGATAATGCTCTTTCATATCTTTTAATAAAGGATTTCTTATTTCCATATTCATTTGCAAGCGACGAATGGATGGTCCGAGATGATTAACTAAGCCAATGAGTAATTTTTCGTTTTTTATTAATGGAAGCTTTATTTCTTGCTCAGCGATTTTGATCATTTGTGTTGCAAGTTGAACTAGTTTAAAGTTGTCAATCGTTTTGTCTCTATTTTCAGCAGAAAAATATTGGTTGCGTGCACCTAAAAGGTGCATGGTAATGTAACCAATTTCAGCTTCAGGAACAGTTAGGTGAAATACATTGTTAATTTGGATGGCAATTTTTTGCGCAATGCGATATTCGGCTTCTTGTTGTAGCTCAGTAAGGTGTGATTGTGTCATGGTAATTGAACCATAGGTTTGCATTCGTTTAATTGCCAAAGCTAGGTGTACAGTTAAGCCGATATAGGCATTGTCTGAAAGCTTTTTAGACATAAACTCTTCCGTATCTTTTAAGAGGTTTGTTAGCTTTATGATAACGCTGGGTTCAACTAGATTGAGTAATTGCCGACTCGCATCTATTGCAATGGATGCATGATTCTCTTTAGCTTTTGAAAAATTATCACGTAATATACTAAGCAAAGCTGTTTCGTCAATGTTTTCATAAATATAGTGAATAATTGCTTTACGAATGTCCTGTTCGTCGCCTTGGAGATAGATGCCTAGACCCGGTTTTCTGATGAAAGATAAATGATGTTTAGCAAACCAAGGTTCGAGCTTATCTAAATCGTTGCTGATTGTGCTTTCCGTGACGTTGAGCTGCTTTGTTAACTTAAATAACTTCATTGGTTCTTGATCTGATAAAAGTTGACCTGCAATTGCAATTTGACGCTGAGTGGGGGTATAGATTCGCTGAGTCGTCTGTTCCTGAAATAATTGGATAAGCTGATTTTTTTCCGCCGAAGAAGCGAGTAGCTGAATCCCGACGCCGGTTTTTTTGTCTAAGTTAAATCCATATTCGCATAATATTTTTTCAACATATGGCAAATCACGGCGAATAGTTTTAGCACTGACTTCTAAATTTTCAGCTATTTCAGAAAGCGTAATTGGAGTTGCAGCTTTAGCTAATTGAAGAAGAATTTCCTTAATCCGCGGATTGAGCTTTGCGCTGTTCATTACAATGCCTCCTCTGTTTATCCGATAGTATGAGTTGGCTTTATCTTAAGATTAATTTTATTATACATTCAAAGTCGGTCAAACTCAATCAAAAGAAATCATGACAAGTCCATATTTATTATGGACAAAATTAAAGATTTCAATTTATTGATGAAAATAAAGTAGGAGGATAAGAATTTAGTCTGTGTAATAGTAAGATATAATGAATTTTTATATAAAGTCTTTCATTAGATAGGTAATGGAGCAACTTAAAGAAACTGTATAAAAATGGACCAATAAAAAACATAATTAACAGTAGGAGAACAATGCTCAAGAATTTGAATGTAAAATGCACCTGTTTAAAAATTCGTAAAAAGTTAAAACCTATGTTATCAGTGTTTGGTTAAATAAAAGGAGAAAAGAATAAAATGATACGTAAGCACCTATAAGGGTTTATTTAGGGATGAAGATTCAGAGGGAGCTAAAATGCCATCTGTATCAAGGTTTGTGCTATTGTCATGGTATCATTCGGGGAGGAATTATTGTTGATTCTACGTAGAGTCGTATATCTATGTCTTATAAGTTTATTTATGTTAATAAAAATATCGGTTGGGTTCGCGTCGCCGGATCTTGAAAAGCTGACAGCACAGGCTGTTATTTTAATAGAAGCAGACACGGGGAAAGTTATTTATGAAAAAAATGCTGAGAAAAAAATGTATCCGGCAAGTACGACAAAAATTATGACGACGATTCTTGCATTAGAAAAAAGTAATTTAAATGATGTAATTATGGTAAGCGAGAATGCTGCTGGGACAGAAGGCTCTTCAATGCAATTAGCGACTGGGGATCAACTGCCGATGATAGATGCGTTGTACGGCATTATGATGTTATCCGGCAATGATGCATCCATTGCGGTGGCGGAACATATCTCTGGCTTAGTTGAGAATTTCGCTGCGCTAATGAATGAAAAAGCACAACGCTTGGGGGCGTTTCATACGCATTTTGCAAATTCTTGCGGGTTACCAGATCCCAATCATTATACAACTGCACATGATTTGGCACGAATTGGAGCGTATGCATATAAAAATCCTATGTTTAGAGAGATTATCAAAACGCAGTATAAATCTTTTTCGTGGCGAGAATACCAAGCCCCCGTTCTATTTGAAAATACAAATTTACTATTGGGAAATTATCAGGGGATTAATGGAATGAAAACAGGCTATACGGAGGCAGCAGGGGAGTGTCTTGTTGCTTCTGCCGAGCGAGATGGTGTAAATCTTATTGCTGTAGTTTTGCACTGCGCGCAGGATTATCGCTGGTATGAGGCCGCGGCGTTATTAGATTATGGCTTTGAAAAAGTAACAATGGAAACAATGGTGACAAAAGAAGGCTCAAGCACTTTTGTGCGTGTAGATGATGGAATTTCTTATCGCGTAAAAGCAAGTCCTAATGAAGATATCAAGATTGCGGTATCTAACGGTGATAGAAATCGTTATGCATTGCAACTTGAAGTACCGACAGTTAGGGCACCTGTGCGAAAGGGACAAGCTGTTGGAAAGATAAATGTACTTTATGGCGAAGAAGTTGTAAGGCAAATAGATTTGCTGGCTGAAGAAGATGTTGAAGCAGGATTCAATATTTTTGCGAAGGTAGCAGGGCTTTTTTATGATGTAATTCAATGGGCAAGAAGTGCTATGGAATAAATAAGGGGGTGGAAATGTGAAAATTATCATTGCACCGGATTCGTTTAAGGGGAGTTTGTCAGCGATTGCGGCGGTCAAAGCGATAGAATGTGGAATGAAGAGAATTTTTCCCGCTGCGGATTTCATAAAAATGCCGATTGCGGATGGTGGTGAGGGAACGCTTGATACGCTTGTTTATGCGACTGGCGGAAGCATTGAAAAAACAAAAGTTATGTCGCCAATTGGTGGAACGGTGGAGGCAAGATGGGGCATCTTAGGGGATGGCAAGACCGCAATCATTGAAATGGCAGAGGCCTCAGGGTTGACATTGGTTGAAGCGGCAAAATGTGATATCAATAAAGCGACGACCTACGGAACGGGACAATTGATGAGGGCGGCGCTTGAAAAAAATTTACATAAGATTATTGTTGCCATTGGCGGCAGTGCGACGAATGATGGCGGCTCAGGAATGGCACAGGCTTTAGGGGCTAAATTCTTAGACGAAAATGGAGAAAGTATAGCGTTTGGTGGAGCAGCATTAACTTCTTTGGCAAATGTTGATTTAAGCAAATTCGATAGAAGAATCGAGCAGGTGGAAGTAGTTGTCGCTTGCGATGTTGCAAATCCGTTATGTGGTGAAAATGGTGCATCAGCAGTATATGGACCGCAAAAAGGTGCAACAACTGATGATGTGCGAAATCTTGATTGCGCATTAGGCCATTATGCAGATATTATGACAAGGGTCACGGGGAAAGATTTTCGGAATAGCGATGGTGCGGGGGCGGCAGGAGGACTTGGAGCAGGACTTTTGTGGTTTACTGGGGCAAGGATGAAACGCGGAATTTCGCTTGTTATGGAAACGCTCAATTTTGCGGAAAAAATCAAAGAGGCTGATTTAGTCATTACGGGGGAAGGCCGTACAGACAAGCAAACCTTATGTGGAAAGGCACCAATTGGAATTGCTGAGATTGCGAAAGCGTATCATATTCCTGTTGTCTGTATCTCCGGCGCATTGGGCAAAGGGTATGAAGAAATTTTTAAGGGCGGCATTGATGGTGTACAAGCAATCCCACACCAACCAATGCAGTTAGAAGATTGTATGAAAAATGCCGAAGTGCTCCTCACGCTTGCCGCTGAACGAGTGGCGAGATTGATAAAAATAGGGCGAGAATTAAAGTGAAAATAGAAAAATAATCGGTAGATAGAAAGATTACTTAATTGAGTGTTTTATAATGAGTAAATATATTGATGATGTAAAATATTTCAATAATAAAGTTTTAGGGCGAGTAAAGAGGCATTAAAATTTATTTTTAAACGGTAATTGTTACAAGTATACGATTTTTTATTGACAAGAGAATTTGTTAGTGATATTATCTAAACCATAATTAAATGAGAAGCTCTTATCAAGAGAGGTCGAGGGACTGGCCCGATGAAACCCGGCAACCGGCAGAAATGCAGTGGTGCCAAATCCAGCAGGAGTATATTTCCTGGAGATGAGAGAAAAGTAGTGTATGAATGATAGGCTCTTTTCCTCACGGAAAAGAGCCTTTTTGTTTGACTGGAAATAATTTTAGGGGGGATTTTAAATGAGAAAAAAGTGGGTAGGGTTGATTTTGGCTATGGTGGCAGTTTTGAGTATGACGCTAATCTCGGGTTGTACTTCCGATAAAAATGCAGATCCTTCGGCGGAAAAAACATCAATAAAGGTTGGGGTAACGCCTGGACCTCATGCAGAGGTTATGGAGGTTGTACAAAAAGTAGCGGCGAAAGAGGGTTTAACTATTGAAATTATTGAGTTTAGTGATTATATTCAACCGAACGTCGCATTAAATCAAGGGGAGATTGATGTGAATAGTTATCAGCATCAGCCATTTCTTGATGCACAGGTGAAAGACCGTGGCTACAAAATCGAAACTTTGGCAAAAACAATTTTGTTCCCAATGGGGGTATATTCCAAAAATTTGACGGCGATTCAGCAAGTTCCGGAAAATGGTGTAATCGCGATACCTAATGATCCTAGTAACGGTGGCAGAGCGTTAAACATTTTAGAAAAAGCGGGTCTGATCAAGTTAAAAGAAAATGCTGGACTTAGTGCGACGGCAGCGGATATTGTGGAAAATCCGAAACATCTTGTAGTCAAGGAATTAGAAGCGGCGCAGATTCCATTATCGTTAAGTGATGTCAGCCTTGCAGTGATCAATACGAATTATGCAGTTTCCGCAGGGTTAGTACCAACGAAAGATGCATTGTTTTTAGAAGATGCAGCTTCACCCTATGCGAATATTTTAGTCGTTCGGTCAGCGGATAAAGAGAATATAGCTTATCAAAAATTTGTGAAGGCTTATCATTCAGAAGAAGTAAAACAATTTGTCAATGACCATTTTGCTGGTTCGGGAATTGCAACTTGGTAAATAGATTAAAGGAGTGAAAAAAGTTGATTCAGCTATCGAATATAGAAAAGATTTATGATGGAGCATCGGGCCCAGTTCACGCATTAAAAGGCATTAATCTTCATATTAAGCGCGGGGAAATTTATGGTGTTATTGGACTTAGCGGTGCAGGAAAAAGTACATTAATTCGGTGTATTAACATGTTAGAACGTCCGACAAAAGGAAAGGTCATTGTTGATGGCGAAGATTTGACAGCGATGTCAGATAGTCAGCTTAGAAAAGCGAGAAAAAGTATCGGCATGATTTTTCAGCATTTTAATCTGCTTTCTTCAGCTACTGTCTATGAAAATGTAGCGTTTCCATTAACATTAATCGGAACAAAAAAATCGGAGATAGCAAAAAAGGTTTTACCTTTGTTAGAATTGGTAGGACTTGCAGATAAAAAAGATCAATATCCTGCGCAACTAAGTGGTGGTCAGAAGCAAAGAGTAGGGATTGCGAGAGCTTTGGCAAGTGATCCGAAGGTGCTTTTATGCGATGAAGCAACTTCTGCGCTTGATCCACAAACGACGAAATCTATTTTGGAATTAATCCGTGATATTAATCAAAAATTGCAATTAACTGTAGTTTTAATTACCCATGAAATGCAGGTAATTAAAGAAATTTGTGATAATGTAGCTGTGATAGAAAATGGTGTGATTTGTGAGCAAGGGACAGTGCTGGATGTATTTACGAATCCACAGCAACCGATTACGAAAGAGTTTATCAGTGTCATTATCAGTCGTGATATTCCAGAGGCATTTAAAGATGCTAAGATATCGCAAATCCCAATTCCAAATAGTAGTTTATTAGTTCGCTTATCCTTTATCGGAAATTCGGCGGAAGAACCGGTAATATCCAGCTTAATTCGTCGCTTTGCCGTAGATACAAATATTATTTATGGAAATGTTGATCATATCAAGAGTACACCATATGGCACTTTGGTTCTTGAGATTACAGGTGAAGATGAAGAGATACAAAAATCATTGAATTATTTACAGGAAAGAAACTTAGGAATTGAGGTGATTGGCTATGTCGCAGGACATGATAATGCTATTAGCTAAAGGGTTATGGGAAACGACGTACATGGTCTGTGTATCCTCGCTTATTTCCGCATTGATTGGAATTCCGTTAGGGGTTATTCTCGTTACTACAGATAAGGGGCATATTTTAGAGAATTTATCCTTTAATCGAATTTTAGGTGCAGTGGTAAATGCTGCGCGGTCAACGCCATTCATTATTTTAATGGTTGCAATTATTCCATTGACTAGAATCATTGTAGGTACTTCTATTGGTACGGAGGCGGCTATGGTTCCGCTTACGTTGGCGGCAATTCCGTTTGTGGGTCGTATTATTGAAACTTCATTAAAAGAGGTTGAACATGGATTGATTGAAGCGGCGCAATCAATGGGGGCAACACCTTATCAAATTATTACGCGGGTGATGATTCCGGAGGCAATGCCATCTATTGTTTCGGGAATTACGATTACCGTGATTAACTTGATTAACTATTCTGCGATGGCTGGTGCAATCGGCGGCGGCGGACTCGGAGATTTAGCAATTCGTTACGGCTATCAACGGTTCCGTGGAGACGTGATGTTAACTACAGTTATTATTTTGATTATTCAAGTACAGTTGGTACAATCTATTGGGGATTATGTGGCAAATAAATTAAATAAACGTTAAGTTTTGGTATCCACAGCAGTTTTGCTGTTAAGATATAGAATTAAAATGGAGGGGACATATAGAATGAAAAAAATCACATTACTTTTGGTTTCGTTACTTATGGTTGTTATGGCTGTAGCAGGCTGTGGCACAAATGCACCTGCAGCAGATAAAGCGGCGGACAACAAGGTATTAAAAGTTGGCGCGACAGCGGTTCCGCATGCGGAAATTCTTGAGGTGGTAAAACCTATCTTAGAAAAGGAAGGCATTAAATTAGAAATCGTTGAGTTTAGCGATTATGTACAACCAAACTTAGCTGTTTCTGATAAGGAATTAGATGCAAACTTCTTCCAACATACACCTTATCTTGAAAAATTCTGCGCGGAACGCAATTTAAAATTAGTAAATGTTGCTGGTGTTCATCTTGAGCCAATGGGCATTTATTCAAAAAATATTAAAAATATTGCAGATACAAAAGATGGTGCTAAAGTAGGCATTCCAAATGACCCTACAAATGGCGGTCGTGCATTAGCACTACTTGCTAATGCAGGTTTAATTACATTAAAAGATGGCGTTGGCATTCATGCAACTGTACCAGATATCACGGCAAATCCGAAAAACTTAAAAATCAATGAACTTGAAGCAGCGCAATTGCCTCGTTCACTTGATGATTTGGATCTTGCTGTAATCAATACAAATTATGCACTTGAAGCAAACCTTGTACCGGCAAAAGACGCATTATTTATTGAACAAAATGATTCTCCTTATGTAAATATTTTAGTAGCACGTGCTGGGGATGAAAATCGTCCAGAAATTCAAAAACTAGCAGCTGCTTTAAAATCCGAAGAAGTGAAAAAATTTATCAATGAAAAATATAAAGGGGCTATATTGCCTGCATTCTAAATCATAAGAAATAGATGAGGAATAGGGGTGACCAAAGTTTTATTTTGGCCACCCCTTAATTTTTGCAAAAAAAGAAAGCATTATAGTTATGCTTTGCATAAGATAGGGTAATATTATTACGTTGAAACGAGGTGGAGTTGGTGTCTGAGGAAGAGAGAAAGCTAAGGCCGGCAAAATGGCAAAAACCAGAAGTAGAAGATACACGAACAAATCAAACTGAGATGAAGAGAGAGCCAGACTGGCAAAATCGACAAGAAAATATGTGTAGACCTCAACCAAGAGGATATTGTTATCCTAGAGTTGGGGCATTGCAAGGAGGATGCTATCCAGGTAGGTATATTGGGTGGTATCATCATCATAAATGTCCACCGCGACATCTTTGTTATCCGCGTGCTTATTATCAATATTAATTATTGTAGTTTATATATAGAGAGGTCGTTTTATTATCCTTACGATAATAAAACGACCTCTCTATATTATTAAATAATTGATGTAGACTATTTTTAATCCGGCTTTATTTGAAGAATAATTGACATAGTTATAGTAACGACTCCTACAGGTTTATATATTTCAAATCAAATTAAAGTATATTGTATACATTAATGGTTATTTATTAAATAATAGTAGGATAATTTATATTTATGTAGAATAAAATTAATATATGGTATACCACGTGTCAGTTGCCAGTTTTGCTAACTGATTATCGTTTTTACAAGGAGTCTTAAATGAAACTTAATCGCATTCCAAAAGTAATCTCATACAAAGAAAAAGCTTATAATGAAATTAAGAGTGCTATTTTAAATAACATTATTACAGCAAATGATATTTTGAATGAACGTTCTTTAGCAAATGATTTAGGCATCAGCCGGACACCGATACGGGAAGCATTACAGTTGTTGGAAAATGAAGGTTGGGTAGTAACGGAACCTTGTAAAGGTACAAGGGTTAAAGAAATTACCATTGATGATATTAGAGAAGTTTATGAGATGAGATTGGCCTTAGAGCCATATGCTATCAAATTAGCGATAAAAAATATAACAAAGAATGAGTTAGATCAATTAAGAAAAATTAGTGAAAGTCAATTACAATTGTGTGCTGGAATACATCCAGAAAACTTTACGGAAGCCGATATGAATTTTCATATGTCTATAAGTGCAATATCCAAAAACTCTCGGCTAATAAATACAATCAATAGTTTTATGGATATCATGGGAATGTATATCATACGAACGATTAAAAATGATAATCGCTATATTGATGCAGCAAAAGAGCATATTGATATTATTGATGCCGTATTAAAAAAAGATGTTTTAAGTGCAGAAAAGGCAGTTGCTAGTCATCTTGAAAAAGCTTATACGAGTATTCACCATTTTTTAATGGATAAAAATACTTAGATGCTATTTTTTTGCTTTTTGTGGTATGCCACATGTTGCATTTTACATGTTTTTAATATATTTGTTGCGAATTTTTATTAAGGGGGGTGGATAATCTAAGATTAAAAATTTATTGCAAAGGCGGCTGTCATTGCATTCACTACTAAAAACAAGGTAGTGAAGATATAGAAAGCTGTAGCTTTTTATATGGATCCCCAATATATCATGTTAGGAGAATGAGTTATGACAATTTCACAGATTCTTATGTTATTAACATTATTGCTAATGGTTTCTGGCCGCACACCGATTTATTTAACTGCTATTGTAGGATCTTCTATCGCTGCTATAGCTGCAGGATTTCCGTTGTCTGGCGGATCGGATGTTACTGTTTTAAAGCTTATCAATGGTGGATTGAATCCAGTAATTGCTGATATGGCAGGGGTATTGTTATTTATTGGAATAATGGAAAAGTCGGGATTTCTTGATATTGTAATCCGTAAAATAATGCAAGTTGGTACAAACCTTGGCGGTGCACCTGGGATTGCTGCTGCAGGAACCTTTGCTGCTGCTGTAATTGGTGCTTTGACTGGTTTTACTCAACCAGCGATAACTGCAGTTATTACTGGCCCAGCTGCGATTAAATTAGGTCTTAATCCGAGTAAGGTGGCTGGGTTACAAGCGCATGCTGGTCACTTTGGTAATTTTGCCGGTTTTACACATCCAACTCAAGTTGCAGTAGTGGCAACAGCAGCCATTGGTTTTGGTGCTATTAATGTTGTTGGTGCAATCGTAGGGTTATCAATTATTGCATTCAGTTTTTTCCGTTTACATCGCGAATTAAAAAGTACAGGTTTTAAATTAACCAAAGAGCAACTTTCTGAAATTGATGCAGTTACTTCTTCGAATTCTTCAACGTCCTTTTTAACGGCAATTGTTCCGTTTTTAGTTTTGTGTACAGGGTTTGTTTTAGGTTATCCTGTGTTCTTAATGGGAGCAGTCGCAGCAATTTTAGTATTAGTTTTAGCTAAGCTATCCTTGAATGAAGGTGAAGCTGCAATGCTACAAGGGGTTACTAAAATAGCAACTCCTTTAATCGCAACAATCGGCTTCTTATTTATGTCTGGGGTTATGAATAAAATTGGTTTAGTAAGTGTAATTTCTGATGTTCTTGGTCCGATTGTTTCAGTCGCACCAATTCAAGTAATGTTATTGGTATCAGCATTAACAGGTTTCTTTACGCAATCAAATGGTGCATCTGCCGCAATCGTAGTACCGTTTTTACAAGTTGTACTTGCAACTGGTGCAGATCCGTTAGCCGCGGCATGTGCGGCAGCTGGTGGTGCAGCTATTATGCAATACTTCTTGACTGGAGGACCTGTAGCAGCTTTATCAACTGTTATACCAGTAGTTCCAGGTTCAGAGTTAAAGGCTGCAAATAGATTCCAACGTCCAGCGATGCTATTTGGGTTAACAGTTTTATTTGTCATTACTTTATTTATCTAATAATTAATCTTAGAGAATATTCTCAGCTTCTATAAGTTGGAGTTAAGAGTGACTTGATTCAAAGAGCGTTAAGACTGTACTTGAATCAAGTCTTACTTTATATAAGGTGGTGAGTTTATTGCAAATAAATTTAAGTAATGAGAGAACAGGTATTATAGGTGTTGCTGGCCATGTTGGATGTGGACATTGTCATAGCCATAAGCAGTTTATTCAAGATGATTCTGTCGGGTTGGCGACGGTGTTAACCCTTTTTCAAGAAGCTACTCATTTATCTTTAAAGATCAAGGATGTTCGTAGTGTTACGGGAAGTCACAATTACGTTGAGGTTGAAACAGAATCAGGCGGTATTGGCAGAGCGACTGCTCGGCGTGGAATAACGATTCATGAAGCCGAACTTGTAAAAACATTGGTTGGAAAACAAGCAATCAATACTCATACTTTAGTTTTGGAAACATTCGGAAGAATCTATGGGCAAGGAATTCATGAAGTTCCTGTTGCAGTTCAAACCGCTATAGCTAATGCTGCTTTAGATAGCTTTGTCAAAAACTATCCGGATCATTTTATTAGTGGGTATGAAGATTTAATAGGTTCTTGTGGGCGAATCGCAGGGGCTGTTTTAGATATAAATGGAATACCTGTATCAGTGATTGGCACAGTGAATGCTTCTATTGGTGGTATTGGCCCGAATGAGGATATGGAAGGGAATATTGCCGTAGGAGTCAAAAAAGAAATAATGGAAAAGTTAGGCATGATTAGATTGCCAACGATTGTTGTTGAGGGAAAGGTATATTGGCCAGCTATGTCTGATAAATTAGATTGTCCGACTTTTTTAGTTCGTCAAGCTTCTGGAATAGACAATTGCGTTGTTGCTGATTGTATCTATCGTGCTGCTCAAACTTCTTTATTGCCAATAGAAATTAATGAAACTTCTCTACAAAGGGAAGTGGGGGCTTTAACCAATCATACGATTGCATTCAGCGAAAAGGTTATTGCTTTAGCTGAGCAATTAAAAACTGCGGAATTTTCCCAAAATAAAGTTAATATTCTAGCTGAACTTAGTGTGCTAGTTAGTCAAGATGGTGGGGGTATTAGCTTTATGAGTGACAAACTTTATGATATTGTTGGTGGAATAGGAATGCTGCCTGCAACTAGTGCTGTTTTTAGTTATATTGTTCCTCGTTCTTACTACGATAAATACATTGTTCCATTTGCTACGGAAGAAGATGTAAATCATTTTGTTAAAATTGTGAAAAAATCTGTCCAAGAATTGTATCAAGTATTGCCACATGCACTAACACAAGTGAATCAATCTGTTGATAAAGGCACGTTAGAATCCTTGGTCTTATTGAAAGGGTGAAATAAAATGCATGACAAAAAAGTTATTATTATAACTACAGGCGGGACAATCGCTATGCGCTATGATCCTGTGAAAAAAGGATTATGTCCCGCGGTTACGGGTCCTGAGCTTATAGAAGCCATTCCTGAATTGGCTGGCTTATGCTTGGTTGAAGTAGTAGAATTCTCTAATATACCAAGTCCGCATATGAATCCGCAATTAATGTTTAAATTGGCGCATCTTGTAGATGAGCTTGCTATGCGAGAAGATGTTGCTGGAATCGTTATTACACATGGAACAGATACCCTAGAAGAAACGGCATATATGTTAGATTTAACCGTAGAAACAAATAAACCGGTTTGCCTGACTGCTGCGATGCGGAGTTCAGCAGAATCAAGCCCGGATGGACCTAAAAATATTCTTTGCGCAGTTAAAGCTGCAATTTGCCCGAAGCTTGTTGATGCTGGTGTTGTAGTAGTAATGAATGAAGAAATTCATGCGGCAGTAGAAGTTACTAAGACGCATTCTGCAAATACAAAAACATTTGCCTCTCCTTTTTGGGGACCCGTTGGTTATGTAGATACTGATAAGGTGATTGTTCGTCGAAAATCGCTTACGCTGCAGAAAATACATACGAAAGAAATTATAGATGATGTATATCTTATTAAGGTTGTTGCAGGGTTAGATGACTTTTTCTTCCGTTGCTTGATTGAAAAAAAAGTAAAAGGTATAGTTGTCGAAGGACTGGGCAGAGGGAATGTTAATCCAGCAGTAAAGGCTGGTATCATTGCAGCAATTGACAGTGGGATTCCTGTTGTTCTTGCAACGAGAGTTTATAGTGGTAGAGTACTAGATACTTATGGTTATGATGGTGGTGTAAAATCATTTAAAGACTCGGGTGTTATTTTAGCTGGAGAGTTAACTGGTCAAAAAGCACGTCTAAAGCTAATGGTTGTTTTAGGTATAACAAATGATATGAAAGAGTTGGCAAGATATTTTGACAACTAATAAAATATTGGTTCCTAAAGAGGTATCGCGCTAAAAATTAGTGCGATACCTCTTTTTCATAAAAATAGCTCTAGACTACCAGAAATTTGAGTGTTTATTACTATATTTATGATGGTATATTTTCTTTGCCCGCTGGCTAAAGATAATTTTTGGTAAAAAGGTTTAAAATAATAAAATATTAGCAGGATTTTCCGTGGAAAGGTGAAATAATAGTATCGTTGTATTTTACAATTTTATTTTAAATTTTAATTAGAGATGGGAGAGGGATATGAACAGTTTTCGACTAACTAAAAATGCCATGCACCAATTGGCAACGGAGTATACAACTCCATTATTGGTAATATCTTTAGAGCAGATTGAGTATAATTATCGATTTTTGGCTAAATATTTGCCTCGAGTAAAAGTTTTTTATGCGGTAAAGGCAAATCCAAATGATGATATCGTCAAGAAGGCTGCTGAATTAGGGTCTTATTTTGATGTTGCATCTGATGGAGAAATGTTGCAATTAACTAGATTAGGTATTGGTGCGAACCGTATGGTATATGCGAATCCTTATAAGACGCCAAAAGGGCTTGCAGTAGCGAATCGTACGGGAGTGAATAAATTTACGTTTGACAGTGAAAGTGAAATCTATAAGATGGCAAAGGCAGTTCCAGGAGGAACGGTGCTTTTACGTGTCAGAGTAGATAATCCGAAAGCATTAGTCGATTTAAATAAAAAATTTGGAGCCGCGGTGGAAGATGTGCCGCGTTTATTGAGGATAGCGCGCGATCAAGGTCTTGATGTTGGAGGACTTTGCTTCCATGTTGGAAGTCAATCACCAACTGCAGAAGCGCATATAGAGGCACTTCATATTGTGAGAAATTTATTTGATAATGCACAAAAGGAAGGTTTTAAGCTTAGAATTCTAGACATTGGTGGAGGCCTTCCAATTCCAACATTAGATGCAAATATAGACCTTGCTAAAATAGCGGAAGATATAAATATAGCTTTGGAAGAATTATTTCCAGATACGGAAATATGGGCTGAACCTGGTCGTTTTATTTGTGGCACAGCGGTCAACTTAATTACTAGTGTGATTGGAACGCAGGAGCGTAATCATCAGAAATGGTATTTCCTTGATGATGGTCTTTATGGTAGTTTTTCTGGTGTGATTTTTGATCATTGGGAATATGAACTAGAGCCCTTTAAAGAAGGTGAATTATATCCGTCTACAGTAGCTGGCCCAAGCTGCGATTCATTGGATGTGTTATATAGGGATAGAATGATGCCTAAACTAGAAATAGGAGACTTGTTGTTAACTGCAAATTGTGGGGCATATACTTCGGCATCTGCTACAGAATTTAATGGATTTGCAAAAACTCCAATGATAATTTGGGAAGATGTTAAAAATAAAATAAAGTAAAGTTAGTTGAAAAGTCTATGATAAATAAGTGGATAACTTATTTGTTATAGACTTTTTCATATAAAAAACAATAGTTATCCACATTTTTATTCACATAGTGCATAAGTTTGTGGATAAGTTTGAGTATAAACCATAAAATAGTTAGGTTTTTAAGAAATATCTTGTGGATAAGAAATTATCCACAAAAATAAAATATGTGAATAACTTATGGTTTTATGTTGATTTATTATAGAATGATTTTTATCTTGATGTATTTTGAGGTATAATAAAAAATAATGTTTCAATTTGAAAAAGGATGATAAAATGTGTGATCTGGATGAAAAAACATTAGATAATATTATAAAAGAAACAATTCACGCAATGGAAAATGGAAAGACACAAATCTTTGAAATTTATGAAGCGGCTTGCAATGAAGTAAAAAATGTTAAAAAAGACATTGAAGAGTTAAAAAAAATGGCAGAAGAGATTATTAATAAAGTTGATGATCATGAAAAAAAAGAACGCCTTGCTAGGATGAAATTAGCGCAGGTAAGCTGTAATTTTAAGCTTTATAATGAAACGGATATAAAAATATGTTATGAAGAAGCCAGACAAATTCAAATTCAGGTGGCTGTTCTACGAGAGCAAGAACAAAGTATGCGAAAAAAGCGTGATGAAATGGAAATTCGCCTTAAACAATTGATGGGAACGGTAGAAAAGGCGAAGCAGCTCGTTTCACAAGTTGGTGTGGTATTAGGATATTTAAGTGCCCAGATGGGTGCAGTTGCAACGAAAATGGAGGAAATGAATCAGGAGAAATTACTTGGTGCTACGATTATTAAAGCGCAAGAGGATGAAAGGCTGAGAATTTCGCGTGAGATTCATGATGGGCCGGCACAAATGATGGCAAACGTTGTTTATCGGACGGATATTTGTGAGCGGTTATTGGCTATGGATACAGAAAAGGTGCGTGAAGAACTACATGATCTTAAGGCGCAGGTACGCAATTGCTTGACGGAAACGAGGAAGATCATTTTTGATTTACGGCCGATGGGACTGGACGATTTAGGTTTGGTAGCAACAATTTTTCACTTTTTAGAAAAGTTTGAAGAACGCAATCATCTCATTGTTGATTTTAATGTGATTGGAGAAGAGGTGCGCCTGGCAAGACATATTGAAATAGGTGTATTTCGTGTAGTTCAAGAGGGAATAAATAATATTCATAAACACGCACAAGTAGATCAAGCAAAATTGGTGGTCGAATTTCATCATGAATATTTGTCTATTACTGTTGAGGATGAAGGGATTGGTTTCAATGAAGATGATGTTGATGTGCATGAAGGAGAATGCTATGGGTTGCTTGGGATGAAAGAGCGTATTTCTTTGCTGAAGGGCAGATTAACGATTATTTCAAAAGCATTTGAAGGAACAAAATTAAGAATTTTAATCCCGTTGCTGGACAAAGAATAGCAAAGGAGCTTGCTGGTGAACGAAAAGCAGAAAACAGTGCCGATACTTACGGCAATGAAACGATATGTAGAAGATGGTGCAGTTGGATTTCATACGCCGGGGCATAAGCAGGGTAAAGGAATGGATGCGGAATTTTTTGATTTAGTTACGCCGCTTGGATTAAAAACCGAAGTGTCTTTAATGGAAGAGTTGGATGATTTACATGAACCGGCGATGTGTATTAAAGAAGCACAGGATTTAGCTGCTGAGCTTTATAACGCCGACTCCAGCTATTTTGTTATCAATGGAACAACAGGCGCAATTCACGCGATGATTATGGCGGCAGTAAATCCGGGAGATAAAATTATTATTCCGCGCAATGCGCATAGGTCTGTGATTGGTGGGGTCATTTTAAGCGGAGCAGAGCCGATTTTTGTTTTACCAGAAGTGGATATAGAGCTGGGAATCGCGATGGCAGTATCACCGGAGCAAATTGAGCATGCGATAAAAGAACATCCTGATGCAAAAGCTGTATTAGTTGTGTATCCAACTTATTATGGCGTGGCTTCTGATATAGAGAAAATCGCTTCCATTGTACATAAAAATAAAATGCTGTTACTTGTAGATGAAGCGCATGGACCTCATTTAAAATTTAGTAATTGTTTGCCGATGCAGGCAATGGATGCAGGCGCTGATATTGTTGCGCAGAGCACACATAAGATTTTGGGAGCTATGACACAATGCTCAATGCTTCATGCACGTCATCACCGTATTGATGTGCAAAAATTGAAGACGATGATTAGTTTAGTTCAATCGACGAGCCCTAATTATTTACTTCTAGCATCTTTGGATGTAGCACGGCGGCAAATGGCGGTTGAAGGAAAAGCTTTATTAAAGCGAGCCGTTGATTTATCCATTTGGCTTAGAAATGAAATCAATAAAATTGAGGGACTTTATTGCTTTGGAGAAGAAAAGTTAGGTTCGCAGGGCGCATATGCACTTGATATTACGAAGCTGACTGTCACCGTTAAGGGACTCTATATGACAGGTGCAGAAGCTGAAAAAATTTTACGCTACAAATATAAAATCCAAGTAGAATTATCTGATTTATACAATATTTTGTTTATTCTTTCCTATGCGGATGGTCAAAGAGAAGCAGAAACATTATTAATGGCATTGCGTAAGCTGGCTGAAGAGGTAAACCAAAATTCTACTTCAATAAATACTTTAGCCTGTGCGATTTATCCATATAAAATTTTAACAAAACAATCACCTCGTCAAGCATTATTTGCAGTGAAGAGAAAAATGCCATTTCACGAATCGACTGGATATATCTGTGGGGAAGTGATTACTTTTTATCCACCGGGTATTCCACTGATATGTCCAGGCGAAGTGATTACGCAGGAGTTAATAGATTATTGTAAAATGATGCAGCAGAGTGGATTAAAGGTAGTGGGTCCTAATGATGCATCGCTTACGACAATTCAAGTTGTTGCTGAATAATTTATCCGAGGGTTAACGGATCTGATTTCAGTGGGAGCTAAAAAACATACTGAAAGAGCATTATTTATTTTTTAAGGTGGTGTGACGGTGGGAAAGATATTTTGCTTGATAGGAAAAAGCAGTTCAGGAAAAGATACGATATTTAAAAAAATATTGAACGAATTGAATATGGAATTAAAACCTGTTGTCACGTATACAACACGCCCTAAACGAAATCATGAAGTTGAAGGAAAAGAATATTATTTCATCAATGAGGAAAAAGTTCAAGCATATGAAAAGAGCGGATGTTTAATAGAGAAGCGCATTTATCATACGGTAGATGGAGATTGGATATATTGTACAGTCGATGATGGGCAGTTTGATTTGCAAAAATATAGTTATCTCATGATAGGAACGTTAGAGGTATATCAAAGTCTTCAAGAATTCTTTGGGAAAAGAGCGATTGTTCCATTATATCTGCATATAGATGATGGAGTTCGATTAGAACGTGCATTATTCCGCGAGCGACAGCAGGAAAATCCAAATTATGAAGAGGTATGTCGACGTTTTTTAGCAGATAGTGCAGACTTTAGTAACGCGAAGCTTGTGAAATGTGGGATTGATGAACATTTTCAAAACCATGATTTGAGAGAATGTATGAAGAGGATAAAAGCATTTATTTTAGAAGTGATAAAAAACAAATAGTTTACTTGAGTAAAAGATGCAATTTGATTGCATCTTTTTTATCTATTAGGATACAGATGGGAGGAAAAATGTTCTGCATCAAATTTTGCATTATATAAAAAGGATTTTTTAGGAAAAGAGAATAGGTTAGGTAATAAGATTGATTGCTTATTTTAAATAAAGGAATTATAATTTAAAGTAGGTGTATCTATCAAAGTTTCTGGAAGGTGGATTAGAATGAAAGTTAGTAATATGGGGGCGCGAAGTTCATTCCCTGTTGGTGAACATGATGCGAACTCTAAAATAGGGAAAAAAACGAGTCCATTTTCATCTGAACTTACGCATAGCCAAGATGAGATCTCTCTAGAGCGTTTGAACGAACTGCTTGAAAAGATTGATAAGCAAGGGGCTAAACTGACGCAAACACCGACTTATTCGGAATTAAAATCATATCGTGATTTAGTAAAAACTTTTGTTGGCGAAGCTGTATCGAGAATGTATACGATTAACTCGCAGACTGGATGGGATAGGCAAGGTAGACAAAAGGTGTATACGACGATAAAAAAAGTAGATTCTGTTTTAGAGAGTATGACAGAGGATATTCGGACTGGACAAGCTACAAATTTATCTATCGTAGCTAAGCAAGATGCAATTCGTGGTATGCTTGTTGATTTATATATGTGATGGTGCTGAAAATGAATTGGCATGATGTAATCGGGCACGAAGATGTAATTGCTGAGTTAGAAGCGATAATGAAGCAGGGGCGAATGCCTCACGCAGTTTTATTCATCGGACCGGAGGGGATTGGAAAACAATTGGTTGCGAGAATTATGGCGGCGTCACTTTTTTGTGAAAAGCAAAATGGAACCCCTTGCGGAGAATGCTTTCCTTGTCGGCAGTTTTTCAGCAATCAACATCCGGACTTTTTCTTTTTATCCCCAGAGGGCAATAGTATAAAAATTGAGCAAATTCGTCAGTTGCAGGGTGAAATTTCTTTAAGTCCGTATTTAGCTGATAAACGGATTGTCATTATTGATAAAGCAGAATTAATGACGGTGCAGTCAGCGAATAGTTTATTAAAGACGTTAGAAGAGCCGCAAGGCGATGTTATTTTCATTCTACTTGCACATAGCCGGCAGAGTTTGTTGGATACGATTTTATCCAGATGCCAAGTGTTTAATTTTCAGCCATTAAAAGTTTCTGCATTAGCACAAGCTTTATTGTCTCATGGCATTGATAAGGATAAAGTGGAGATTCTCGCTCGATTATCAGATGGGAGTATGGGAAAAGCATTAGAACTCTGGGAAAAAGATGGGCTGCAGCTTCGTAAGCAGGCTATAGAAGTTCTTGATTGTATAGATCTGGATGATATTTGGCGAGTGAGTACGGCTTTAAGTGAATTGGAGCGCAATCGCTTATTAGCGGTGTTAGAATATCTCAGTATGTTATGGCGTGATATGCTGGTATTGCATGACGAGTGTAATGGTGAATTAATATATAACATAGATATGAAAGAAATCTTAAATAATAAAAGTGATGCATGGCCAGCAAGACGGCTTTTGGCGGCGTTGCAACTACTTAGTAAAGTGCGTATGTCATTAAAGGCGAATGCAAATGCTAGACTTGCGATGGAATCATTTTTATTAAAATTAAGAGATTTATAAGGAGGCTGCATGTGCAAACGGTAGTTGGTGTACGCTTTAAAAAAGCGGGTAAAATATATTATTTTGATCCTGGTGAGCTAAACATTTTAGAAATGGACGATGTCATCGTTGAAACTGCACGCGGAGTGGAATATGGTCAAGTTGTTATCGGACCGCGTGAGGTGGAAGAAGACCAATTGGTGCTACCATTAAAAACAGTGCAACGAAAAGCTACAGAGGCCGACTTGGCAAAAGTAGAAGAAAACAGGCGCAAGGAAAAAGAGGGGTTTGCAATTTGCGAAAAGAAAATTGCTGCTCATAATTTGCCAATGAAATTAATTGATGTAGAGTATACGTTTGATGTAAACAAAATTATTTTCTATTTTACTGCTGATGGAAGAATTGACTTTAGAGATCTTGTTAAGGATTTAGCAGCGGTTTTTAGAACGAGAATTGAACTCAGACAGATTGGTGTTCGTGATGAAGCAAAATTGATGGGCGGTATTGGCTGTTGTGGTCGTCCGCTTTGTTGTGCTACGTTTCTTGGAGATTTTGAGCCAGTATCTATTCGAATGGCAAAAGAACAGAATTTATCGTTAAACCCGACAAAAATTTCAGGTATTTGTGGCCGTCTGATGTGCTGCTTGAAATACGAAAATGATTGTTATTGTTCATGCTCTTGTAAAAAAATTGTTGCACCGAAACAGGGGAGTAGGGTCATTACGATAGATGGTGAAGGTAAAGTAATTTCCGTGAACAATCAACGAAAAACAGCAACGATTTTACTTGATGATAATAAAACAATTGTAACTTCATGGGAAGATGTCGTTGAAAAGGATTGATTTTCTGTTAGCAGATGGCGAACGTTTAGATGATTTGCAAATTGATGGGTTAAAGGTGATTCAACATAAAGATCAATTTCGTTTCTCTGTAGATGCAGTATTATTATCACATTTTGCGCACTTGAAGAAAAAGTCACGTGTAATAGATTTAGGGACGGGTACAGGCGTTATTCCGCTATTATTAACAACACGTGGCGCAGATAATATTACGGGAATAGAAATTAACGCTGTGATGGCTGATTTAGCCAAGCGCAGCGTTAAATACAATCAATTGGAAGACAAAATTAAAATTGTGCAGTGGGACTTACGTGAAATTCGGAATTTGTTTCAAGCAAGTATGTTTGATTTAGTTGTGGCAAATCCACCTTATCGTCCCGTTAAGCAGGGGAAAATCAGTGAACTTGATGCGGTTGCTATAGCACGTCATGAGGTGTCTGCAACGCTTGAAGATGTAGTAATGACTGCGAGATATTTATTGAATATGCGTGGTCGCTTTGCAATGGTTCATTTACCGGAACGTTTAACTGAGATTATTGTCGTAATGCATTCGGTAGGGATTGAGCCTAAACGTTTGCAATTTGTGCATAGTAAAATGGGGAAGAAGCCTGTGTTGGTTCTCATTGAGGGAGTTGTTGGTGCTAGGTCTGGACTAATAGTAGAAAAACCGTTTACGATTTATAACGAAGATGGTTCCTATCATAAGGACATTATGGAATATTACGCGAGATAATTTACAAATAAAAATGGACATACTATAATGGAGATGCAAGTATACTTTGTCTTGCGAAGATGGTATGCTAAACATTAAAAGACAAAGAGAATGTCAGCGTTTGATTTTGCGACATTCTCTTTTTGTATTGCAAATATATTTTGAGCAGAAAATAGGAGAGTCAAATGGCTGGAATTTTATACTTATGTGCTACCCCAATAGGTAATTTAGAAGATATGACGTTTCGAGCAGCTAGAGTATTAGGGGAAGTGGACTTTATTGCTGCGGAGGATACACGGCATACGAGAAAGTTATTAACACATTTTGATTTGCATACACCGTTAATTAGTTATCATGAGCATAATAAATTCGAACGAGGACCAGAATTAATTTCCATGCTCCTGGAGGGGAAAAATATCGCGGTGGTAAGTGATGCTGGATTACCGGGGATTGCAGATCCAGGCAGTCACTTAGCACAGCTTGCAATTGAAGAGGGCATTATTGTAACGCCGCTCCCGGGAGCAAATGCAGCATTGTCCGGACTTATTTGTTCTGGGCTTGATACGACAAGTTTTTTATTCGTTGGTTTTTTACCGAAGACGAGTAGAAAGCGGCGGGAAGTATTAGAGTCTATTGTATCATCAAAAGCAACATTGTTATTTTATGAATCACCACATCGATTAAAAGATACGCTAAAAGAATGTATTACTGTTTTAGGAGAGCGAAAAGCGGTTGCATGTCGAGAATTGACGAAGAAATTTGAGGAATTCGTGCGAGGAACACTTTCTTCTTTACAAGAACATTTTCAAAATAATCAGCCTCGCGGTGAATTTACTTTAATTATTGAGGGCAATACTAAAGACGAAGAAGATTTTGAACAATCAGCCGGAGAGATTTCCTTACAGGATGCTGTAGAGCAATTAATAAAACAAGGTGCAGATAAGAAAACGGCGATGAAAGAAGTGGCAGTAAAGTATAAAGTTTCAAAGCGGGATGTATATCAGGCTTTATTGGGAAAATAAAAAAGTACCCTGAAAATTGGCGGGTATAAGCCAATCTTTCGGGTACTTTTTGAAATATGTATTGGGGGAATTACATGGAAGGTTGAGCCATTGCTTCTAAGCACTCAGAGCAAATGTTTTTTCCTTTGAATTTTGTAACTTTATCTGCATTACCGCAGAAAACACATGCGCAAGATGGTTCATATTTGCGAAGTATAATGCGGTCTTGATCTACATAAATTTCTAAAGCGTCTTTTTCTTCAATAGCAAGTGTACGGCGTAACTCGATAGGAATAACCACTCTTCCAAGTTCGTCTACTTTACGTACAATACCAGTTGATTTCATCATATATTCTCTCCTTTATATTCAACAACATTCGACAATTTGTGTCTAAATAAATAGTACCAGACATTACATTTGTTGTCAACCCTGTTTTTCCCAAAAAAAACAAATAAACTGTCTATTTTCTTATTTATGGGGGAAATATTTGTAAATTAACGACATTAATATGTAGAATTTTGTCGAAAGTGTAATTAATTTGAGATGAATGTATTATAATTACTCGAAAAGAATGAATCTGAATTGCCAGTCAAAAAAATTTTTCGCTTAAATTATAGCGAAAAAACGACTTTCTTCTCCAATAGAATAAAAACATAATTTAATCAAGTAAGACTTGCTTAAATTATGTTTTTATTCTATTGGAAATTTAGTCGCCCTCATCTAGGAGATTAGCCTGGAGGTATAATTCCTAATTATAGAAGGTATGAGTCTAGAACGAGTTAGTTATCGAATAAATATAAAAATTTTGTATAGTTATGATAGGAATAAAATGAATAAAAATTTTAATAAATTTTTTTAAAAAAATTCGTCATTTTAATTCTGACATGATAAAATGAATAGTGCGATGAAAGGGGTTTAACATTTATGGAAAAGAAATCATTTTATATAACAACACCTATTTATTATCCAAGTGATAAATTGCATATTGGGCATGCGTATTGTACGACAATTGCAGACTCTGTAGCAAGATATAAGCGTTTATGTGGGTATGACGTATTATTTCTAACAGGTTCCGATGAGCATGGGCAAAAAATCCAACGTAAAGCGGCAGAACAAAATATTACGCCATTACAATATGTAGATAAAATTGTAGCAGGGTTCCAAGATTTGTGGGTAAGATTGAATATTTCAAATGATGATTTTATTCGTACAACCGAGGAGCGTCATCATAAAGTTGTACAAGAAATTTTTAAAAGGATTTATGAAAAAGGCGATATCTACAAAAGTACATATGAAGGGCTTTATTGTACTCCATGTGAAACGTTTTGGTTAGAACGTCAATTGGTAGATGGAAAATGCCCAGATTGCGGTCGTCCGGTAGAAACAGTTCAGGAAGAAAGTTATTTCTTCCGTATGTCAAAATATCAGGAGCGTCTATTAAAATTTATTGAAGATAATCCGGATTTTATTCAACCGGTATCACGCCGTAATGAAATGATTAACTTCATCAAAGGTGGGTTAGAGGATCTTTGTATCTCCCGTACAACTTTTGACTGGGGAATTCCTGTACCAATTGATGGAAAACATGTTATTTATGTATGGTTTGATGCACTTAGCAACTATTTAACAGCAGCGGGCTATTTATCAGATGAAGAAAAGTTCAAGAAATATTGGCCGGCAGATTTGCATTTAGTGGGAAAGGAAATCGTTCGTTTCCATTCGATTATTTGGCCAATTATTCTAATGGCTCTTGATATTGAATTGCCGAAAAAGGTGTATGGACATGGTTGGTTAATCGTAGAAGGCGATAAAATGTCAAAATCTAAAGGAAATGTTATCGATCCGGTTGGATTGATTGAAGAGTTTGGTGCAGATGCGATTCGTTATTTCTTGCTTAGAGAAATAAACCTTGGTATGGATGGCAATTTCTCGCGTGATGCATTGATTCAAAGGATTAATTCTGACCTTGCAAATGATTTAGGAAATTTATTGCACCGTACACTTAGCATGGTAGCACGATTTAATGATGGAATTGTTCTTGAGCCTGGTCAAGCAGATGAAGTAGACGGATCTCTCATTGATTTAGCGAAAAAAACCGTATCTGAATATGAAATGTTAATGGATAAAATGGATATTAGCCCAACGATTAAATTGGTATGGGCGTTTATTAGCCGTACTAATAAATATATTGATGAAACAATGCCATGGGCGCTTGCAAAAGATCCAGAAAAAAAATCTCGCTTAAATACGGTGATGTATAATTTGGTAGAAAGCTTGCGTGTAATTAGTGTGCTAATTGCTCCATTTATGCCGATAACTGCAGAAAAAATATGGAATCAATTGGGCATTGCTCAAGCATTTGATGAGGTTCAATTCGCGGATATAAAATCTTGGGGCAAAACGCCTGTAGGTACGAAAGTAAATAAACCTGAGCAACTTTTCCCAAGGATTGAAGAAGAAAAAGAAGAAAAAACTCAAAAGGCAGAAGTGAAGCCAGCAGTGAATGAAAAAGTAGTTGTTGAACCGGCTGTAACTGAAGAAATTAGCATTGAGGACTTTAGTAAAGTACATTTGCGTGTAGTGAAAGTATTGGCAGCAGAAAAAGTTAAAAAAGCTGATCGATTGCTAATGCTTACCGTAGATTTGGGCGATGAACAACGAACAATTATTTCTGGAATTGCTGAGCACTATACGCCGGAAGAATTAATTGGTAAGAATGTTGTTATGGTGATTAATCTAAAACCGGCAAAAATTCGTGGTGTTGTTTCAAAAGGAATGGTCCTTGCAGCATCAATAGATGATAAATTAAAAGTAATTGAAGTAGATATGCCAGTGGGTAGTAAGGTGAAGTAAAATGTTTTTTGATTCTCATGCTCATCTTGATGATGAAAAATTTACTGATGACCGTGCAGAGGTCATTGCGCGGGCGAAAGAAAATGGTGTAACGCATATTGTGAATATTGGTGCAGATATGGAGTCTTCGGCGCGGTCAATTGAGCTGACGCAGCAGTATGATATGATTTATGCAGCGGTTGGAGTACATCCTCACGATGCAAAGAAGGTTATAGTATCTGACTATGACCAACTGGCGCAGTGGACAAGATTAGATAAAGTTGTGGCAATTGGTGAGATTGGTCTGGATTATTACTATGACCTATCTCCGCGAGAGCTACAAAGAGAAGTTTTTATCAGACAACTTGATGTTGCTCGGCAAACGCATATGCCAATAGTGATTCATGATCGTGATGCACATGGCGAAACGATGGAGATTTTAAAACGTGAAGGAAAAGGGTTGATAGGGGTAGTCCATTGTTTTGCCGGCAGTATGGAAATGGCAGCGGAGCTGATCAAAATGGGCTGGTATATCGGTTGCGATGGACCAGTAACATTTAAAAATGCAGCAAAACTACCGGAAATTATGCAAAAGATTCCATTAGAACGTTTGCTTATTGAAACGGATAGTCCATATCTCACACCTGTACCATTTCGCGGTAAGCGTAACGAGCCAGCCTATGTTCGCTTTGTTGCAGAGCATATCGCTGTTTTACGTGGTATTCCTATTGAAGAGATTGCGAAAGCAACGACGCAAAATGTATGTGATTTATTTCAAATCAAACTATAGAAAAATCAGTTATGTTAATATAATTACAAAAAATGATCGGAAAGAGATTCTCTTTCCGATCATTTTTTATAACCTGCTACTGAATTCGATAAGTAAGATTTGAGTTAGGTAAAGATTAACTCCGTTTGAAATTTATTCAGCGTTATAAGGTTTTTATTTTCGCCTAAAAAGCCAAAGTTTGGGTAAGGCTAATCAACGGATAAAATGACCATTGCTTTCTAAAAAAAGATGTACTAAGATGAAAGAAAATTTACAAATGAAATCCTAAAAAATATAAAAATTATTTTTAAAGCATAAGGGGGGATTAAATGAAATTGCCAGATTTCTTAACACGCATATTTTTAGGGTTATTAACGCTATGCATACTTAATTTAGATTTAGGTTCTATTGTAAATGCAGGACCTGCCCCAATTCTAACTGGTGCTAGATTTGTTTACTTAGCGGTAGGGGAAAATGAATATTTATATCCGAACAATCGAAATAAAGTAATTTGTCCTACCGAACTAGATGGAGAATATGTAGATATTATGGTTGAGTTCAAAGGGTATCCTAATCAAAGTGTAACTTTTATTAGGCAAGGTGGAATCGCATTGAAAAAAACGATAAATTCCATTACACCGACTAAAAATGGGGTTAGAACGCTTTATAGAATTAAAAAAGAAGATATGTCTGGCGGATACATAATTCTAACATTAGATGCTAAAGGGGCAAATGGTGGAAGTGCGAGTGCTTCTGTAGAAGGATTAAGACTTATTTCATAAAAAACTAAATGCGTTTTAGCACTATTTTTCTTGGAGACTAAATAAGAAAATCTTTAGTGTTTATTGTACTTGAAAATATAATTTATTGAAATATTAACGATAATGCAGAAACCAATTGGAAAACAGCTCCTTTTTATGCATAATTTTTATCTTATTTGCATAAGATTTAGATATGGAGGAAAAATTTAATAAAGAAAAATTTTAGGGAATTATTTGACAATGGTAATTTTACGTGGTATAATGCACAAGTTCTTCAAAAGGGGGAATTGAGTGAGTAAAAAAGAAAGATTCTTGCACAAAAAAAGCAGCTTTATTACTATTTTATTACTCGTCGTTTTACTAACAACAGGCTTCATTTATGGACAAAAAGATGTTCAAATTGATGCAGATGGTAAAATGATTAAAGTAAGTACGTTAAGATCTGATCCTTCACAGATTTTAAAACAGGCAGGCGTTATTTTAGGACCAAAGGATGAATACAGATTATCGACTCAAACTTTAGAAAAAAATACGACAATTTTCGTGTATCGGGCGGTGCCCGTTACAGTTACCTACAAAGGTACAAGCAACTCTTATATGACTGGAAAACCAACTGTGGGCGAATTACTCGCCGAATTAGGTATTGCGGCTGATACAACAAAGTCAGTTCCGCAGGTAGACTCGAAAATTACAGAAAATCTTGAAATAAACGTAGTGGATGTAACAGAAAAAATAATTGAACGTGAAGAACAAATTAGTTATGAAGTAATCCGTCAGCCGGATCCAACAATGGAAACCGGGAATGAAGAAGTGATTACTGAAGGTGAAAACGGTGAAAAACTTGTGACTGTGAAGATTGAGTATCACGATGGTCAGCAAGCATCTGAAACCGTGACGAATGAAAAAATCATAAAGCCTGCTAAATCTGAAATTGTAAAGGTTGGTACACGTGATACGATAGATACATCACGTGGTACAATGAGATTTAGAAAAGTAGCGCACATGGAAGCGACTGCCTACCTCCCAACGGATGGGAATGGAGCTGGGATAACTGCAACTGGAATGGCCGCAAGGCGCGGAATTGTTGCTGTAGATCCAAATGTAATTCCATTAGGAACTAGACTCTACATACCAGGCTATGGAATGGCACTTGCTGCTGATACCGGTGGAGCAATCCAAGGGAATATTATAGACCTTTGTGTAGAGGACTATGGTGAAGCAATGCAGTTTGGTAGAAGAACTGTGAAAGTCTATATTTTAGATTAATAATATAAGAGAGAAACTATCGTGAAAGGTTATTTTGCGATAGTTTTTTTTCATCCCAACGTGCAAGGGTGTTTTAAAGAAAGTTTACTTTCTCTGGGCAGCCTTGCTTTATTTTGATTATATGCAGCAAAGATTCGTAAATTTCATAAAATCGCGGTATAATATAAATAATAATTTAAAATAAAGTAGGAATGAAAATGGTAAAAGAAGTGATTGTAGTAGAAGGTAAACAAGATGTAATTGCGGTGAATCGAGCGGTTGAGGCAGATTGTTTAATTACAGGCGGTTTTACGTTAAAACCTTCTATGATAGAGGATATTCGCCGTGCTTATGAAAAACGTGGAATAATTATCCTTACGGATCCAGATGGGGCGGGGGAAAGGATTCGCAAGTATTTGAGTGAACGTTTTCCGAACGCGAAGCATGCGTTTGTTCCTAAATGCGATGCGACAGCAAATGATGATGTGGGAATTGAGCAGGCATCACCGGAAGCAATAAAAAAAGCTTTGGATAAAGTGCGGTATTTAGAATGGACACCGACAAAGATTTTTACAAGTCAAGATTTAGTGTTAAATGGCTTGAGTGGGAGTCCATCCGCATCGATAAGGCGGGCAGATCTTGGCGCAATTTTAGGAATTGGATTTGCCAACGCTAAAACATTTTTAAATCGATTAAATCATTATGGAGTAACGAGAATGGAGTTTGAACAAGCAATACAAATATTAAAACAAAATGCAGAGGAGAATGTGACTGAATGATTCAGCCGATAATTGCAAAACGCGAGGTAACCCGTCATATTTTAAGAACATTTGATATTCATATGAGTAAAAAATTAGGACAGAACTTTCTTATTGATGAAGGGATTGTTCAGGGAATTGTAGCAGCAGCCGATATTCAAGAGGGGGAAACAGTTTTAGAGGTTGGCCCGGGGATTGGAACGCTTACGCAAGGATTAGCAGAAGCAAAAGCAAATGTGGTTGCTGTTGAATTAGATAGCCGATTGCCAGAAGTTTTGGCAAAGACGTTAGAAGGATATGAGAATGTACGCATTGTGCATGGGGATATTCTAAAAGTAAACATTCGTGAAATTATTAAAAGTGAGAGCTTTAAGGTTGTAGCTAATCTACCATATTATATTACGACACCAATTATTATGGCACTGTTAGAGCAACATTTACCGGTGAAAAAATTAGTTACAATGGTACAAAAGGAAGTAGCAGAGCGCATGGTGGCAAAGCCTGGTACAAAAGATTATGGCGCATTGTCCGTTGCTGTACAATATTATACGGAGCCAAAAATTATTCTGGATGTTCCGCCAAAATCTTTTATCCCGTCACCGGCGGTGGATTCGGTGGTCATTTGTTGTGATGTGAGGGAAAAGCCAGCTGTAGATGTTGTCAATGAAAAAATGTTTTTTCGTACGGTAAAAGCTGGGTTTTCACAACGTCGTAAAACCTTAAATAATGCATTAAAGACAATGGGCCTTGGTGTGGAAGTAGTAAAAAATGCATTAGAGGTAGCTGGTATTGATGGAAATCGGCGCGGGGAAACATTGTCGCTTGAAGAGTTTGCTGCAATTGCAAATGCGATTAAAGGGTAAAAATAGGGCTGTTGCAGTAGCGAATATTTTTCGCGACTACAACAGCCCTTGCTTTTATTATCCAATATGAGTTAAACAAAGTATGGTTATTTATCATTGATAATATGTAGAGGAAGACATGGTTTTAGATATCATCCCATAATACCGTCGAGAATCATAACTAGGTTGATTCTATGACACTTATTTTTATGCGAAGAAAAGACTAGGAATAATCCTAGTCATGTTTGTGTTCTAAGTATTTAAAATATTCCTCAATGTGATCTATACCTGATTCCTCGTCGCACCAGTCAATCCATTTTTTTTCACATTCACTGTATTCCTCTAAGGTGGATGTGTTGGAGGAATTTTGGGGTAAATTGTTTTCATATTGAAATTTATCATATTCTGCTAATGTATCCATAATTTTTTTTGCTTCTTTCAAATTAGCGACATCAATAATAAATGGGTTACATGCTGTTGGTGGAACATGACATACTCTTAACTTTTTCATTGTAAACATCTCCTTATTAAATTCTTTTGGTTTTAATGATTTTCTATGCTAAACTGTGTTTCTATATGCTTCATTATCATTGTTTCGCCGTCGTTCCATATAATCCCTTTTTGCTTTGTATAGGTATTTTTCAATATACATTCAATAGACATAATAGTAGCAGAAGACGAAAAAATCAGCCTAGCACCTCTATGAGAAAAAGAGCATACAACGTAGATGCAGTTTCAGAAATGTTAGATTTACCGTCGAGTATATTGTATGGTATGATTATAAATGGGAAAATCACTGTAATGAAAATCGGTAAACGTTAAAAATAAGTTGAAATACAGTTAGACGAACTTTTGAATAGGTTAGAGAGTAAACCTTTTTTAAGTAGAGGCAAAAGAATTGATACCTAATTTACAAGGAGGTAAATGTACGAATGAAAATTATTGATTCACATATCCATTTTTCAAATAGTGAGCATTTTGTAAACGCGGCGAAAAATTCTGAACATATAGTTACATTGGAACATTTAGAAATGATTTTTCAGCAAAGTAATATTGTATTGGGGATTGGAATGGGCGTCGATGGGAAAGACCCTGCAGGCGGGATAAGTAAACCGCTCACGCTTGGAAAGGAAGGGTTACCTCCGTTTTTGGTACAATGTTTAGGGATAGATACAGCGGCAATTCGCAAGGAGACTTTGAATGATACGTTAGATGCTTTTGAGCGTATGCTGAATGAGAAAACTACAGTTGGTCTTAAAGTATATGCAGGATATCAGCATTTTTATGTAAATGATGAAATTTATCATCCGTTTTATGAGATGGCAGAGGCCCATGACGTTCCGGTTGTTATTCATACAGGCGATACAGCGAATTCGAAAGCATTGCTTAAATATGCGCATCCGCTTACTGTGGATGAAGTAGCAGTAAATTTTCCACGAGTTCGTTTTGTTATGGCGCATTATGGAAATCCGTGGATCGCTGATGCAACAGAAGTTGCGCGAAAAAATGAAAATGTCTATGTAGATTTATCGGGCCTTGCAGAAGGTATATTTAATGTGAATTGGTTTATGCAGCATTATGAAGATTATGTCAATCATATGAGGATGTGGATGACTTATTTGGGAAACTATGAGAAGTTTATCTATGGCTCTGATTGGCCGCTAGTATCAATGAAGGCTTATATTTCATTGATTTGGCGGATTATTCCGGTAGAGTATCATGAACTGGTTTTTTGGAAAAATGCAGAATCTGTATTTTCACGGATAAAAGAAGTTCTCCCAAAAGAATAAAGTAGGATAAAAAGGACAGCGATTTAGATCGCTGTCCTTTTTATATATCCCAAGCAATAGAATCAAGTGGTGGGGTTGCTTTATCAATTTCGCTTAAAATCCAAGGTGCATTATCATGATCGGCGGAAAAAGCAACTTCAAGAGCTTCTTTATATTCTTCTTTTATTTCCATAAAGGATAAGGCTTTATGCATATAGTCTTTCATAATTAGAGTTGTAGAGCTATGTGCCGCAATTTGAGCTTTGAAGCGATATGCATGATATAGATAACTGTTTTGATGAACTGGAATAGATTCATATATTTCAATTTTTTCATCAGCTTCAGCTAAAGCTATATTTGTACGCTGCATTTGGTGAAGTGTAATCCAGCGATCTGCCCAAAGTTCACCACGCAGAACGTATTTATAAAGGAAATCCGTGCTTTCGGCTAATTCAATTGCTATATTGATATAGTAGAGTGCGTCATCCAGCTTATCTTTTTGTTCGCGCAAACAGGAACTTAAGCGTTGTAGAGCAAAAGCTTTTTCTTCTACTGCTTCTCGGTTTTCCTCATCTACTGCCGCTTCGACAATAGACTTAAATAGCTCTATCGCTGTTGCTTGCTTATCAAATTGGGGCATTGCTAAAAAATGAGCAAGCCTCGCTCTTGCGTGCCAGTTATCCATTCCGCCGTCAAATAGTGAATGTGGTGGATTTGCAGGACTGTCAATTACGAGATGAACGAGTTCATGAAATTCTTCATTTGTCATAAATAGGTCAACTCCTATATTTTCGATTTATTTTTATATCATATAGAATAAATCTCGTTAAGTAAAGTTTAGTCAGTGATAAATAAGTTCATTTTTTAACTTATTGGGAAAAGATGTATTTTTATATAGAGAATGATATAATAAAAAAGATAGTTTAAACGGCGATTAAGAATCATCGCAATGGATATGATAGTATTGGGAAGCGGGGAATATCGTATGGATAGTGATTTTTATTCAGATGAGATTATGGAAACACACGACCCAAGGGGATTTACATTAAGAGAAGCAATTCATGAAGCAAAACGCTGTCTAAACTGTGCAAAACCACTCTGTCGCACTGGATGTCCAATTGAAAATGAAATTCCTGAATTTATTAAGGAGTTAGCAAATGGAAATATTGGCGAGGCCAGCGCTGTAATCGCGAGGCGAAGTAATTTGCCAGCAGTGTGCGGAAGAGTTTGTCCACACGAAAAGCAATGTGAAGGTGCTTGCATATTAAATCGAAAAGGTGAAGGTATTAAGATTGGTAAGTTGGAACGTTTTATTGCAGACGTGGATGCAGATTTCGAGCTAACGCCACCACCTAAGCCTGTAGATACTAAAGGTAAAGTTGCGATTATTGGATCTGGACCAGCTGGGCTTACTGTTGCCGGTGATTTGGCGAAAAAAGGTTATAAGATTACAGTTTTTGATGCTCAAGAAGAGCCTGGTGGGGTTTTAATGTATGGAATCCCAGAATTCCGCTTGGCAAAGGAAGTAGTAAGGCGAGAAATAAAAAGAATTCGTAGATTAGGTGTAGAGTTTATTAATAATATTATGGTCGGGCAAGATTTGACGTTGCAAGATATTTTTGCACAAAATTTTGATGCAATATTCATTGCGACGGGAAATTCAGTTGCAAAGTCGTTAGATATTGATGGAAAGAATCTTGTAGGCGTTTTAGAGGCAACTTATTTATTGCAAATGGTTTCTTTGGCTACACAGGGAAGCGTAGATCAAAGTGAGGTTCCGATAAAGTCCGGTGATGATGTTGTGATTATTGGAGCCGGTAATGTTGCGATGGATGCGGGGCGAAGTGCAATACGTGAAGGTGCTGCGAGTGTTACTGTAGTTTGTCGTGAAGCAGAAGATAAAGTGGCGGCACTAGAGTCAGAAGTAGAAGCCGCAAAAGCGGAAGGCGTAAAGTTTAGATCACTTCGCCAGCCAACGAAATTTTTAGGTTCAATTAAAGTACGTGGATTGCAATGTGAAATTTTGCATTTTGATGAAAATGCAAAATTAACTGGTACGGGTGTGCATGATTTCATTAAGGCAGATAAGATTGTGATTGCGATTGGTCAACGACCGGCTGCTCGGATTATATCAACGACGAAAGGAATTGAAGTAGATGAGGGGGGATTTGTAAAAACTAGATCGCGCCCTTATGGAATGACAACGCTACATGGAGTTTTTTCTGGTGGTGACGTAGTGCACGGTCCGGCAACTGTAGTGAGGGCGATGAAGGATGCAAAAAAAGTAGCTATGGGAATTGCTCAATATGTAGAAGCAAAAAAGCTTATGCAGGAATGTGGTTTGAAAATAGAAAAAGATCGTTGATGAAAAAGTAAAATGACACAGGAAGGACAAGTTTGTTCCTCCTGTGTCATTTTACTTAAACGGGAGTTAAAAATTCATCAAGAATATCAAAACGGCGCTCAGCATGATAGCCAACATAGGATTTATTTTGCCATTGGCGGTTGCGTGGTTTTCCTTCGTAGACGGTGATTGCTTCGATACAATCACCTACGATTGTATCAATAATCTTGTTAGCATGGACGGATCCTTTGACAGATGAACCAAGAATATAATGGGGGATTGTTGTGCCAATGGCTATTTTTAGATTGTGTATTTTTGCCAAGGATAGAGTGACTGGTGGAATTGCAAATTCTTGTAGAGATATTGTATTTAGTAGTTTTTTTGAAATGGCATGTGGACCATGTGCTGGATTGGATAATTGAATTTTATTTTCTAAATTTAATGTCTGATTTAGAAGAGAGCGCCATTTAAAAGTGGGATTGCATTTTTCAATATGTCTAGGCGGCAATGGATAGCAATTCGTTAATGCCATATCCACTTTATCTACTAAAACTGCATCGATTAGTTCTATTAAATTTTTCCCAAACGTGCCAACCATGTCACCATCAACAAAAACAACAACATCGCTTCCTAAGGATTGAGCGACTTTAGCACCAATAGATCGTGGAACATCGATGCCAAGAGGTTCATAAAAATAGATAAGTTGAAGCTTAGGAATTCTTAGCTGTAAAGATTGATAAACGGTAGAATCACGACAGCCGTTTGTAATGAGAATAATATGATCAATCGGCAGTAATGCCAGATTTTGCAATACTGTCATAATTCGCCCAGACTCATTTTTTGCTGGGACAATGGCACAAATCATAGTATTTCACCTCGTTAATCACAGTAACTGACTCGTAACAGTATATGGATACGTTAACTCAGTTGCTACAAATGGAAGAATATAAATGATGAGTACCAAAGATTCGCCCTTTGCATAGAATGTAGTAACGAGGGGGTGCGGAGTGTGGCGGTAATAAATGTGGGGGATTTAGTTGTTAGAAAATCGCATGATAAAGATATTATTTTTAAAGTAATAGATATTAATCGTGATGAAAATGATAAAGATAAATGTGTACTAAAAGGCATGCATATGCGTCTGGTTGCCGATGCACCGATTCATGATTTAGAACAAATTAGTGCAGAAAATCTGCGTAATGAAGTTGTAAATATGGAAAAAATTCAGCAATCAGGATTAGAAAGAGCTTTTGATAGAAGAAAAGGCGAGAGAAGAAAAAATTCTCTTTTCCGCGGATCAGAGAAAAAAGTAAGTTTTTTTGAGATTCCGGGGCGAGTATTGCATATCGATGGCGATGAGGAATACTTAAGGATGTGTTTAAAAACTTATAAACAATTAAATATGGAAGCTGTTGGAAAGTGTATTGAAGAAGTAAAGCAACCATTGCATATTGCTAAACTGGTGGAGCAATACCGCCCCGATATTTTAGTTTTAACTGGCCATGATGCCTTGATTGGTGGAGGGAAAAAGGATTTAAAAGATATTAAAAATTATCGGCATTCAGCATACTTTGTAGAATCGGTAAAGCAAGCGCGAATGGTAGAACCAAATCGTGATGATTTAGTTATTTTTGCTGGCGCGTGTCAATCGCATTTTGAGGCAATTTTAGCCGCAGGCGCGAATTTTGCTTCATCCCCGATTCGTATTTTCATCCATGCATATGATCCAGTATTCATTGCTGAGAAAGTAGCATTTACACCAATTAATCGAACGGTGGATGTTTGTGATGCAATTACAGCTTCAGTAACAGGCGTGCAAGGTGTAGGCGGAATTGAAACGAGAGGAAAATTTAGGCTAGGTTTACCGAAAACCCCATACGGTTAAAAATACGGCTTAAAATAGTTAAATGAACTATTTTAAGCCGTATTTTATCTTGTATATAATTTGCTTGTAAAATTTCAAAACAGTTGTGTTTTAAATAAGAACGGTTAGGTTTTAGCGTAAGTGAAACTTTTATATTGAGATTAATTGCTTACTTTAATTGGCGAAGCTGCTTGAGTAGAGATTGACATCCACATAAAACATCTTCATAGGTACGGTCAAAATTTCCAGTGTACCATGGATCAGCGATACTACGCTCTTCTCCTGCAAAAGAAAGTAATAAATGAACTTTATTCTGGACATCCTTTCCGATAATTCGTTCAAGATTTTTAAAGTTTTGCTGATCCATAACAATAAGGTAATCATATATAGCATAATCTTTTTTTGTCACTTGCACCGCTTGTCTAGATGAAAAATGAATTTGCATTTGGCGAAGTTTTTTCTGTGTGCCAATATGAATATTGTTACCGATTTCTTCTCGGCTAGTTGCTGATGACACAATAAAAAAATCTCTTTCGCAGCCTGCCTTTTTTACTAAGTCCTTCATTACGAATTCTGCCATTGGGGAACGGCAAATATTCCCATGACAGATAAACATTATTTTTTTCATTTTGTTCCCCCTAAAAAAGTTCCTATAAATAAGTCATAGCCTACATAAATGTGACTTAATTATAACATAAGTGAAATGCAGAGTGTGTAGTCATATATCAGAGGGGGCTGTATAGAAATTTGCGAAAAGATGAATAACGTTTACTAATCTATTATGGTATAATAAAAAGTCTACAATAAAGTAATATTTGGGAGATGTAAATGGTGCAAGAAGAAAAAAATAGACAAATAGGAATGGCGGCAGCCATTGGAGCGTGCTTTATGTGGGGAATATTGCCCATATATTGGAAGTTACTGCGGGATGCTTCTGCTTATGAAATTTTGGCGCATCGAATTTGTTGGTCATTTATTTTTATGTTAGCAGTTATTTTTCTTTTTCGCAGAGGTAAGAAATTTGTCATGGATTGTAAAGAGATTTGGCAAGATAAAAAGCGGAAGCAGTTATTATTAAGTGCTTCTTTACTGATTAGTGTAAATTGGCTGACTTATATTTGGGCAGTGAATCACGATCATGTTATTGAAACAAGTATAGGTTATTATATCACTCCCTTGATGAGTGTTTTATTGGGAATGGTTATATTTCATGAGAAGCTGATTCTGGGGAAAAAAATTAGTATCGTTTTAGCTTTTATTGGGATTGTGATTATGACGTGGCAGTTTGGACAAGTACCCTGGATTTCTGTGATTTTGGCAGTGTCTTTTGCAATTTATGGGGCATTAAAAAAGAAAATGATGATGGATCCAATTACGAGTATTACGTTGGAAACCTTATTGGTAATGCCCCTAGCTTTAGTTTATATAGGTTACCTTTGGTTAAGCGGTGAAAGTCATTTTGGTGGTATGAATTGGGCACTTACTTTATTCTTAATTGGTGCTGGGATAGTCACGGCAACGCCGTTAATTCTTTTTTCACAGGGGGCAAATCTTTTACCTCTAAATGTCCTGGGCTTCTTACAATATATTGGTCCGACAATTGCACTTTTCCTCGGAGTGTTTTTATTTAAAGAGGTTTTTAACTGGACACATATGATTGCATTTAGCTTTATTTGGGCGGCTTTAGTGATTTTCTCACTTTCGGAACGTTTTGCAATACCTCAGAGTAAGCCAAAAAGAAAGAAAACAGTTCTTCAGGAGTAATTATGGTGTTATAAAACTTTAAATGTGAAATTATTTTATCATAAGAAAATAATTAGAATTTAAATGCAAAACGCGACGAATTGTAATTTTTAATACAATTCGTCGCGTTTTTATTTTAAGTAGAAGTGAGATATCTATTATAATGAGTTGCTTAGCTTGGCGTTTGTTTCACGTACAGCAGCTACGCTTTTGGCAAACATTTCACGTTCTTCTAGAGTTAAAGATAAAGTTACAATTTTTTCTGCTCCACTTGCACCTAAGATAACAGGAACACCAGCACATACATCTTTTTCTCCATATTCGCCATCTAAATAAGCAATACAAGGTAATAATTTTCTTGTGTTTAAGGCAATAGCTTCCGCCATTATTGCGACAGCTGCACCGGGTGCATACCATGCAGAAGTGCTGAGAAGTTTAGTTAGTGTTCCGCCGCCGACTTTTGTTTCGTGAATGATTTTTTCTAAGGTTGCGTTGTCTAATAATTCTGTAACAGGAATGCCTTTATAAGAAGCTAGACGAGTTAAAGGGAGCATAAGATCGCCATGAACGCCTATGACCATGCCATCTACATCCGTTGGTGGACAGCCGATTTTTTGACTTAAGAAATAGATGAATCTGTTACTGTCTAGCACACCGCTCATGCCAATCACTCGATTGTGTGGTAATTTACTATCTTTTAGTGCTAGATATGTTAAAGTATCTGCAGGATTTGAAACGATAATAAAAATTGCATCAGAAGAATATTCTAAACATTTATCCATAACACCTTTTACGATTTTCGCATTTGTACCAATTAATTCTTCGCGTGTCATACCTGGCTTTCTAGCTAATCCAGAAGTGATAATGATGATATTGGAATGTGCTGTTTTGGCGTAATCGCCTGTAGTTCCAACCATTTTGGTATTAATATTAAGCATATGTGCAGTTTGCATCATATCCATAATTTTACCTTCGGCAAATCCTTCTTTAATATCTAATAGAACCAACTCATCGGTAAACTTTTTTAATGCAATCACATTTGCAGCAGTAGCACCGACGTTTCCTGCACCTATTACACTGATTTTCATAAAATCATCTCCTTTTTAGATTGACTAGCCTTATTTACAGAGCATAACTGAACAAGTTGCGTGATGGATAACGTCATGGCTGACGCTTCCAAGCAATGCGCTTTGCACGCTGCCTAATCCGCGCGTTCCCATGATAATTAAATCAACATTGTTTTTCTTTGCAAAGTTAACAATTGTTGTAGATGGAGTTCCTTCTTCTAAATATGTTTTCGCATCAATTCCGCTAGGAACTTTTTCTTTGGCATTTTTAAGAATGTTTTCTCCCATGTGATGATGTGATTTTAAAATTTCATCTAGTAAATAAGAATCTACAGAGATCTTTTGAATATTTGTAACATATAAAAAGGAAAGTTTGATTGATTGATTTTCAGCTAGGCTGATTGCCTGCTCAATCGCGTTTATTGAGTGTTCGGAGCCATCGATTGGAACGAGAATATGTTGTATTTTTTTCATGATAAGACTTCCTTCCTTGTAAAATTTACAGATGTTTTGTTTACAGTTATAGAGTACCCTTTTGTAGAATATAAGTAAAATTGTTTTATTTAATCAAAAGAATAGGCAGATGCTTATATCAATATTCATCTACTCTATCATGGGCAACTAGAAACAATTTTATGAAAGAAAAACAGGGTTGTTTTTTTGTTGAAAATAACTATTAAATTTAAGATTGCATGGGTTAGTGATTTAATCACAGTAATCTATCAGTGATTTTGATAGGATAATGCAAAAGATTATTTTAAGGATGAGTGAGTATGTATAAAATTTTATTGATATTTTTAGTAGTTGGATATTTTTATCCAATCATTGGATTCTTAGCGTTGGTTTGTATGGTGGGGCCAGTTATCATGGCAGTTAAGCGTGGGCGTTATTGGTGCGGGCATTATTGCCCGCGGGGAAACTTTTATGATAAATGGATTGGAAAGTTTTCACGTACCCAGAGGATTCCTGCTATATTTCGTAGACAATGGTTTCGCATCTTTATGGTAATTTTTATCTTTATGGTATTTGGATTTCAAATGTATAATGCGTGGGGAGATTTAGCTCAAATGGGCGCAGTTTTTTGGCGAATTGTTTTTGTTACAACCGTTGTTGGAATTCTCTTAGGAGTCATTTACCGTCCTAGAACATGGTGCAGCTTTTGTCCAATGGGAACTTTGTCTTATTGGGTTTCGCCGAAAAAGAAAACAAAGTCAAATGCTTTTGAGAAGATTTTTGTTAGTGATGAGTGTGTAGGGTGTAAAGTTTGTACGAATGAATGCCCATTGGAAATTAAGGTTTATCGAGCAAAAGGTGATCGCGATGGATTAAGAAATCGAGATTGTTTAAAATGCGGACGTTGTATAGCAAAATGTCCGAAGCAGGCAATAAATTTTGCAAGGGAAAATAAAAATGCACTTGACTTTGCATGTAACAAATCTTTTATTGAGTGAATATAAATAAGAAGAGATAAACATGGCTGTTTCATTAGCAGTTTTGATTTCCACTGAAATTAGGTATGTAATCCATAGGATTACGGGGTCTTTACTGCCGCCTAAAGAGGCGGGGGTATTATAAGCAGAGAAGCAAAATCTTTGATTTCGTGTGAATTGCTTCTTTCGATAGATGACGCCGCTAGTCAGAGAATAAAAAGATGATGTAAGTATTGGAAAAAATTTTCTTGTACGAACATCATTTTTTTCACATAATTTTAGCTTTTCACATATATATAAATAGAAAAGCTAAAAGGGGTGAAGCTGAGTGAACGATGAAAAAAAACGCCATTATATGCCGGATTCTTTAATAGATGCTACCAGAGCAGGTGCACAAACAATTGTAGTTCGGCAGGTACTTGGTGAAAAAGAGAAACAAAAAGCAATGGATCTTCGTATTTGGTTGCCAGAAGGAAAGCCGGCAGTTGAACAGATTGTTGATGTTTTTGTAAAGAATGTTGAAGTAAATGCTGTTGATGTAATTACGGATAAGGTTATTGTAAGAGGGGAGTATGAGGTAAAGGCAATTTATGTTGCTAACTTGCCAGATAAACCTGTGCATGCAGTAGAACTCAAACACTGTAAATGGACAGTTGATCTTGATATTCCAGGGGCAAGAAAGGGTATGGATGCAGATGCAAATGTTGTTATAGAATTTGTAGATTATGATGTGCCAATGATGACACGTGCGTATAAATATAAATATCATGGTTGTGACGATAGTTGTGCAGATAGTTGCTGCAAAGATAGCTGTGATTCACTATGCATGCCATTAAAACCACCTCATAAACCAAAACCACCTTGTGACCATATGTGCAAGCCGCCAAAACCGCCGATGAATCCGTGTCCGCCAATGAATCCGTGTCCGCCAATGAATCCATGCCAACCACCAAAACCACCATGTGTGGATCCTTGTCAAGTGAAAGTTCCATTCCCAGGTCCATCCACTGAAATGTCTTGTCGTGAGTTTGATGTATCGGTAGTACTTAAAGTGGTAGCAAAAGTTATTGTGGATCGCGAAGTTCAAATTAATGCGGGAACTGTAACGCAACCAGAATTACCAAATAGACCAAAAGGATAAGATTGACTTATGGAGAAAGGAGGGGGAAAAATGGACGATAATATTAGGAAGGGGCAAGGGTCAACAACTACGGCTACTTTTGCTACGGCTGTAGGGATAATGACGTCGCAGACTGGCGAAACTACGGGTGAGAATGTTGAGCAAGGCGGGATGGAAAAAATAGAAGTAGAACAGGTGCTTGCAGCAGAAATGCGTCAAAAAGTAGTGGAAGGCGATATGATCGTGCCAAGCCAGAAACCTGATATTCATCAGGTTGTTGATGTGTATGTAAAAGACGTAAAAATCAGCAGTGTTGATGTAATATGCAATAAAGTTATTGTACGAGGTGAGTTGGAAGTGAAAGTCATGTATGTGGCGGATCTCCCAAACGAACCAGTGCATGCTTTTGAGAAAAAGCATATTAAATTTACTCGTGATATTGATGTTGAAGGTGCAATGCCGGGAATGCAGGCCACTGCAGACTGTAATGTGGAATATATTGATTATGATTTTAACGAATGTGAACCGCGTAAAGTTCATGTGACACTTGTTTTGAAATTCTGGACGCGAGTAACAACGGTTACGCAAATGGATGTAAAGGTGCTATCATCTTTAGACGAAGATTGCACAACGACGAGTACGAGCGCTTCAATGAGTGCGAGTAATATGGCGTCGGCCGCTGATTTAGCGCAATCGAGCAGTACTGCAAATCAAAGTGCGGGTAGTGAATGTTGTCAGATGCAGCCTCCATTGCCTCCATTTGTACAAAATGTAGAGCCAATTCAGCCGGAAGCAGGAACATCGCAATCTGTAAGTGGAATGGAAGGAACGGTTACCGCAAATCGGGTAAATCTACGCACGGGTCCGGGAACAAATTATCCATCCATTAAGAAGCTTAATAAAGGCGATGAGTTAAAGGTAAAAGAACAGGCTTTTGGATGGTACAAAGTTGTGATGGATGGTGGAGAGACTACAGGTTGGATTGCGAGCTGGTTTGTGAATGTATAAATAAAGCCGGCTTGGTAAGAAAAATAGGGGGCATCAGACTCTGGATAAATCGGAAGCAGGTGTTGTAAAATTTTATTTTACAACACCTGCTTATTATTTTCAGTATGAAATATACGTGGTAGAATAAGAAAAAGAAATTTGTAGTATTGGAGAAATACGATGGCCGTAACGAAACGCAGACGAGTAGAATATATTACTGTGATAAGTGGTATTTTAGTTGCAATGCTATTGATGGGCTCATTTTTCATAAAAAGTATCCAAAACTTATTGCTAGATGAAATCGAGGAATCTTTAACGGAGGTAGCAGAGCATAGTGCAGTTGCAGTTGATAATAAAATGACTGGACGATTAGAGATTTTAAGATCGATTTCAGATTTAGAGATTAACAAAGATTCAAAGATGAATTTGAATCAAAAAATTGCTGAGATTACGCAGGAATTTGGTAATGCTGGATTTGTTCACATCGGTATTAGTGATGAAGATGGAAATGCGGTTTTAGATGATGGTCAAATGTCTTATATTGGAAATCAAGTATATTTTCAAAGAGCGAAAGATGGTAAATCAAATATTTCTGATAGTATTGTGGATAACTTTGGCGAAGAAAAAAATATTGTGGTTTTTGCTTCGCCAATATATGAAGATGACAGATTTGTAGGCGTTGTTTTTGGCACGGATAAAACGGAAAAATTAATTGATTTAGTTATGGATATTTGTAATGGAGAAAATAAGGAAACTTTAATTTTAGAGAAAAATGGAATGATTATTGCTAATGATAGTGAAAAAATAAAAAATAATATGAATTTTTTTACGGAAATATATGAAAAAACGAATCGTGAGCAATATGAAAAGCTTTATGATTTAATTCATTCTGGAAAGGCCGGCTCAGGAGAATATGTTGCAAGTGAAATAGATAAAATAACTGGAATTGCACCAATCAAAAATACGAATGGGTGGTGTATTTTGATTATTTCGCCAGTTGAAAAGGTGATGCAAAAGGCAAATAAAGTACTCCTTATGACAACTGCTGTAGGGTTTGCCTTAATTTTGTTTGTAATACTTGCGATTACTTATTTTTATTTTTTTAATAAGCGTTATATGGAAGAAAAATATTTTGCGAGTATTGCAAAAAAACGATTAAAAGAGTCTAATTCTCAATTGAAAGTTAAGGATGAATTTATTGCAAATTTTTCACATGAAATTCGAACGCCGATGAATGTAATTGTAGGAATGACATATTTCTTAAAGAAAACGGAATTGACAAGGGAACAGAGCAATTATATTCAAAAGATAGAAATCTCCACGACGCTATTACTGGGAATTATCAATGATATCTTAGATCTATCAAAGATACGTGAGGGTAAATTAAAATTACATAAGCAAAAGTTTACCATTCGTGAAGTGGTCCAAATGATAGATGATATCTTTTCTTCTCGTATACATGCGAAAAATTTGGAATGGAAGATTGTAAATCATATCGAAGAAGATATGGTCGTTTTGGGGGACAAGCAGCGGTTACTGCAGATTATTGTGAATATTGTAAATAATGCATATAAGTTTACAGAGGTAGGAAGCATTGAACTCTCAGTGAAAAAGTTATCGGAAAATTCTACGGATATTGAGTTTTTATTTAGTGTAAAGGATACGGGAATTGGGATTGCGCAGGACAATAAGCGCAGGTTATTTCTTCCTTTTGAGCAAGTAGAAGAAGCAATAACCAAGGTATATGAAGGGACGGGATTAGGTCTTAGTATTTGCAACTGTTTTGTTAAACTTATGAATGGGAATATTTGGGTGGAAAGTGAGTTGGGAAGTGGTTCTGACTTTAGATTTACGGTTAGATTAGAAAAGAGGCAAAATAAGGAAGAGCTGGATTGTGAAACTCATTCAGAGATTTTAGTTAAAGAACCGAAGCCAGCACATGTCTTATTGGTAGAGGATAATGATATTAATGCGGAAATTGCAGGGATGTTACTTGCTGAGTTAGGAATTCAATATGAATGGGCGCAAGATGGTCAGCAAGCAATTGAAATGTGTAAAAATCATGAAGTGGATTATTATGATTTGATTTTAATGGATATTCATATGCCTAAAATGAATGGATATGATGCTGCCCAGTATATTCGTGAGAAATTAAAAGGAAGCTATCCAATTGTTGCATTGACGGCAACGCTTATAGATCATGAGTTGGTAAAAAAAGGTAAAGGGATTGATGACTGTCTTTTAAAGCCATTTAGTGCGGTTGAATTTAAAAAGATGGTTTTGAGGTATATTGAAAAACAATAAAAGGATAAAACAGCGCCTAGGCTGGATAAAGCTTAGGCGCTGTTTTTGTGTGATGAATTTTTCTTTCTTTTCATATAGTGTTAGGAAGGCAGTTGAGGGGGAATGCAGATGCTAAAAGCAGATATGTATATGGGGCGGGTTGGTGTAGGTGTTACATCTCCCAGTTTAATAAAAGCGGATGATGGATATATTTATGTTGTAAAAATGAAAAATAATCGCTTGGGAACGAAAGTGTTAGTAAATGAATATATTGCAGCATGGATGGGGAAGAAGTTAAATTTACCTTTCCCTTTTAGTGATTGTATAGAGTTAAGCGAGGAGTTTATTTCGCAAAATCGGCGGTTGCATATAAAAATGAAAGCTGGCATTCATTTTGCCAGTCGGTATTTAAAAAAGACAAAATATGTACATTATTATCATATGCCATACGTAATCAATAAACCGGAATTTGCTGGAGTGATTTTATTTGACCATTTTATGCTAAATGAGGATAGAACATTGAATGGAAAAAATATTTTGATTTCTAAGGTAGAAGCTGGCTATCAAATGTATGCGATTGACAATTCACATTTGTTTGGCAGCGGCAGATGGTTGACAGAAAAATTACCGACTTTAGTCCATCAATTTAAACTGAATAAGAGGCGGGCGTTCGGTTCATTATTAAAACACGATTTAAAAAAAGAGGATTTTACAGAATATATGAACAAAATTAAATCGATAAAAGATGAAGAAATTGAAGAATTTATCTGCAAAATTCCGGAGGAGTGGGGGATGCAGGAAAAAGATAAAGCGGCAATTGGTCACTTTATCAAATGCCGCAGAGATATAGTTGAAGACATCACGGGAAAAATTATTGCATCAATCCCGAATGTACACGGGAGTACCGAGCTCAATGAACTCAAATAATTGTTCTACGTTATGGTTGTGCATTCTTATGCAGCCATTAGAAACCATTTTGCCGATTAACCAAGGTTGATTGGTGCCATGTATACCATAGGCATCATAATTTAGCCCCATCCAACGAGTGCCTAAATTTCCGCCGGGATTTGTAATTTTATTTGCAATAAGGTAGTTGCCAACAGGAGTCTGTGTAGATGGCTTACCTATTGCAATTGGATATTGAAGAATTTGTGAATTATTACTATAGAGCGTCAATGTACGCTCGTTTTTTATGATAATAATTTTTGGATTTTTTGCAATTCTTGATGCGACCTTTTTTTTTGCCATATGAATCGCTCCTTTTGGTTTTAATATATCTTATGATAACAAATAGATGAATGTGTTTTTGAAAATAAATGTATATAAAGCGTGCTTTCTTGGAAAATACTATAGAAGATGAAGTTTCATCCAATGGTTAACCGTATTTTTACTTTTTTGTTATTAAAATAAAGTAGAGATGCCGTGAGCTCTTGGATTATATGAATAGAACCGGGGTTATCCAATGTTTGATGTGTTTTAGTATTTTGTTTTTTGAAGATGTAAGAGCGTGTAAAGTTTTGGATTCTTCGTCAGTTTCAGTAGCTGTTAAACTTCTTACTGAAACAACTTTGTTTATTCTAAGGTATGGATTCGGAGGATATTATGCATAGTCAAAATGAAGGAGTATTGCTAATTATTGGCGGTAATGAAGACAAAGCTGGCGATTGTACTATTTTAAAAAAGTTTGTTGAGCTTGCAGGAGAAAGGAAGGCTAGAATCGCTATCTTAACTACTGCCACGGAACTGCCAGAAGAAGTTGGCCGTGAATATCAAACGATTTTTAATCAACTTGGTGCTGAGCAGGTGGATATCATTCATATTGCTGATCGTTTGCAAGCAAGTGAAAAGCAAATCGGACATTCATTTGCAGAATATACGGGGATATTTTTCACAGGTGGAGATCAACTGCGTTTAACGAGCATTCTCGGCGGATCAACTGTAAATCAAGAAATTGTTGCTGGCTTTAAACGGGGGGCTGTGATCGCGGGAACTAGTGCTGGGGCATCGGTGATGAGTCAGATTATGATTGTTGGCGGAGATTCGAGTGAAACGCCGAAAAAATCATCGATTTCATTAGCCCAAGGAATGGGGCTTTTGGAGTGTGTAGTCATTGACCAGCATTTTGCTCAGCGGGGAAGAATTAACCGTTTGCTTGCAATCGTTGCACAAAATCCCAATGTTTTAGGGATTGGTATTGATGAAGATACTGCACTTTTAGTTAAAGGAAATAAATGCAGTGTGATTGGATCGCAGACGGTGACAATTGTTGATGGCAGAGCAATTCTTCATTCGAATATTTCAGAATCCAGTCGATTTGAAGCATTGGCAATTACAAATGTGAAATTGCACATATTACCATATGGATTCGGGTTTGACCTTTGTACCCGAATTCCTTATGAGAAAGATAGATAAGGCTGCCGTTATTGGTTTTGCCATACTACCTAAGAATTTGGAGAATGTTTTAAACAATTTTAGGAGGATTATTGTGAAAATCGTTGAGATAAAAGCGTTAACAGGGCCTAATGTATTTAGCCATCATCCAGTTTTATGGTGTAAAGTTGATTTAGGTAAATTTACAGATGTATCAAGCTGCCAGATTGATGGTTTTAATGAGCGATTATTGGAGTTTTTACCCAATCTAAATGACCATCAATGTGCATTAGGGGAAAAAGGCGGATTTGTAAAACGCTTATATGAAGGTACTTATTTAGCACATATTTTTGAACATATTGTATTAGAGTTGCAAAATGAGTGCGGAGACGATGTCTCTTATGGTAAGGCGCGTGTAACGAAGCAGGATAATATCTATGACGTGATTGTGGCGTTTTATTATGAAAGCGTAGCAAGACGTTGTGCGAAGATTAGTGAAGAGCTGTTAAATGCTGTGATTTTCAAACAACCGTATGATTTGAAAACGAAATTGTTAAAAGTGCAAAAGGTCTGGCAGGCAGTGCAGTTAGGACCTAGTGCGCAAACAATTTATCAGGCAGCAAAGCAAAGAAATATTCCAGTTCAAAGGTTTTTTGAAGAGGATTTATTAGAGCTAGGGCAAGGGATTCATCGGCAAAAAGTCTGGTCGACAGTTACAGAAAAAACGAGTCTTGTCGCTGCTGATTTAGTATCAAATAAATATTTAACGACACAACTTCTTTCTAGGCATAATGTCCCTGTACCTAGAAATGAAATCGTTGAGCAAGAAGAAGAAGCAGTGAAAGCATTTCATCATTTTGGAGGAAAAGTTGTAGTTAAACCTCTTACTGGAAGTCATGGACGCGGGGTTACAGTAGAAGTAGAGAATGAAAAAGATATTAGGGAAGCTTTTCGTATTGCGGCCGCTTATGATGAATATATATTGATTGAAGAATATATCGTAGGCAGGCAATATCGTATTTGTGTTGTAGATGGAAAGATGGTAGCTGCGTCAGAAAGGATTCCTGCTTATGTGATTGGTGATGGAAAACATACGGTAGAAGAACTTGTCAGAATTATCAACAGTAATCCATTACGTGGTGATGGACATGATAAACCATTAAGTAAAATTGTGATTGATGAGGTCGCATTAGCAGTATTGGAAAAACAAAAATTAACGCCACACTTAGTTCCAGAAGCAAAGCGTGTTGTTCAAATTCGAGCTACTGCAAATTTAAGTACAGGAGGAACTGCTGTCGATGTTACGAAGGGAGTTCATGAAGAGACTGCCAAACTTGCAGAGTATGCAGCACAGATTGTCGGATTAGATATTGCAGGATTTGATATTATTGCAAAAGATATTACAAAGCCTTTAGGAAGTGGCAATGGTGCGTTTATTGAAGTGAATGCAGCGCCGGGAATTCGTATGCATCATTATCCAAGTGCTGGACAACCTCAAGATGTAGGTGGTGCAATCATTGAATATCTTTATCCATATGAACAAACGGGAAGAATTCCGATTACTGCAATCACGGGAACGAATGGAAAGACAACAGTTACGCGTATGCTTAGTAGTATTTATCAACAGGCGGGGTTTGCAGTTGGTATGTCAAATACAGAGGGGATTTTTTTCAATAATGAATGTATGTTCAAAGGGGATTGTAGTGGACCTGACAGTGCGAAAATGATTTTAGCGAACAAAAAGGTTTCCGCTGCGGTATTAGAAACTGCCAGAGGTGGCATAGTGCGGGCAGGGCTTGGTTTTGATCGTTGTGATGTTGGTATTATTACAAATATTAGTGAAGATCATTTGGGGCAGGATGGAATAGAGAGCTTAGAGGATTTAGCATATATTAAATCGCTTATCTTGGAAGTGGTGGACAAAAATGGTGCAGCAATTATCAATGCGGATGATACATTTGCCGAGTATTTTACATCTAGGGTGTGTGCCCCTATTGTATATACAAGCATACAAGCGGAAAATAAATGGATAAAACGGCATTTAGGGATTGGTGGCAAATGTGTCTTTATCAAAGATGACAAAATTTATGCAGCACATGGGGATAAGATGAAAGAATTAGTTGCAATTAGTGATATCCCCGTTACTATGTATGGAAAAGCGTTGCACAATGTACAGAATGCTTTAATTGCAGCAGCGGCAGCTCATGCATATGGAATTAATGATCAATATATTAGAAAAGGGCTAAGAAACTTTGCGCAAAACAATGGAAGATTAATGGTTATCCAGATTCGTGATTTTTCTGTCTGTGTAGATTATGGCCATAATATGGACGGATATAAAGCACTGATTGCTACTGCGCGTAAATTGGGCAAAGGTAGAATCATCGGTGTAATTGCGGCTCCTGGCGATCGGCAAGATAGCAGCATTGTGGAATTGGGTAGAGTTGCAGGACTTGGATTTGATGAAATATATATCAAAGAAGATAGTGATTTAAGAGGTAGAAACCGTGGTGAGACAGCAGAACTTTTAAAAAAAGGTGTAGTAAATGCAGGCGTTGCAGCAGAAAAAATCAAGGTGATTTTAGATGAGCGTCAAGCTGTAGAATTAGCGTTAAACCATGCGCAAAAAGATGATTTTATCGTTGTGTTCTATGAATTATACGATGTAGTGATGAAGACGGTTATGCAAATGAAAAAACGATTTGAAGAAGAAAAAGAATCAAAAATGGAAGGAAAATATGAAGTTTTAGCAATAGAAAAAGAGAAACATAATGTAAAAAGGAAAACGATTTAAAATTTTATCGGTTTATGCAGGCAAAAATAACTTCTATGTAGAATAAAATGGCTAAGTATAGATATTTTTATCTGATGATTTATCCGCGCGTAAGCTCTCATTTTTCATGAGTGAAGATCGGATAAGTCCTTGGATAAGTATGACTAAGATTCAGTTGAAGTGAATTGAATCGAGTCTAATTTATTCTATTCCTTTTATATTACATAGAAGTGGAGGCCATAAAATGAGCACAGAATTACAAGTTACCGTATTTCGTTTTGCTAAAGAAGAGTATGCATTGCCGATTACAAAGGTTAAAAGTATAATTAAGTTACTTCCAATAACAAAAATGCCCAATGCCCCGCTATTTATGGAAGGAATTATAAATTTGCGGGGGGAGATTATTCCCATCGTTGACTTACGACCTCGCTTTAACTTATCAATTCAACCGGCTACTGATGAAAGCCGAATTATCATCGTGGATATAAATCAGCAGATGGCTGGTATCATTGTTGATTGCGTAGATGAGGTGATTCGTGCTCCAATGGATGATATAGACTTGCCGCCGGCAGCAGCTAGATTAGACACGACATATATTACTGGGATTTGCAAATATAATTTAAGGCTGATTACTTTATTAGACATTGATAAAGTTTTGACGCAAGATGAGGTAAAAGATTTAAAAAAAGTAGATGGGTGATGGGGAATGATAAGAATCGACGCACGAGCGAAGATTAATTTAAGTCTTGATATTTTAGGAAAAAGGCAGGATAATTATCATGATGTGATGATGATTATGCAGTCGGTAGAATTATCGGATGTTTTAACTTTTCGTGAGCAAGAAAAAGAAGCCGGTATTCAAGTGATTAGCAATATTCCTGGACTACCGAGCGCAGAGCGTAACTTAGCATATAAAGCAGCAGCGCTTGTGATGGAAACCTTTAAGCTAGATAAAGGGCTATATATTGATTTAACTAAACGGATTCCAATTGCAGCGGGACTCGCTGGTGGAAGTACTGATGCCGCCGCAGTACTTGTTGCATTAAATGAAATGTGGAATTTGGGATTAAAAGCACCGGATCTTTGTGCGCTAGGGGAGCAAATCGGTTCTGATGTGCCGTTTTGTATTCAAGGGGGGACAATGCTCGCTAAAGGCAGAGGTGAAATTCTTGAAAAGCTTCCTACTATGCCAGAATGCTTTGTTATTTTAGCTAAGCCTCAAGCGAGCGTTTCTACGGCATGGGCATATCAGAATTTTAAAGCGGATAATGTTGAGGAATGGCCAGATACAGATGCAGTGATTGCAGCGCTTAAAAATGGTGATTTAGAAGGGATTTGTAAGCATCTTTGTAACGTATTAGAAAGTGTAACGATTCCTGCCCATAATGAAATTGCTCATTTAAAACGTTTAATGTGCAAACATGGTGCATTAGCAAGCTTGATGAGTGGTAGTGGCCCAACTGTATTTGGATTGGTGGATGATGAAGAAAAAGCTGAATACATAGTAGAAAAATTATCGGATATAGACAATGTACAGGTGATTTTAACAAAAACTGTTTCGGAGAATTGAGGGAAGAGAAAATGCAACGAAAATTGGCACCAATAAAATTAGATAGCTATCAACCACTTCGTGAAGTGGTCTGTGAAACTTTAAGGGAAGCAATACGGGGCGGGGTGCTGAAGCCTGGAGAACGATTAATGGAGATTCAACTTGCCGATGAGCTCGGTGTAAGCCGCACGCCAGTGCGTGAAGCGATTAGAAAATTGGAGCTGGAAGGTTATGTAATTATGTTGCCGAGACGTGGCACATATGTAGCAAATCTTTCTATTCGTGACATTAATGAGGTTTTTGAAATCAGAACTACACTGGATGCCTTGGCAAGTGGACTTGCAGCTGAACGAATTACTGCTGAAGAATTGGAAAAATTAGAACGTTTATTGGTAATGATTAGCGAATATATTGAACAAGATGATATTGAAAAAATTGTTGCTGCTGATACTGAATTTCATGATTTGTTATATCAGGCGAGTCGCAATACACGCTTGGTCGGGATTATTTTTAATTTACGTGAACAATTGACAAGGTTCCGCTCAGCATCGATGTCATATCCAGGCCGTTTAAAGAAAACATTGGAAGAGCATAGCCGTTTAGTGGAAGCAATCGCGCAGGGAAATGTAGAGCTTGCCCAAAGATTGGCTGTAGAACATATGGAAAATTCTGAACATATTTTACTGCAAAATATGGAAGGTATAAATAAAGAGGAAATTGTAAATAAGTAAAATAGGATTCATAAGAATTTTATACATAGGTAGATAAGCATAGGAGGTTTACTATGTACGATGCTATTGTTTTAGCAGGCGGAAAGAGTAAAGGCGCAGGAATCGGAAACGGTGAATATGAGGCTTTACTAAACATAGGTGGTCGCCCTATGCTTTATTTTGTTGTCGATGCTTTGAAAAAAAGTGAAAAAATTGACGAGATTTTTGTTGTTGGGGCAGTTGAGGTCTTGTCAAAAACGCAATTGTCTGGTAAAGTTAATTTTGTTTCGAATGGTTGCACGATTATGGAGAGTGTACGAAATGGCATTGCATCATTAAGTGGTAATCGCAAAGTGCTGATTGTTACAACGGATATTCCTTTTTTAACAGCAGAAGCGATTGATGATTTTTTAATGCAATGTGAATCCATGAATCGTGACTTTTATTATCCAATTATCGAAAAATCATGTTGTAAAGCTAAATTTCCAAGATGTCAACGCACATTTGTCAAAATTATAGATGGAACTTTTACTGGAGGAAATATATTTTTAGTAAATCCTAAAGTTATTGATAAATGCATAGATCTTGCCAATAAAATGGTAGAGGATCGAAAGAAGCCATGGCGATTAGCGAAAAAATTTGGTGTAATATTTTTGCTTAAATTTATTATCGGCAAATTGACTCTGACAAAAATTGAACAGCATTTTTTAGAGCTTACAGGAATTGACGGAGCAGTCATCCACTCTAATTATGCAGAAATTGGTATGGATGTTGACAAGACAACTGATTTACAAGTAGCAAATGAATATTTTCAGTCACTTATGAAAAATTGATAGAGTGCTGCATCTGCAGTACTTTTTTACTTTTTTGACGAAAAAGACAAATTTTTCATAGAAAGTATTGCAAAGAATGTCGATGCTTTCTACAATAAGAAAGGGAAATATTTTGTATACATTGTACTTCGTGATAATTTGGATGGGGCTTTATGTTTTGCTCAGATAGAGCAGGAAAACGGAAGAATATGTCGAAAGGTAGAGTTGGTGAACGGATGACTCTAGTGCTTTGGGATGTTTTTGCCTAACATAGAGTCTTTAATTATTTTTAGTCGGTATACGGAAAGTTTAGATTTGGAGGGATACTATGGCAGGTCTGTTAACTGTTGTTTTGGCAGCAGGCAAAGGAACACGGATGAAATCCAAATTGCCAAAGGTCTTACACAAAGTTGGCGGCAAAGCAATGCTCGAAAAAGTTTTAGATGCGGCAAACCAAGCGGGAGCGACACGTAATATTGTTGTTGTTGGTTTTGGTGGTGATGTAGTAAAATCTACAATTGGCAATCAAGCAGAATTTGTAGAACAAGCTGAGCAATTAGGTACTGGCCATGCAGTAATGCAGGCGCAGGAAGTATTAAAAGACTTTGATGGGACAGTAATGGTACTTTGTGGAGATACGCCATTACTTAAAGGTAGTTTACTTAAAAGACTATATGAAGAGCATCAAAAAGCTGGAGCAAAGGCCACAGTATTAACTGCGAAAATGCCAGATGCGACTGGATATGGTCGCGTTATACGCTTAGCGGATGGTTCTGTTAGCAAAATTGTTGAACAAAAAGATGCAAATTTTGAAGAGTTGTTAGTGGATGAAGTGAATTCAGGAATTTACTGCTTTGATAGAGAAGCTTTATTCGGTGCGTTAGCGAAATTAAATTGCAACAATGCACAAGGCGAATATTACCTGACAGATGTATTTTCTATTTTAAACGACCAGAAAGAAAAAGTATGGGCAGTTACGGCTGATGATTATGAGCAAACGCTTGGTATCAATTCAAGGGTACAGCTTGCAAATGCGGAACGTATATTACGCGAGCGCAAAGCTGTGGAATTAATGGAAAATGGTGTTACGATTATGGATCCATCAAGTACGTTTATTGATACTGACGTAGTCGTGGGTAAAGATACGATTATTTATCCATTTACTTGGCTTGAAGGCAATACGGTTATCGGAGAAAACTGCGAAATTGGGCCAAATACTAGGTTGACAGATACGACAATTGGTGACGGTGTAACTATGCATTTTGCTTATGCGCATGAATGTGAAGTAGGATCAGGTGCGATTGTTGGCCCTTATGTGCATTTGCGTCCAAAAACAAAATTATGTGAAAACGTAAAGGTCGGAAACTTTGTCGAAGTGAAAAATTCGATAATAGGAAGTGGTTCCAAATTACCACATTTAAGCTATATTGGTGATTCTGATGTAGGCAGTGGCGTAAATATGGGATGCGGAACGATTACGGTAAATTATGATGGAAAGACTAAATCCCGTACAACGATAGAAGATGATGCTTTTGTCGGCTGTAATTCGAATTTAGTGGCTCCAGTTACGATAGGAAAAGGGGCATACGTTGGTGCAGGTTCGACGATAACGAAAAATGTACCTTCTGCTGCACTCGGGATAGGAAGAGCGCGCCAAACGAATATTGAAGGTTGGCATGACAAACGAAAAAAATAATTTAAACATATAAACTTTGGAGGATGTTATAAATGAAAATAGCGGATAGCAAAAATCTACGTATTTTTACAGGTAATGCCAATCCGGAACTAGCTAGAGAAATTGCTGAATATATGGGTGTACCGTTAGGAAGTGCTTATGTAGGTCACTTTAATAATGGGGAAACACAAGTGATGATTGATGAAAGTGTACGCGGTAAAGATGTATTCATTATCCAGCCTACTTGTCAACCAGTAAATGACAGTATGATGGAATTATTGATTATGATCGATGCTTGTAAACGTGCTTCGGCAAAAATGATTACAGCAGTTGTTCCTTATTACGCATACGCGCGTCAAGACCGTAAAACACGTGGTCGCGAACCTATTTCCGCAAAATTAGTAGCAAATCTTTTAACGACTGCCGGTGCAAGCCGAATCATGACAATGGATTTACATGCAGGCCAAATTCAAGGCTTTTTTGATATTCCAGTAGATCATCTTGTAGGAGTACCAATTCTTGCCCGTTATATTGCAGAAAAAAAATTAGAAGATGTTGTTGTTGTATCGCCTGACTTAGGTGGCGTTACAAGAGCTAGACAATTAGCAGATAGATTATCCGCACCAATTGCAATCATTGAAAAACGTCGTCCAATGCCTGGCGTTGCTGAAGTAATGAATATTATTGGTAATGTTGAAGGCAAAACAGCAGTTATTGTTGATGATATTGTTGATACTGCTGGTTCATTAGTTGAAGGTGCTCGCGCTTTAGAAAAAATGGGTGCAAAAGAAGTATATGCTTGCTGTACACATGGGATTATGAGTGATCCAGCGACGGAACGCGTTCAAAATTCTTGTATTAAAGAATTGATTATTACAAATAGCATTCCGTTAGCTGAAGAGAAGAAAATTGATAAAATTAAATGTTTATCAGTCGCTGAAGCTTTTGCTGAAGGTATTGCTTGTGTATATGAGAAGGGTTCAATCAGTAAATTGTTTCAAAAATAATAACTGAATTTGTATTTATATAAATTGAAATTCTTTATTGATGTTTTTAAGTGCCATCATAGCTTTATGATGGCACTTTTTATATAAAAATTTTTTTCGTTTAAGATTAGGAAAAATTGATAGCTTTATTATTAGAATTTATTACAAAATATCCTTAAAAGCATTTTGTTGGCAATATTAAATTGTCATGATATGATAATAATAAATTTACCATTAATAAAATGTTGCTAAAATAGCGAATAGTTCATATATTATACGGATAATGATATAATTTAGATATATCTGATGATAAATAAGCTGTTGCTATAGGTAACAGCTTATGTTTTTTATTGTGATGAGGTGGAAGAACTTTGAAGATTATTGTAGGACTTGGAAATCCAGGCGATGAATATGCATATACAAGACATAATATCGGCTTTATGACAGTGGATGCCTTGGCACGTCATTATGAGGTAACGAATTGGAAAAATAAATTTGATGCATTGATTGCGGAGGTAAAATTGAATGGAGAAACGATTTTGCTTGTAAAACCGCAGACTTATATGAATTTAAGCGGCAGTGCCGTTGGACAAATTTTTCGCTGGTATAAAGCGGAGCTTAATGATGTTATTGCGATTTATGACGATATGGACTTACCAGTAGGAAAAATTCGCCTGCGTAAACGTGGCAGTTCGGGCGGTCATCGAGGGGTAGAGTCGATGCTTGTTCATCTTGGAAAAGAAGAATTTCCAAGAGTTCGCATAGGCATTGGCAGACCACAAGCAGGGTGGACTGTTAATGCACATGTATTGGCTAATTTCACAAGAGAAGAACAAGACGTGATTGCCAAAGTCGTTACTGATTTAGTACCAGCAGTTGAATCAATCGTGCAAGATGGAATCGATAAAGCAATGAATAAGTTTAATCCAAAAAAATGATAGGGGGATGGAAATGATAACAGCTTTATATGCCGATGAAAATGGCGAGATTTTTGACCATCCCGAGTTTCATGGCGTCGGACGGATTGGCGATCAAAATGTAGTGTTGAAAAAAGAGGATTTAATTCCCCTGCCAGAGGGGGCGGACTTAATGTTTTTGCCAGGCAGACTTGCCTTAGGCGAACAAAACGGTAAAATTGTTCCAATTACAGGTCGTGCTGTTGCAGCAATTTTACCGGCAGGATATACGCGAGTTTTTATGCCGGCGTTTGCAAAAGCTGAGGATGAGGACAGCGTTTTACCACTTTATGGGTATACTGCTGTTGTATTGTATAAAGATGAACTTTATGTAGCTGCGATTTATACTGATGAGAATGAGAAATGGCAGCCGCTTAATTATAATACACATGATTTAAAGAAACTTGTTACGCGTACGAAAAAGGATTTACCAAACAACCGTATTGTTGAGCAGGTTGGGAAGTGTTCACTTCAGTGGCATTGTTGTACAGCGCAAAATTTGTTTTATCGTCGCTGGGAAGCAGGAATCCCCGTATCGCCAGCTTGTAATGCAAACTGCTTTGGTTGCATTTCCTTACAACCGTCGGAGTGTTGCCCATCCCCACAAAACCGTATTGATTTTAAGCCGACCCCGAAAGAAATTGCTGAAGTTGGTATTTATCATTTGGCAAATGCACCAGAAGCGATTATTAGTTTTGGTCAAGGGTGCGAAGGTGAACCTTCCCTTGCGGCTGATAATATTGCAGAAGGTATTCGCTTGATCCGCAACGAGGTAGACCGTGGACAAATCAATATCAATACAAATGCTGGATATACGGAAGGGATAAAAAAAATTGTCGATGCAGGACTTGATACGATGCGTGTCAGTATTATTAGTGCAAGAACAGATAGCTATCAAGCATACTATAGAGGCAACTATTCCTTGGATAACGTCAAAGAATCTATTAACTATGCGAAAGAAAAAGGTGTTTATGTATCGCTGAATATGCTTTTTTTCCCAGGCTTAAATGATCGTGAAGAAGAGATAACTGCATGGAAAAAATTTTTAGCAGAGACGAAAATTGATATGATCCAGCTTAGAAATTTAAATATTGACCCTGATGCATTTTTAGAAATTATGCCAAAGCCACAAGGAAAAATGTATGGAACAAGGTTTTTTATTGAAGAGATTAAACGATGTTTCCCTCAACTTATTATCGGCAGTTTTAGTCATTATGTAAAAGCGTAGGGAATGCTTAACGAGGTGCAATTTAATAAGATAAAAATGCTTTAATCGAGAGATAGAAAGTATCTACTGTTAAAGGAGGACTTTGTCATGAGAGTAATAAGAATAGAAAATCTGAAGGATGATATGGTTTTAGCTCGCCCGCTATTTCAAAAATATGGTATTGTTTTATTGAATGAGGGAGCAACAAATCTTGTAAGGTACAAAGAAAAGTTTAAACAGATGGGTATTTTTTATCTCTATGTTGAGGATGATGAATCTCGAGGCATTGAAATTGACGATGTGGTAAAACAGGAAACACGTAATGAGGGGCGACGTGTTGTTGGCCAAATGTTAAAAAAACTGTTGAATAAACAGCGAATACATATGAATGAAATCCAAGAGGTTGTAACATCCATTATTGATGATATTTTAACGAATAAAACTGTTATTGTGAATTTGACAGATCTGAAAAACACAGACGATTATCTTTATGGACATGCAGTGAATGTTTCTGTACTTGCTTTAATCATTGGACATGCTAAGGGATACAGTGAAAAACAGCTGATGTATCTTGGAACTGGAGCAATTTTACACGATATTGGGCTAGCGCTATTACCGGAGGATATTGTGAGAAAACCAGAAGAAAAAATGACATCGGAGGAGAAAAAAATCTATCGCTCTCATCCGAAGCTTGGGTATGAAACAGTAAAAAATTCATGGGATGTAGATGCTTTTTCTAAGTTGATTATTTGGGGGCATCATGAATGTCTTGACGGAACAGGGTATCCACGTGGACTAAAAGGAAACGATTTGCATGAAATGGCTAGGATTGTTGCTGTATGTGATGCATATGATGAGCTTACGAGCAATGAAATTGAACCAGGAAAGAAAATGCCATCTTATTTGGCGATGGAATATTTATCGCTAAATGCCGGAATTAAGTTTGATGCAGAAATTATTGAATTATTTTTGAAACATATTGCAACTTATCCGGTGGGAAGTATGGTAACTTTAAATGATGGACGAGCTGGGATTGTTGAGAAACAAAACGAAGGATTTCCAATGCGGCCGGTAGTACGGTTGTTGAATGTAGCCGATTATGCGATTGCTGATTTGATGAAAGAAATGAATGCAGTCATCGTTGATAGTGAATAGTTTTTACCAAGAGAAATGCTGAAATTCATCTTGCGCTTGGTTGACCTGTATGCTATAATTGTCTGGTAATAAACATAAGTGTGTTTAATTGCAGTTTCGAATCTGTCAAGAATAGCTATGCTTATCTCGTTTCTGAGAAAGTGAAGGCTTATCTGATGCTGGTGCATTTAAAATATTTATCCATGTATTTTCCATGGGACAAAGTGAGGTGCAAGACAATGCAACAAGGAATTCATCCAGAATTCAAAGAAGCAAAAGTTATTTGTGGATGTGGTAATACTTTTACAACAGGTTCCGTTAAAGAAGAACTTCGTGTAGATGTATGCTCCAAATGTCATCCTTTCTTTACTGGTCGTCAACGTGATATCACTGCTGGCGGACGTATTGAAAAATTCAATAAACGTTATGCGAAATAAGATGAATGACAAGCAGAGCAGTGATGCTCTGCTTCATTTGTAATTGGATATAATTGCTAAAGGGGGGAGTGCCATGACTGCAAAACCAACTGTCGGTGGGCAGGCCGTAATCGAGGGGGTCATGATGCGTGGCCCTGAATACGTGGCTACAGCTGTTCGCGAGCCATCAGGAAAAATAAGTGTAAAAACTGAAAAGGTTTCGTCTATAACCCAAAGGTATCCTATTTTAAAGAAACCAATGCTTCGTGGGGTTGTAGCATTAGGTGAATCGCTTATTCTAGGATTAAAGTCGCTGTCTTATTCTGCAAAAATGGCAGGGGAAGAAGGCGAAGAATTGACCGATCGTGAGATTTTGATGACGATGGTCTTCTCCCTAGGATTGGCGATAGTTTTATTTGTCATCATTCCTACGGCGGCGGCGAAATATATTCACTCGTCTATTACTGATCCGATGTGGCTTAACCTTGCCGAAGGCGGGCTGAGAATGCTAATATTTTTAGCTTATATTTACGGGATTTCGCGGCTGAAAGATATTCAGAGAGTCTTTCAATATCATGGTGCTGAACATAAAACGATTCATGCCTATGAAGCAGGTGAAAAACTTACTGTAGAAAATGTGCAAAAACACAGCACTTTACATCCACGCTGTGGAACTGCATTTTTATTGATTGTTATGATTGTGAGCATTATTATGTTTGCGTTTTTGGGATGGCCTGATTTGTGGTTGAGAATTCTATCACGGGTTATTTTACTACCAGTTGTTGCTGGCGTGTCTTATGAAATTATTAAAATTGCAGGACATAGCAGCAATACTTTTATTCGTCTGGCAATTTTACCTGGACTGTGGTTGCAGAAAATTACGACGAATCAGCCGGATGATGAACAAGTGGAAGTGGCGATACAAGCTTTGGAAGCAGTAAAGCCAGCACCAGTAAATTAAGATACTGATGTATGAGGTGATAATGTGCTTGATAAATTACAGGCAGTTGAAGATAAATATTTACAATTAGAATCTATGATTAGTGATCCGTCAATTATTGCGGATATGCCGAAATGGCAAAAGTACAGCCAAGAGCATGCAAGCCTTGGAACTATTGTAGAAAAATTTCGTGAATATAAAGAAGTCTGTCAAGGAATTGACGATGCAAAAGAAATGTTTAATGAACAATTGGATGATGATTTTCGCAAAATGGTAGAAGCGGAATTATCGGAGCTAAAAGATCGTCAAGAAAAATTAGAAGCGGAATTGCCAATTTTGCTTTTACCAAAAGATCCGAATGACGATAAAAACGTTATCGTTGAAATTCGCGGCGGTGCTGGCGGGGATGAAGCGGCGCTATTTGCCGGAAATCTATTTAGAATGTATACTCGTTATGCAGAAATTCAAGGTTGGCGTGTAGAAGTTCTCGATGCGAATGCTACAGAACTCGGTGGGTTCAAAGAAGTATCTTTTGCTATTGCAGGATATGGTGCTTATAGCAAATTTAAATATGAAAGTGGTGTGCATCGAGTACAGCGTGTGCCAACAACTGAATCGAGCGGACGTATTCACACTTCGACAGTTACCGTTGCTGTATTGCCAGAAGCGGAAGAAGTTGATGTAGATATTAAGCAAAATGAGCTTAGAATTGATACGTATTGCGCGAGTGGTGCAGGTGGTCAGCATGTCAATCGAACGGAATCGGCAGTGAGGATTACGCATTTGCCGACGGGAATCGTTGTACAATGTCAAGATGAGAAATCGCAGCTTAAAAATAAGGATAAGGCTATGCGTGTGTTAAGAGCGAAAGTATTGGAACTTGCCGAAGAAGAACAACGCAGTGAACTTGCCCAAAATCGTAAGAGTCAAGTAGGGACAGGCGATCGCAGTGAACGTATTCGTACGTATAACTTCCCACAAGGGCGCGTAACTGACCATCGTATTGGACTTACCCTTCATAAATTAGATTTTATCTTGAATGGTGAATTAGAAGAATTAATCAACGCTCTGATTACAGCCGATCAGAGTGAAAAGTTGAAGCAGGTTAATTAAGATGACGAAGCAAAGTGAAATATGGACAATTGGCAGTATTTTAAAGTGGACAGAGCAGTACTTCAATGACAAAGGCGTCGAATCATCACGCCTTGACGCGGAAGTACTGCTTTCGCGTGTTTTAGGCAAGGAACGAATTTATTTATATGTACATTTTGATCAGCCGTTGCAACAAATGGAACTAGGTAGGTTTCGTGAAATGATAAAGCAGAGGGTAAAAAGAATCCCTGTTGCTTATATTCTAGGGGAAAAAGAATTTATGGGTATGGATTTTTCCGTGTCTCCAGCCGTTTTAATCCCTCGTCCTGATACTGAAATTTTAGTGGAAAATGTGATTGAACGTTTGAAAAAACTGGGAAATGTACATATTGCTGATATCGGAACAGGAAGTGGCGCAATTGCGGTATCTATTTTAGCGAACTGCTTAAATGTTAGTGGAGTTGCTGTTGATATTTCTTCGGAAGCATTAGCGGTAGCAAAATCAAATGCAATCAGGCATGGCGTAGATATGCGCCTTGAGTTTGTAAAAAGTGATGTTTACGATAGTTTATCAGCTGGACAATTTGATGCAATTATTTCAAATCCTCCTTATATTCCTGATAAGGATATCGCTGGGTTAGAGCCAGAAGTAAAGCGTGAACCATATGGTGCTTTAGCTGGTGGAAAGGATGGATTAGATTTTTATCGCCGCCTTATTCAAGAGGGAATAAAATTTTTGAAACCAAATGGATTTATGGCCTTTGAAGTCGGCATTTATCAGGCGGAGGATGTTGCTGATATAGGCAGACAAACCGGTGCGTTTAATCATTTTGAAATAATAAAAGATTATGGCAATATTGACCGTGTTGTCATAATGAAAAAGCAGGAGTAAGTTTGTTATGAAAACAAAATTGATTTCATCAGGTGATGAGGAGGGGCTTAAGCTTGCAGCTAGTTTGTTAAAAAGTGGGAAATTGGTAGCCTTTCCAACGGAAACTGTATATGGTTTAGGGGCAAATGGATTTGATTCTGAAGCTGTGGCACATGTTTATTGCGCAAAGGGGCGGGCGTTGAGCAATCCACTATCGCTGCTTTTGGCAGATGTAAGTCAAATAGAAAAGGTAGTCACTGATGTGAGCGATAAGGCAAAAAAATTAATTAAGGCTTTTTCTCCAGGGCCGATTACTTTTGTCTTGAAACGTAAGAACATTGTGCCTAATATTGTAACGAATGGAAAGGATACCGTTGGAGTTCGTATTCCTGACCATGAAATTGCGCGGAAAATTATTCGCCTTGCGGATATCCCGATTGCTGCGCCAAGCGCAAATACATCGGGGCGACCGAGTCCGACTTCGGCTGTGGCAGTTTTCGATGATTTACAGGGGAAAATTAGTGCAGTTGTCGATGGAGGGGATTGTGCGGTTGGAATTGATTCGACGATTATTGACTGCACACAAGAGGTACTGACTGTTTTACGTCCTGGAGTGATTACGCTAGAAATGTTGCGTCAAGTAGTCGGTGCAGGATCGGTACAAATGAAAGAGGACATCATCGAGCAAAATCATTATGCGCCAAGCGCACCGATGTTTATTCTAGAGGGCGCACCGAATAAGATTGAAGATGAGATGAAAAACTACATTAGAAAAGCGGTTGACGAGAAAAAACGGCTTGGGATAATTGCTAGTGATGAGCTTATTGCAGGGATTTCTAATGATGTGCTAACGTATTCTTATGGAAACCGTGGGGATATGAAAGCGATTGCAGGAAATCTTTATCGGGCTTTGCGATTTTTTGATGACCATAAAGTTGATGTAATTTATGCTGAAGGAATAGATAAAATGGGGATTGGTTTAGCAATTATGAATCGTATGTATAAAGCGAGTGGGTATAGAATTATTACGCTATAGTGTATAAGTTCCCATTCTGTTTCATATAAATAAGGAGATTATTCGTATGTAAACGGAGGGAATAATGATTGACTGATCTTGAATTGTTTATTATGAGTGTGGCTTTGGGGATGGATTTATTTTCTATAGCAATTCCAATAGGGATGAATAGACTAAAAAAACGTGTCATAATAAAAGCAAGTATAGTCTTTGCAACCTTTCATATCATTATGTTGCTATCTGGCTGCTACATTGGGGGTTTTTTAGGAAAATTAATTGATAGATTTGGGACAGAAAGTGGCTTATCCGTATTGATGTTAGGAGATTGGGCTGGTGCGATTACAGGTGTTGTTTTAGCCGGATTAGGTGTGAAAATGATTCGGGAAAGTTTAGTCACTCAGAATATTGGGCATGTGCAATGTAATAATCCATTAACGGGAATGACCCTAATAGTCTTGGCCTTTAGTGTAAGTATAGATGCTTTAGCTATAGGCTTTGGGATAGGAATGATAGATGTCAATTTAATTAAGTTAAATATAATTTTAGGTAGTGTAATTTTTATTATTTCTCTTATTGGACTCAATATAGGGCGACAGGCAGGGCGATTTTTAGGTGAATATGCAGAACGGATTGGCGGATTTGCGCTTATTTTGTTGGGTGGACAGATTTTGTGGAATTTGTTAGGATAAAATGTTTTTTTATCCGTGCTGATATGCTAAAATAGTCAGAGATAAGTTTTAGGTGCAAAAGGAGTTTACTTGGTATGGTAAAAGTTTTATTTGTGTGTACGGGAAACACTTGCCGTAGTCCGATGGCGGAAACTTTGCTTAGAGAGAAAGTAAGCAATCAGCATTTAGATGAGAAAATTATTGTTAAATCAGCGGGATTAGCAGTCTCGGTAGGATCTGTTGCTACAAGTGGGGCAAGAAAAGCGATGCTATCAAAAGGGTTATCTCTAGATCATCACGTAGCAACACAATTGACGTTGCCAATATTGGAAGAAGCGGATTTAATTTTAACGATGACAAAGCAGCATAAGCTGGGGATTTTGCAAGCTGTACCATCGATTGAGGGAAAAATTTATTCTTTAGCTGAATATGCAGATAGCCAGATAGATATTGCCGATCCATTTGGTGCAGATGAAATGATTTACCAAGAATGTGCGCAGCAGATTTCGCAGTTGATTGAGAGATTATGGGATAAGATTTGTACTTTTGCAGAAGAAAAATAGCTTATGTGTAAAAGGAGTCTTAAAAATGGAGCTAGAAGAAATTAGGCTGCAAGCTAAATCTGCATTGGAAGAATTAATTTCAATTGCAGGTTTGAAACGTGGACAAATTCTTGTAATTGGATGCAGCACCAGTGAGGTTATTGGATCAATCATTGGTACGGCTGGATCTAAAGAAGTTGCAACAGTTTTAATGAAAACCTTTAGAAAAATTTGCGATGCTTATGGAATTTATTTAGCGATACAATGTTGTGAACATTTGAATCGTGCACTTGTTGTAGAAAATGAAGTGGCTGAAAAATATCAGTTGGAAATTGTCAGTGTAGTTCCTGTTGCTCATGCGGGTGGGTCACTGGGACAGAGGGCAATGGAGGAGTTTCATGATCCTGTTGTTGTAGAGACAATCTCAGCTCACGCGGGACTTGACATTGGTGCGACTTTAATTGGGATGCATTTGAAACACGTGGCAGTTCCGGTTCGCTTACAAATGAGGCAAATTGGACAAGCTATACTTATCGCGGCACGAACGCGACCCAAATTTATTGGTGGCAATCGTGCTGTATATAAAAAGTTTGATGATAGATGATTATTAAAAATTTTATTTATGGGGGAATTTGAAAATGTCTATTCTAGATACTCTTGCAACGGTAGATCCGGAAATATCCCAAGCGATTGATAATGAATTAAATCGTCAACGCAATAAGTTGGAATTAATTGCTTCAGAAAATATTGTAAGTAAAGCAGTAATGGAAGCTCAAGGCTCTGTATTGACGAATAAATATGCGGAAGGTTACCCAGGAAAACGTTATTATGGCGGTTGTGAATGTGTAGATGTTGTTGAAGAACTTGCGATTGCCCGTGCAAAAGAATTATTTGGTGCAGGCTATGCAAACGTTCAACCTCATTCAGGTGCGCAAGCAAATATGGCGGTATTCTTTGCCTTGTTACAGCCCGGTGATACAGTAATGGGAATGAACCTTACTGATGGCGGGCATTTAACACATGGAAGCCCTGTAAATATGTCAGGTAAATATTTCAATATCGTTCCTTACGGTGTTGGCGAAGATACGCAAAAAATTGACTATGATGCTTTAGAAAAACAAGCTGAAGAATGCAAACCTAAACTAATCGTTGTCGGCGCAAGCGCCTATGCAAGAACAATTGATTTTGCAAGAACAAGTGAAATTGCGAAAAAAGTTGGTGCATATCTCATGGTAGATATGGCGCATATTGCAGGTTTAGTTGCAGCCGGACTTCATCCAAGTCCAGTACCTTATGCTGATGTAGTAACAACGACTACGCATAAAACTTTACGTGGCCCTCGTGGCGGTCTCATTTTAACAAGAGATGCTGAATTTGGGAAACAATTCAATAAAGCGATTTTCCCAGGAATTCAAGGTGGTCCATTAATGCATGTAATTGCAGCAAAAGCAGTTGCTTTTAAAGAAGCATTAAGCCCTGAATTTAAAGCTTATCAAGAACAAATTGTTAAGAATGCGAAAGTTTTAGCTCAAACCTTAATTGAAAAAGGTTTTGATATCGTATCTGGTGGTACAGATAATCATCTAATGCTTGTCGATTTGCGCAGCAAAAATTTAACAGGTAAAGTTGCTGAAAAATTATTAGATGATATTGGAATTACAGCAAATAAAAATACAATTCCATTTGAGCCATTGAGTCCATTTGTAACAAGTGGTATACGTCTTGGCTCGCCTGCACTTACGACTCGTGGTTTTAAAGAAGAAGATATGAAACAAGTTGCAAGCATCATTGCAATGGTACTTGACCATCCGGAAGATGAAAAAGTACATGCTCAGGCAAGAGAGCTTGTAGCAAAACTTTGTACAAAGTATCCATTATATTAGGGGGAAATAGTTGATGTCAGATTTAAAAGTAAATGTAATAGCACATCCGTTAATTCAACACAAGTTAACGCTTATGCGTGATGAAGAAACGGGAACAAAAGATTTTCGTCAATTACTAGAGGAAATTTCTATGCTTATGGCATATGAAATTACAAGGAATATGCCTTTAACTGAAGTGGATGTAAAAACTCCAGTTACTGTGTGTAAAAGTAAAGTGTTAACTGGCAAGAAAATTGCAGTTGTACCAATTTTACGTGCTGGTCTTGGCATGTTAAATGGTGTTGTAAATTTAATTCCTGCTGCTCGCGTTGGTCATGTAGGGTTATATCGTGATCCAGAGACATTAAAACCAGTAGAATATTATTGCAAATTGCCTAGTGACGTCGGCGAACGTACTTTAGTTGTAGTAGATCCAATGCTTGCAACGGGCGGTTCAGCAGCAGCAGCAATTGATTTATTAAAAGAAAAAGGTGCGAAGTCCATTATTTTAATGTGCCTAGTTGCAGCTCCAGAAGGTGTTAAAGTAGTGAATGAAGCTCACCCAGATGTAGAGATTTATGTAGCTAGTGTAGATGAATGTTTAAATGATCATGGATACATAGTTCCGGGTTTAGGTGATGCGGGCGATAGAATTTTCGGCACTAAATAATTTTCTTGGATACTAGGGCGAAGGCTAGCGGGCTGGCAATAAGCACGCATCTGCGTCGTTGCTCCTCGCGGGTTCGGTCGACGTACACTAGTACGACTTCCTCACGCCGCTGTGGTGCGCCTAGCATCTACGTACTTCTTGCCAACTGGCGAGCCTTCTTATTGTAGATTCTGTAGTTTTTTATAAAGAGAGTTTCATTTGATGAAACTCTCTTTAGTATATGATGGGATTCTGTTTGATTGGTAAAATATAAAGAGAAGTAGAATATTTTTATATTTACTCTTTTGTTATAAATGGAGGAATAGGATATGCGTCCATCTTGGGATGAATATTTTTTAAATATTGCAAAGGCTGTAGGAACGAGGGCAACTTGCTTGCGTCGATTGTATGGTGCAGTCATTGTAAAAGATAATATTATTATCAGTACCGGATACAATGGGGCACCGCGTGGTGCTGTAAACTGTGTTGATGCTAAGATGTGCCAAAGAAATCTGCATAACGTACCAAAAGGTGAACGGTATGAACTTTGTGAAGCGGTACATGCAGAACAAAATGCGATTATCAATGCGGATCCAGAGAAAATGAAAGGTGCAACGATTTATATTGCCGGTGTAAATGCGGATGGTAGTTTAGCATCAGGCAAGCCATGCCTGCTTTGTCGTCGGATGATTCGCAATGCAATGCTCAGCAAAGTTGTTTACTATGAAACAGATGGCAGTATCGTTGAGTGTGAGCCGAAAAATATTACAGATGAAAAATAATTTATTTATGGATAAATATTGCAAATTAAAGGGATATAGAGTAAAATCTCTTTATGTGTCATTTGAATTTAGGGAGTGAATTTTTCGTGCTTGAAATGTTAAAAGTAATTTTCCTTGGTATAGTGGAAGGAATTACGGAATGGTTGCCAGTAAGTAGTACTGGTCATATGATTCTCGTTGATGAGTTTATTAAGCTCAATATTACACCTGCATTTAAAGAAATGTTTCTGGTGGTGATTCAGCTTGGTGCTATTTTGGCAGTTGTGATGCTCTATTGGAATAAACTTTGTCCAATTACGGTAAAGCGTGGACTGAAAATTGATCAAGATTCTATTTTGTTATGGATGAAAGTAATCATTGCAGTACTTCCAGCAGCAGTTATTGGGCTACCGTTTGATGATTTGCTTGATGCTTTGTTTTACAATTATCAGACCGTAGCTGTGACGTTGATTTTATATGGAATTTTATTTATTATACTGGAAAATAGAAATAAAAAAGTTCGTCCACAGGTACAGACTTTAGAACAGTTAAGCTTTCTAAAAGCGATAGGGATTGGTTGTTTTCAAGTGTTAGCGCTTATTCCCGGGACATCGCGTTCCGGAGCGACGATTTTGGGCGCGATGCTCATTGGCTGTTCACGTGAAGTCGCAGCTGAGTTTTCTTTTTTCTTAGCAGTTCCTGTTATGTTCGGGGCGAGTTTGCTCAAGATGTATAAGTTTGGTTTAAACTATACAGCGGAGGAAATTCAGATTTTAATTGTTGGCTTAGTTACGGCGTTTGTGGTATCCGTTCTAACGATTAAATTTTTAATTGCTTATATTAAGACAAGTGATTTTAAGGCTTTCGGCTATTATAGAATTGTACTTGGTATTATTGTATTTTCCTATTTCTTATTTGGCTAAAGTGATCAAAGTTTTATTTAATAGAAGAATTTGTTACTAAAATTTAATAAAGAAAAAGTCGATAGGGTTTGTGCAAGGATAAGCACAAACTCTATCGACTTTTTTTCTAAAAACATAGCAAGAGCAGGTAAATATTAAAATATTTAATTATTCTTGATATTGCAGTATAATAAATTATATTACACTTTATTTTAATAAATGTATATTTATAACAAAATATGTTAAGTTGAGAGGAGAGAAGGGGATTCTATGAATTGGAAAAATAGTTTGAAATACAAAAAAATTATTGTCTTTCTATTTATAGCGATGTTCCTTCCCTTATTTTTACTACTATCTTTTCGTGAAAAAGTTGCGACAATGCTTAATTATGAAGTGGAAATGGGTCTTGTCGAATTAACAAAACAAAACTCTATTTTATTAGAAGGTAAAATAAAGGCAACCTTCTCTTTTCTACATACGATGTCTAATTTGATTACAAAAAGCGCTATAGGTAGAGAAGAAATAGGAGAGAAAGATAACTTAATTAATTTTTTTAAAGAGGAATTTCAGAATAATAACTTTACTCGTTTTGGTATTTTAGATACGCAAGGAAGAGCCATTTATGGCTTTGATGTAGATTTTCGTAATATGAAATATTTAGAGGAATCCTTACAAGGGGAGAGTAAAGTGACATATGTTCCATGTACACCTTTTCTTGATCTTCACAGTATGGTTTTTTCAGTCCCAATTTATGCGGAGAATAATAAAATTATTGGTGTATTATATGCAATTTATGGGATTGAAGATTTGAAAAAGTTTTTTTCATTTAGTTTTTTTGATGGGAAAGGGGATTGCTTTATTTTAAATCAATCTGGGAACTTATTAATTCCAGTAAAAGACAATGAAAAAAATGATCGTTTGCGTGACTACTTTCACCATTGGCAGGAAAAAACTGAGGTTGAAGATAATAATTTGCATAAATTTATTTTGACGTTAAGAGATGAACAACAGGCGGTAGGAAAAATTCAATTGAAAGGGCTGGGTGAACAATATATTGCCTGTGTCCCTTTAGGAAATATTAATGGAATTTATACCGTTTCTAGTGTTCCGGCAGATTTTATAACAAAAAGAATAGCCAATATTCTTTTTCTAGTAACAATGGTTTTGCTAATTTCTTTGCTCATCTTATTTTGTATATTGATTTATATTGAAATCATAGAAAATAAAAATCGTAAGAATGTTTATCGATTAGCATATATCGATCAGCTTACGAATTTAGGGAATTTTGAAAAGATGAAGTTGGATAAAGAAATAACGAAAAAAAATAATAAAGGAAAATATATTTTAGCAGTGGTTGATATTGATAAATTTAAATTGATTAATGAAATGATGAGTTATCAATATGGTTCCGAGCTTTTAACTTTTGTTGCATCAAAACTTGACACTGCTTTAATAGAAAATGAATATGTTTATCGGCTGGGCAACGACTTATTCGGGCTATTGTTAATTTCAAAAGAAAAGGAAGAAAGTTTGACTAGACTGACCCAGCTGTTTGATGAAATAAGTGAATATTATAATCATAAACATGTACTAACCTTTTCTTGTGGAATATATCAAATCGGGAAATACGATTTTGATTTGGCAAAATGCATTGATAATGCAAATATTGCGCGTCTGGCGGGAAAAAATTATAGTAATAACTCCTTTATATATTTTGATGATAAAATGTTAATCAAGATGCGGGAGATAAAAGAATTCGAAGATGGTCTGCAACAGGCTATTGAAGAAAAACAATTTGAAATTTATTTACAGCCTAAATATAAAGTTCGCCCCCCAAGACATTTAGGCGGGGCAGAAGCGTTAGTCCGGTGGATTCATCCAACAAAAGGAATGATCTCTCCTGTAAAATTTATTCCTGTATTTGAACAAAATGGGACTATTAAATATTTGGATATGTACGTTTTTGAAGCAGTTTGCCGTCAAATGAGAATTTGGCTTAATCAAGGAATTACACTTGTGCCGATATCAGTGAATATATCTAGACTTACCTTATTAGGGCAAAGCAATTTTATTGAACGGATTGAAGCAGTTGCACAAAAGTATAATATTGCGCATAGCTTACTTGAACTAGAAATATTAGAGAGTGTATCTTTTAATAATGGCGAAGGTTTGACTGGATTTTTGAAAAAAATCAAAAATCGGGGATTTAAAATTTCTATTGATGATTTTGGAAGTGGGTATTCCTCATTGGGTTTATTGAAAAATATGCCAATTGATACATTAAAAATAGATCGTAGCTTTTTTTCAGATTGGCAGCGAGAGGTTTATACAGTTGAAGAAACGAAGGAAAAGAGTATTGTGCGTTCAATAATTGAAATGGCGCAAGGCCTTAATTTGAATACTGTGGCGGAAGGGATTGAAGAGGAATATCAAGTTGAGTTTTTAACAAATGTAGGTTGTGATTTAATTCAAGGATATTATTTTAGCAAGCCATTACCTGTTGAAGCATTTGAAAAACTCTTAAAAAATAAAGAATAATGATCAGAAGTAAAATGTACCCTATAAAATTGACAGGAAAAGGTGTCAACTATAGGGTACATTTCTCTGCTATTTTATTCTTTTTCTAAAACTTTAATTAGAGCTTGTGTGCCGTAATTTTCTCCACCATTGTATGCAAGTTGTTCATATAGAGTTTTTGCAAGTGTAAGCCCTGGTAAATGAAGATTCATTTCCGCAGCAGAATCTAATGCGATTTTCATATCCTTGATAAAATGTTTAACGAAAAATCCTGGGTTGTAGTCTCCTTTAATAATGCGTGGGGCAAGATTACTTAATGACCAACTGCCCGCTGCACCAGTTGAAATGCTATCTAACACTGAGCTTGGGTCAAGACCGACTTTTTTTGCATAAACAATCGCTTCGCATACCCCCATCATATTGGAAGCGATGACGATTTGATTGCACATCTTCGTATATTGTCCTGCGCCTGCACTGCCTTGTAGTTTGATATTTGTTCCTAAAAGCTGTAAGATTGGCAAAGCTTTTTCAAATACTTCCCTCTCGCCGCCGACCATAATGGCAAGCTGCCCGTTTTTTGCACCAATGTCGCCGCCAGAAACAGGCGCATCTAGTGCAAATAAATTTTTGCTCTTAGCTGCATTGGCAATTTTTTTTGCAAGAGTAGGGCTGGAAGTTGTCATATCAATACAGTAAGTACCAGCGTGGGCATGATCTAAAATACCATCATGAAAATATACTTCTTCGACATCTTTTGGATAGCCAACCATAGTGATGATGAAATTACACTTATCTGCAATTGCTTTTGGTGAATCCGCCCAAACGGCGCCTTTTTCTAAAAGTTTAGTTGCTTTTGTTTTTGTACGTGTATAAACATGTACTTTGTAATTATCGTTGAGTAAATGAGTAGCCATGCTTTTTCCCATAACTCCGATACCTATAAATCCAATTGTTAAATTTTCTTTCATGATAAGATCTCCTCTTTTTCCTTATAACTTAAGATATACAAAGTAAAACTAAATTAAAGGATTAATTCACTTTCCGGTGAATTTTATTTTAGTTAAAATTATACAATAATTTAGAAAAAATGACTAGAAGAGTATGATAAATTTAGAGGATGCATGTGGAGCTATAAATATATTAAAAACACATTTATAAAAGAGTAGCAAAAGGTGAGTAATTATTTTAGTCATTGTATTAAATTTTTGCTTTTTAGAGAGTAAACAAAAGTTTAAATATTTTCTTTAATAGAAATAAAAGGATTTGACTCTTGTTGGAAAGTGTGAGAAAATGTCTTAGTTTACTCTATTTTATTTAATTGACAGTCTAGAATTAGTGAGGTACAATGGGGTTGTTGTATAGAAAAGGGGTGCGAAAATATGATGCCGGATTATGTTTTGGCGTTTATTATTGCGATAGTAGTAGCCTATATTTTGACGCCTAGAGTAATTTCTTTAGCGAATAAAACAGGAGCAATGGATGCGCCTGATGAAAGAAAAGTTCATAGTAAACCTATTCCTCGTATAGGTGGGCTTGCGATATATTTTGCTTTTATGGTAGCAGCTTTATTTACGGTGGATTTGACGAAAGAAGTCGTAGGGCTGTTAACTGGTGCTACAGTAATTCTAATTGTAGGGATTATTGACGATTTTAAGTCTTTGCCAGCAAAAGTTAAACTGATGGGGCAGATTATTGCAGCAATTGTATTGGTGTTATTTGATGTTCGCATTGATTGCATTACGAATCCATTTGGTGATATGTTTTTCTTGAGTGAATATTTAGCAATTCCAATTACGATATTTTGGATTGTTGGCTTGACGAATACCGTGAATTTAATTGATGGGTTGGATGGATTAGCAGCTGGTGTATCAACGATTGCTGCGATAACAATATTATTGGTTGCGTTGCAGCAGGGATTCTTACTTGTTGCGGTGCTTACAGCTGCCCTTGCAGGGGCTGCAATGGGATTCTTGCAATATAACTTTAATCCAGCTAAGATTTTCATGGGAGATACAGGAAGTATGTTTTTGGGTTATATGTTAGCAGGAATTTCCGTATTAGGAGCGGTAAAAAGTGCAGCAACGATAGCTTTAATCGTGCCGATTCTGGCACTTGGGCTTCCGATTCTTGATACGACTTTTGCGATTGTTCGTAGATATTTAAATGGAACACCGATATTTAAGCCGGACAGGGGGCATTTACATCATAGACTCTTGGATATGGGCTTTACGCAAAAGCAGGCAGTATTGTTGATGTATGTAATTAGCGGTGGGCTTGGGTTAAGTGCGATTGCACTTACGGAAGTGAGTCGAGGGTTTGGCCTGTTAATTATTTTAGCTGTTACCTGCGCTGTTGTTTTTGGCGCGAAAAAGATTGGCATTTTAAAAACGAAGAAATCTATTGAAACGAATCAATAATATTAGGCAGGTGTAGACCTGCCTATTCTTTACAAACTGGAAGGAGTAATGAGATGCTAAAAGTAATGACTGTATTTGGTACGCGTCCGGAAGCGATAAAAATGGCGCCGGTTGTATTGGAATTGACAAAATATCCTGATTTAATTCAACCGATTGTAGCGGTTACGGCGCAACATCGTGAAATGCTTGATCAGGTGCTTCATTTATTTGATATAAAACCTGATTATGATTTGGATATTATGGCACAAGGGCAGACTCTCTTTGATATCACTTGTAAAGCTATGCAAGGTTTAAATCGTGTACTCAGTGAGTCAAAACCGGATATTGTATTGGTACATGGCGATACAACGACAACATTTGCCGGAGCCTTAGCAGCGTTTTATCATCAAACTGAAATTGGTCATGTCGAGGCAGGTCTTAGAACGCATAATAAATATTCACCATATCCAGAAGAAATGAATCGCAAGCTTACAGGTTCGCTTACAGATATGCATTTTGCTCCTACAGCTACGGCGAGCAATAATTTACGGCAAGAAAATATTAAAGAAGAAGCGATTTTTGTTACAGGTAATACGGTAATTGATGCGCTTCTTGCAACGGTTAACGAAAAATTTGAGTTTTCGAATGAAGTTTTGCGTAAAATTGACTATAAAAATCGTAAAGTTGTTTTAGTTACAACGCATCGCAGGGAAAATCTTGGTGAGCCAATGCGTCATGTTTATCAAGCATTGCGTGATTTGGTCAACGAATTTGAAGACATTGAAATCGTTTTCCCTGTACATAAAAATCCTAAAGTCCGTGAAGTAGTAGAAAGTGAATTAGGCGGACTCGCGCGGGTGAATTTAATTGATCCTCTTGATTATGAACCCTTTGCGAATCTTTTGGCGCGCTCTTATTTAGTCCTTACAGATTCAGGTGGAATTCAAGAAGAAGCACCGGCATTAGGCAAGCCCGTATTGGTACTTCGTGATACAACGGAACGTCCTGAAGCGATTGATGCAGGTACGGTGAAACTCATCGGTACCGATAAAATGAAAATATATAATGAAGCAAAATTATTGCTGTCGAATAAAAAGGAATATGAAAGAATGGCGAATGCTTGTAACCCATATGGTGATGGACAAGCTGCAAGAAGAATCGTTGAGGCTATTTTGTGGAAACATGGCTTACGATCTGAAAAACCTGAGTCGTTTGAGTTTTAAATTTTAGAGTTACTGCTTTTGTAGTAACTCTTTTTTATCTATCTTCGGATAAAGGGAAGGAAGAGATCGTATGAAAAAACGTGAAGAATCTACTTTGGCAGCAGCTGGATTTGCATTAGGGATAGGGATTAGCTTTGCAGTGATTATTGGGGTGGGAATTTTTATTGGCAGGTGGATAGATGAGGTATTTTTGTCATCGCCTTGGGGAACAATAATAGGAATTGTTTTAGGTTTTATTACTGGCATGTGGTCGGTGTATAAACGGTTAGTCGGAAAAAGTAAGATTTAAAAATTTTTAGGATGTCGGAAAAAGTGGGCGAATATTTTTTTATTGTAAGAATAGTAAGTTTTTTTCAGAAAAAATAAGTTTAATTTATAAAATCATATAGCACAACTATAATCAATCGTGTATAATACAAACATGACAAAAATTCTTGCTTAAAATGTAAAAGAAGAGAGCTTTTTAGCAGAAAAATTTGGTTATTTTATATTTTTGTAAAGGATTTGCTGAGTCTTTGTCGAAGATAAATGTTTGTTATTGTAGATAATCACTATATTAATTAAATTTATGTTTTGATTTAATTAGATTATGGGATAGAATTTTGTGGAGGAGATATGGAAAAAGTCTGGTGGGTGCATATTAGCCGAATTATCAAACAATATTTTATCAGTTTGATTGTCGCTTGGGGTATACTTTATTCATATGGAAAACCAAGTTTGATATTTGGTATTCTTGTTGGCGAATTAATTGGGGCGGTATGTATTTTCATTATGGGAAATCGTATGTTGAAAAGTATTGATTTTTCGCCGGATGCTGCAGTTTTCACGATGAAGATAGGCTGGATGATTCGCTTATTTTTAATTTTGGGATGTTTAGCTGCGGTGATTCAGATTTCCGTATCATTGTTTTGGGCTGTGGTTACAGGATTTTTTTTAGCTGAGGTTATTATGCTGGCAAATGCCGTGTATTGGATCTTGAAAAAAAATTCTGATAAACAAAAATAAATTTATAGACTACATAGCATGGGAGTGATTTGTATGCACGAAATTGGTGCTCGTGTCGTAGAATTTTGCGGATTGAAATTCAATGTGTATAATTCTATGCATGAAATCGGTACTCATAACGTGGTTAATTTTGCAGGGTTTAGTTTTAATATGGATACTTTGCAGATGACATGGCTGACTATGGCAATTGTGATCTTGATTGCTTTTCTCGCCACGCGTAGTCTCAGCTTAGTTCCTCGCGGCTGGCAAAATCTGATAGAGATGCTTGTCGTCGCCTTACTGGAACAAGTTGATTCCATCATGGGACCTAAAGGAAGAAAGTTAGCACCACTGATTATTACATTATTTTTATTTATTTTGATTTCAAACTGGCTGGGGCTCGTGCCGGGGTTCACATCACCAACGAATGATGCCAATACCACATTTGGTCTGGCATTGATGGTGGTCATTCTGCTTCATATTCTTGGTGTTTGTTTTAAAGGCGTTGGTTATTTAAAACATTTCTTTGAACCATTTGTGCCGTTTGTTATTATCAATGTTATTGAAGAAATCGCAAAGCCGATTACGCTCGCTTTTCGTCTATTTGGTAATATTCTTGCCGGTGAAATTCTCATTATTATCCTTGGACTTTTGCTTCCGATTTGGATGCCGATTCCAAGTATTGTATGGCTGGCTTTTAGCTTATTTGTCGGCGTTGTTCAGGCATTTATTTTTACGATGTTGTCAATGGCATATTTGTCAAATGGGATAAAAGATAACCATCATGACTAATAAAATCACAAAATGAAAAAATATTTTTAATTCTTAAGGGGGATTTATTCATGGAAAATTCAATTATGGTAATCGGAGCTTTTTTAGCAGCAGGTATTGCTATTGGTCTTGCAGCAGTAGGTGCGAGTATTGGTAATGGTTTAGTTACTTCTAAATTTATTGAAGGTATCTCTAGACAACCAGAAGCAAAAGGAACTTTGCTTGTAAACATGCTTATTTCCGTTGGTTTGATCGAAGCAGTGCCAATCATTGCTACGGTTATTGCAATTGTTCTGTTATATGCTAATCCATTATTAAAATAATGGGAGAGTTTTGTGGATAAGGCGGCTGGTTTTCAGTCGCCTGCTTACCGTCATATAAGGAGGTGCCTAAAAATTGATTGATATTAATATGACTTTGGTTGCCCAGATTTTGAACTTCTTGATCTTGGTAGCTATTTTATATAAAGTGGCTTATAAGCCCTTATTAAAGGTTCTGAATGAACGTGAAGCTAAGATTGCCGGACATATCAGCGAGGCAGAAGCACAGCAAAATGCTGCTGAAGAATTAAAGGCAGAATATCAAAAACAATTGGCAAATGCGAGAATTCAGGCACAAGAAATCGTGGATAAAGCGATGAAAGCTGCCGCTGAAGAAAGAGATGCAAGCATTGCTGAAACAAAAGCTGAGACTGCTCGCATGTTAAAAGTTGCCCGTGAAGAAATTGCGCGTGAACAAGCAAAAGCCATTGCTGAGGTACGCGGTCAAGTTGTTGCTTTATCTATGGCAGCGGCTACAAAAGTTATCGGTAACAATATTGATGAAACTGTAGATGCTAAATTAGTAGAAGAGTTCATTGATAAAATTGATGCTGAGAAAATAGGTGGTTTACCATGCTAACCAATCAGTTAGCGATTCGATATGCCAGAGCGATTTATGAGATTGCAAAAGAAACGGCTGCATTAAAAGAGTTTGGCACGCAAATCAATTTAATTAAAGAAACGATTGCAAGCCAAGAGGATTTAGCTGATTTTATGTATCATCCTCATATTAAGCCGGAGGCAAAAAAAGAAGTGCTGGAAAAGATATTTAAAGGGCAATTGGCTGATGAAGTCTACAAATTTTTAATGCTTCTTGTTGATAAACGCCGTGAAGGATTATTAAAGCAAATTGCTGCTGAGTATGAAGTTTTAGCGAATATTGAGCAGAATGTTCTAGAAGCGGAAGTTGTCGTGGCTAGACCGTTATCAAAGGAACAAGAAGCAAAATTAATAAAAAAATTAAGTGATACTACTAGAAAAAGTGTAGTAATTCAAACAAGGATAGATGCGAGTATTTTAGGCGGCGTAATTGTGAAAATTGGTGACAAGCTCATTGATGGCAGCGTTCTTCGCCAAATGCAAGTGTTGAAGCGTAATTTATTGACAAATGAAGCTGCTAAGATTGGGGTGACAGAGTAGTTATGAAAATGAATCCGGAAGAAATAACTGCGATCATTAAGGAACAGATAAAAAATTATCAAGTTGACCTTAATGTTGATGATATTGGTACTGTTATCGAAGTTGGCGATGGTATAGCTCGTATTCATGGCTTAGAAAAAGCGATGGCGGGGGAACTACTTGAGTTTGATAATGGTGTTTTTGGTTTAGTACAAAATCTTGAGCAAGATAACGTCGGCGGTGTTATTCTTGGTGGTGAAACTTTAGTAAAAGAAGGCGATACAGTTCGTAGAACTGGTCGTATCATGCAAGTACCTGTTGGAGATGCGATGATTGGTCGTGTAGTGAATGCACTTGGTCAACCGATTGATGGTAAAGGGCCAATTGCAACGACAGAAACTCGTCCAGTAGAGTATCCAGCACCTGGGATTGCGGATCGTCAATCTGTAAATGAACCTTTACAAACAGGGATTAAAGCGATTGATGCGTTAGTACCAATTGGTCGTGGTCAACGTGAACTTATTATCGGTGACCGTGGTACAGGTAAAACTGCGATTGCAGTAGACACAATTTTGAATCAAAAAGGGCAAAACGTAATCTGTGTATACGTAGCAATTGGACAAAAAGCGTCCACTGTTGCGCGGGTAGTAAAAACATTAGAAGATCATGGTGCAATGAGCTATACAATCGTCGTTGCGGCTACAGCTTCTGATAGTGCACCTCTACAATATTTAGCACCGTATGCAGGGGTAAGTATTGCTGAATACTTCATGTATAAGGGACAACATGCGTTATGTGTATATGATGATTTGTCTAAGCATGCGATGGCATATCGTGCAATGAGCTTGCTGCTTCGCCGCCCACCAGGACGTGAAGCGTATCCAGGGGACGTATTCTTCTTACATTCTCGCCTGCTTGAACGTGCGGCTAAATTATCAAAGGATTTAGGCGGTGGTTCAATCACAGCTTTACCTATTATTGAAACTTTGGCGGGTGACCTTTCCGGGTATATTCCAACAAACGTTATTTCGATTACAGATGGTCAGATCATGCTGGAAAGTGAAGCTTTCTATTCTGGGATTCGCCCGGCGATTAACGTTGGACTCTCCGTATCCCGTGTAGGTGGTTCAGCGCAAATTAAAGCAATGAAACAAGTTGCCGGACGTATGCGTCTTGATCTTGCACAATATCGTGAATTGGCAGCGTTTGCGCAGTTCGGTTCTGACTTAGATAAAGATACAAAAGCACAACTTGACCGTGGTGCGAGAATGGTTGAAACATTAAAACAACCACAATACTCGCCACTTGTTGTAGAAGATCAAGTTGTTGTGATTTACTTAGCGGTTAACGGATATTTAGCGGATGTTCCAGTAAACCAAGTCGTTAAATTCCAAAATGATTACTTGAAATTTATGCATTCCAATTATGCAGAAGTAATCAAAGCGATTCGTGAACAAAAGAAACTAGAAAAAGATACGGAAGAAGCACTGAAAAAAGCGATCAAGGATTTCAAAGAGACATTCTCATATGAACAAGAAGCGTAAGTGCAGCGAGGTGATGTGAAATGGCTAGTACACAAGACATCCGTCGGCGTATCAAAAGCGTAAAAAATATTCAGCAAATCACGAAAGCCATGAAAATGGTTGCGGCAGCACGTCTTCGCAGAGCACAGGAAGGTGCGTTAGCGAATAAGCCTTATGCAGAAAAAATGCAGGCAGTATTAAGAGACGTTGCAGGAAGTGCCGGAGATATTAATCATCCGCTTCTTGAAGTTCGTCCAGTTAACAAAAAAGCCTATGTAGTGTTAGCGGCTGATAAAGGGCTAGCTGGTGCATACTCCAGTAATGTATTTAAAGAAGTGATTACGCATTTTTCTAATAAAAGTGATGCGGATTTAATAACTGTGGGCAGAAAAGCGAGGGATTATTTTTTCCATCGTGGTTATAACATAGTTACTGAATACGCAGGCTTTACTGAAAGACCGACGTATGAACATGCGAAACATGTTGCAATGAAAATTATGGAGTTATTTACTTCTGGTGAATACGATGAAATCCATATGGTATATACGAAGTTTATTTCGCCAATTAATGTCGTTCCAACTACGGTAAAATTATTGCCGATTAGCGATATTGAAGGTGAAGAAAAACAAAGTGGCGGAGAATACATTTATGAACCTAATGCAGGCGAAGTACTTGGATTATTGCTGCCACAGTATTTAGAGACAATGGTTTATGGCGCACTTTTACAGTCAGCGGCGAGTGAGTTAGGCTCTAGAATGACAGCGATGAGTGCAGCAACGGATAATGCTGATGAATTAATTAGCAAACTTGTCTTAAATTATAACAAAGTACGTCAGGCTGGCATTACACGCGAGATCAATGAAATCGTAAGTGGTGCGGAAGCCTTGAAGTAAGGAGGGGTACCGCTTTGGTTAAAGGTAAAGTAGTACAGGTTGTAGGTCCTGTAGTAGATATTGAATTCCCCGTAGATGAGTTACCGGCAATTTATAATGCTGTAACAATCAAAGGCAAATCGGGAGAGATAGACATAGATTTAACGGTTGAGGTAATGCAACATTTGGGTGATAATACGACGCGTTGTATTGCAATGAGTTCCACTGATGGTTTAACACGTGGAATGGAAGCTGTAGATACTGGTGCGCCAATCAGTGTTCCAGTTGGTGATGGTGTACTGGGACGTATCTTTAATGTATTGGGTGAAACGGTAGATAAAAATCCAGCACCTGTAAAAGCTGATGACAAATGGCCAATTCATCGTCCAGCGCCAACTTTTGATGAGCAGGAAACTGCAACAGAGATTCTTGAAACAGGAATTAAAGTCGTTGACCTTATCGCTCCATATTCCCGCGGTGGTAAAATCGGGTTATTTGGTGGTGCCGGTGTAGGTAAAACTGTATTAATCATGGAATTGATCAATAATATTGCAACACAACATGGTGGGTACTCTGTATTTGCTGGTGTTGGTGAACGTACACGTGAAGGTAATGACCTTTGGTCTGAAATGACAGAATCAGGCGTTATCAATAAAACTGCTTTAGTATATGGTCAGATGAATGAACCACCTGGAGCTCGTATGCGTGTAGCGTTAACGGGTCTTACTATGGCAGAATATTTCCGTGATAAACAAAGCCAAGACGTACTTTTATTTGTTGATAACATTTTCCGCTTTATTCAAGCGGGTTCAGAAGTATCGGCGTTACTTGGTCGTATGCCATCTGCCGTTGGTTACCAACCAACACTTACAACAGACGTGGGCGCACTTCAAGAACGTATTACTTCAACGAAAAAAGGTTCGATTACTTCCGTTCAAGCGGTATATGTACCTGCCGATGACTTGACTGACCCAGCGCCAGCGGCAACTTTCGCCCATTTGGATGCGACAACAGTTCTTTCTCGTCAAATTGCGGAACTTGGTATATATCCAGCCGTTGACCCACTTGACTCTACTTCTCGTATTGTGGATCCGCATATCATTGGGGAAGAACATTATGAAGTAGCACGTGGCGTACAAGAAATCTTGCAAAAATATAAAGAATTACAAGATATTATTGCAATCTTAGGTATGGAAGAATTATCTGATGAAGATAAACTCGTTGTAGCTAGAGCTCGTAAAGTCCAAAGATTCTTGAGTCAACCGTTCTTTGTAGCGGAAGCGTTTACTGGTACTCCTGGTAAATATGTTCCATTAAAAGAAACGATTCGTGGATTTAAAGAAATCTTAGAAGGTAAACATGATGAGATTCCAGAAGCTGCTTTCTATATGGTCGGCAGCATTGATGAAGTGTTAGAACAGGCCCGTAAAATGAAGGGGGAATAACAATTGGCTAATAAAATTAAGCTTGAAGTTGTTTCTCCAACTGAGGTTGTTTATACTGCTGATGCCAATATGGTTATCGTTCGCAGTAGTGGCGGAGAACTTGGTATTATGCCAGGACATGCGCCGCTCATTGCTGGACTTATTCCAGCTCCAGTTCGTGTAAAGGATGAAGAAGGTGAAACGCTGCTTGCTGTAAGTGGTGGTTTTATCGAAGTTCAGCCTACGAAAATTACGATTTTGGCTACTTGCGCGGAACTTGGAGATAAAATTGATGTAGAACGTGCCGAGAAAGCACGTCAAAGAGCATTAGAAAGATTAAATAACAAACAAAGTACAATTGATCTTGATCGTGCAGGCTTTGCGCTTAAACGTGCGACTGCTAGATTAAAAGCTGCGGGTAGAATTATACAGTAGTTTTAGTGAAATGAAATAGGAGAAAAAGGCGTTGCTAGATGCAGCGTCTTTTTCTTTTTCTGTCGTATAGCAATAGAATAAAATGGTAAAAATATACTTAAGAAGTTTTAAGGAGGCTATACGATGAAAAAGTATTTAAAGGTTATTATTTTATTTATTACTATTTTGCTAATACATAATATATGGATGTCGAGGGTAGAGAGTGTTCCAGTGATGACGGAGGAGCCGCTTTACCGTGCGATACAGGCAACAGGTGCGGAAGTTGAATCCTTAACCATACATAGCTATGCAGTAGTCACGATGAAAGAGAATGAAGTTGAAAACCTAGACAATGCCATAAATTACTTAGCAGAGGATTTTGAATTAAAGAAAGAAGAAATAGTAAAGGAAATTATTCAAAATAGTAAAGAGCGTAGTATAAAAATATGTGGTAATGTGGATGGGCAAAACATAAGTATTACATTAAAGAGATTATTTGCAGAAAATATCGCTGATAAAATACATTTAAGTATCAAAATAGAGGAAGATCATCCGGAAAGTTATAACTTAAATTATACAAAAGAAAAATTACTTGAAATTTTTCGAAAATTTTTTGTTGAGCCACACATTACCACTTGCTTGGAAGGGTATCTTGATGGTAAACTAAGGAAGGGTGTGGCTGATTGTTGTATACGGGATGCACTAGATTCTATTGGTGCAGATATGAATAGCCGCGTAGATGGCGGAAACTATATTAGTGTGACTGGATATACATCTCTGATTGATGATAAAATTATAGCAGGTAATATACCAGTGAATATAAATATGGCTATACGATATCATACTTTGGATAATCGAACTTATATAACGATTGGTTCACCGCTAATTTTAGTTGAGTATTAATGTTGAATACGGGCGCATATGTGTTTGGGAGGATATAAATTGGAAAAGTTAGTTATACATGGTGGCAATAGATTAGAAGGTACTGTAAAAATCAGTGGTGCGAAAAATGCTGTATTACCGATTATTGCAGCATCGCTATTAGGGCAAAGTCCTAGTTTGTTAGAAGAAGTACCTGACTTAGAAGATGTAAGAACGATTTCTAAAGTTCTTTGCCAGCTAGGTGTGAATGTAGTAAATAAAGGCAATGATGTGCTCTATATAGATAGTAGTAAAATAACGAGTTGTGAAGCACCCTATGAATTGGTGCGAAAAATGCGCGCGTCTTTTTTGATTATGGGACCACTTCTTGCTAGATGTGGGCATGCAAAAATTTCTTTACCTGGTGGTTGTGCAATTGGAACTCGTCCAATTGATTTGCATCTAAAAGGGTTTGAAGCTCTTGGTGCAGAGATTGAAATAGGACATGGTTATATTGAAGCAAAAGCGCCAAATGGGTTAACGGGAGCAAAAATATATCTTGATTTTCCGAGTGTTGGTGCAACAGAAAATATTATTATGGCTGCTTCTATGGCGAAAGGTCAAACGATCATTGAAAATCCAGCGCATGAACCAGAAATTATTGACTTGGCGAATTACCTTAACATGATGGGGGCTAATATTCGTGGCGCGGGAACAAATGTAATCAAAATTGAAGGTGTGGAGCGCTTAGAGGGTAAAAACTACACGATTATTCCTGACCGTATTGAAGCTGGGACTTATATGGTTGCAGCGGCAATGACAAAAGGCGATGTATATATTGAAAATGCAATTAGTGAACATTTAAAACCGGTGATTGCCAAATTAAAGGAAGCAAATGTAGAAATTATTGAAGATATTAATGGAATTCGTGTGCGTGGCAATGGACAGATAAAAGCAGTGGACATTAAAACGCTGCCATATCCAGGTTTTCCGACAGATATGCAGGCGCAATTTATGGCAATGAGTACAATTGCCGAAGGTACGAGTGTTGTAAGTGAAACGGTATTTGAAAATCGCTTTATGCATGTGGATGAGTTAAAGCGCATGGGTGCAAATATTAAAATTGAAGGACGTAGTGCAGTTGTTGAAGGCGTAGCCAAATTGACTGGCTGTGAAGTAAAGGCAACAGATTTGCGTGCTGGTGCAGCTATGGTATTAGCTGGACTTGTTGCTGAAGGAGAAACTAGAGTTGGTTGTATTCATCATATTGATCGTGGTTATGATGGCTTGGTAAATAAATTATGTGGTTTAGGTGCAGATATTGCGCGTGTAGATGAATAAGAATAAGAAAGCACTATAACTGATCTTGGTTATGGTGCTTTCTTTGTTATATGTGAAAGGGGATTTTCTATGATTTTGCGTAAAGAACGTGAGCTTGTTGTAGAATATGGGCAAAAGATGGTTACTTCGGGATTAACTACAGGCACAGGGGGAAATCTAAGTATTTTTAATGGAACAGAACAATTATTTGCGATTAGCCCAAGCGGGCTTGATTATTTTAAAACGGAACCTGAGGATGTTGTTATCCTTGATTTAGATGGAAATGTTGTAGATGGAAAAAGAAAACCGTCAAGCGAATACGACATGCATCGTATCTTTTATGAACGTCGTCCCAAAATTGGTGCTGTTGTACATACGCACTCAAAATATTCTGCGATTCTGGCGTGTTTAAATTGGAGCATTGAACCTGTACATTACTTGATTGGGTTTGCAGGGAAAAATGTTCGTTGTACAGCTTATGAACCGTTTGGCAGTAAAGAACTTGCGATAAGTGCTTTTGAGGGAATGAAAGACCGCTATGCGGTTTTGTTGGGTAATCATGGCCTGTTAACGATTGGAAATGATATAGATTATGCTTTTAATACTGCCGAAGAGATTGAATTTTGTGCTGAAATTTATTATAAAACGAAGTTAGCTGGCAATCCGGTTACTTTATCAAGCGAGCAGATGGATGTTGTTTTAGAAAAATTTAAGACCTACGGACAGAAAAAACGTTAAGAAAAAGCAGTATAAAATTTTTTATACTGCTTTTTCTTAACGTTAATTTAATGTCATATTTATACTCTTTGCTGCATAGAATTTCTAAGGGTAGATGCGATTGTGGCGAAGGGGGCGTTTTTATGCGGCGATTATTGGCATATATGATTGGAATTGTGTCTTTTGCCGTTATCGTTGTACCTGTCTTGATTACAGGGGTAAATTTAAGTAAAGAAAGTGGTGGAAATATGACGGATTTATCAAGCTTAGAAAGCGTGATGCTTAACGTATATCTCCATGATAAAAATAAAATTGTTAGCATGACGCTCGAAGAATATGTACAAGGTGTGGTTGGAGCAGAAATGCCGGCGGAATTTTCTGAAGCGGCACTACAAGCGCAAGCGGTAGCGGCACGAACTTACGCGGTAAAACACATGCATAAGTTCGGTGGTAGTGGCGTTAGTGATCATCCTGATGCGGACGTGAGCACAGATCATACAGTAAATCAGGCTTGGGTAAGCGATGATACATTAAAGGAACGATGGGGAAAAAAGTATTATGAATATAAGCAAAAAATTAAATTAGCTGTTTTAAAAACGCAGGGAATGATTTTAACGTATAACGATGAGCCGATTCATGCTTTATTTCACTCGACGAGTGGCGATAGAACTGCCAGTGCAAAAGAAGTTTGGGGTAACGATTATCCTTATCTACAGAGCGTTGAGTGTAAATGGGATACTGCTTCCCCTCGCTATAAAGACAATAAGACGATTAGCGTGGCGAACTTAGCAGAATCATTTGGGCAAGATGCTGTGACGGTTAGTGCCGGTAACGGAGATTTAATAAAAATATTAAGCTTAACGGATTCAGGTCGCGTTGCTCAGATAAAAATAGGGAACAAAAACTTTACAGGGAGTGAGGTTCGTAATACCTTAGGATTACGTTCCGAAAACTTTACGATAGAAAGTAAGGGAGATGAAATCATCTTTCATACGATTGGTTATGGTCATGGTGTAGGGTTATGTCAATATGGCGCTAACGGCATGGCAAAAGAAGGTTGGGCATATCAGGATATATTGAAATATTATTATAAAGGGGTCGAATTAAAAAATATTTATGGCTCTTAATGGAGTAAATTAACCACAAGATAAATGTAAGATTTTGCAAGGCAAAGGTTTAATAAATGCATAAAAAGGGAATGATGATTATTGAGGTGATTTAAATGCTCAATGATCGGAATCCAGTCGTTTTTATTCGAAAAGTCGTTGCTACAGTCCGAGGAATTCGGGCACTCGAAGTTAAATTTATTTATATAGGAATTATAGCGTTATTAGGTGTAATCGTATTATCGTTATTATTACAAGTGAGCTTGCTTTCTCATCAGTTTGTTATTGCTGAAAAGCCGGCTGGCATAGTAAACTTTTCTGATGAGAAAGTGAGGTTAGAGGATAATTTTCCTGAGATGAAGCAGATGAAAACCAAGGACGATGTTACGCATGAAGTGACCAAAGCTAAGGAGGAAACAGCAGCAACTGTTGCTGTTAGTGATAACGTAGTAGAAGAGTGGTACTTTGATGAAGTTTATCAAGAGTGGCGTTATCGTAAAATTTAAGCAAATAACGAAAATACGGGTGGACAAATGATCATTTCGTTTGTCCACCCGTATTTTTAAATAAAGTACATCAATGCTTCTTCGGATTTATTCTTTTCCATTTCAATGACGAGGTCTACTAGAGTAATATTACTTAATAGGTTTTGTACGGAGTTGTCCAATAAAGTGAAAATAGAATTTTGTAATGCTTTATCAATTTCCGGACAATGATTTGAAGTGGCAGCTTCTGTTTTCTCAAATAAAGATAATTCAATTGCTGATAAAACCTCTAATGCATTGATTTTTACTGGTGCTTTTGCCAATTGATATCCGCCTTGGGCACCTTTGATTGATATGACCAAATTAGCTCGTTTTAAAAGCGAAAAAACTTGTTCAAGATAAATTTTTGAAATGCCTAATTTTTCTGCGATGCTGATAATTGTAATTGGAACTCCAGTTTCATATTGCGAGGCAATATGTGTCATTGCGGCTAATCCGTACCGTCCTTTAGCCGAAACTCTCATGTGATCACCCATTCCATACTAAAAATATATGTTTTCTTTAATCATAGACTTATCTAACAAAAATGTCAATCTGCCTTTGTTGTTTCCAATAGTGTATCCTTATTTTTCGAAAACATAAATATAATTTCCATGAAGAAAATTATATTGACTTTTAAAAAATAAAGGAATATAATAAAACATATTAATCATATATGTTTTATATTAGAATAAATTTTAAAATTTGTTTTAGGAGGTTTTATTATGGCAAAAATTTATCAAAGTATAACGGAACTTATTGGGAAGACTCCTTTGTTGGCATTAAATAATTATAAAAAACATTTTGATTTAGAAGCAAATATTTTAGGAAAGTTGGAGTACTTCAATCCAGCTGGTAGTGTAAAAGATAGAATTGGTTTAGCGATGATTGATGATGCAGAGCTTCGTGGAATTTTAAAACCGGGTGCGGTGATTATTGAACCGACAAGCGGTAATACAGGAATCGGGCTTGCAAGCGTAGCTGCAGCACGCGGTTATCGAGCGATTCTTACAATGCCTGAAACAATGAGTGTAGAAAGAAGAAATTTATTAAAAGCTTACGGTGCGGAAGTTGTTTTAACCGATGGTTCCAAAGGAATGAAAGGTGCAATTGAAAAGGCTGAGGAACTTTCCAGAGAAATTCCAAATTCTTTTATTCCATCGCAGTTTACTAATCCAGCAAATCCAGAGGCGCATAAAAAGACAACAGGTCCAGAAATATGGGAAGATACTGATGGCAAAGTAGATATTTTTGTTGCCGGCGTTGGCACTGGTGGTACAGTGAGTGGTATTGGCGAATATTTAAAATCTAAAAATCCTAAAGTGCAAATTGTTGCTGTAGAGCCAGCGTCATCACCAGTCTTAACAAAAGGTGAAGCTGGTCCGCATAAAATTCAAGGGATTGGTGCGGGGTTTGTTCCAGAGACATTAAATACGAAGGTTTATGATGAAGTAATTGCCATTCAAAATGAAGATTCTTTTACTTATAGTAAAGCTGTAGCCCGTACAGAAGGTTTTCTTGTTGGAATCTCAGCTGGTGCGGCACTTGCAGCAGCAGTAGAGTTAGCTAAGCGGCCAGAAAATCGCGGTAAAAATATCGTTGTGTTATTGCCTGATACGGGAGACCGGTATTTATCTACCGAGTTATTTGTTTAATAAAAATGCTGCTATATCAAATGTAATTTGGATATAGCAGCATTTTTTCTCGAATTTACCTTTTCTTAGAGTATAATAAATTTAAATAGATATCAATTTTAGGGGGGATAGGGATGCTAATACGAAATGATTTTTTGGCGATGAATCAAAGACAAGAGAAAACTAGTCTGGTTAAACTAGTGCAACAATCAAATACAGATCAGCATATAGTGCAATCTGCCAATTCTGCTAGTTCAGCAGCAGTTTATAATCACCGTATGGCAGATGACTATGATATGACTAAATTAAATGCTTTAGAAAATAAAATTGCTAATCGACAAGAAAAAATTAATCATCAGGTCAACTATCCAAGAGCTCCAGAAATACGATTGCAGGGACAAGCGTTAGAGTTAAAAGAGCAGGAAGTTTATCAAATGCAAGATCGCTTGCTGCTAAAAGAAAGAATGCAAGAAGATTTATTAAAAAAAGCGAATCCAGTGTCAGATTCTTCATCAAACCATGAGGATAGTTTGCGAATTGCCAATCAAGAACTGGAGACTGATGAAAAGGATGAGAAAGCACAAGATAATGTTGCTGACGAATTTTAAATTGTTGAATTAGATAATAGAAAATGGCTGAATCATGTATTGCTTAGTGTTGTATTTGGCAGTAGAATTATAGTGATACATATAAGGTGCAAGGAGAGATGCGTGTGGTTAAACATATTATTTTATGGAAATTGAAAGAAGAAGCTAAGGGTGAAAATTTACAAAAAAACGTAGATTTGTTACAAGGTAAATTTAAGGCATTATTAGGTGTTGTCGATGGATTAATTGCAATTGAAGTAGGAATTAATTATAATGGTGGTCCAGCGGATATTGCTTTGTATTGCGAATTTGAAAGTAGGGAAGCAGAAGTGGGATATCAGTCTCATCCAGATCATATTGCAATAAAAGCAATTGTAAAAGATTTGGTTTGTGAACGTAATTGCATTGATTATGAAATCTAGAATTTTTCAATTTAAATATTTTGAAAAATTTTAAATTGGGTTTACATTTATTCGATAGGTGATGCTCTTTTTGGCATCACTTATTTTATTGGGAGCTGATGTATAATGAACCGTGTACGCCTAGAGCGTAACCTCAAAAAATTAGCTAAATTTGGTGCAAAAGAAAACGAAGGAATTACTCGGATGGCATTTAGTGAAATTGATTGGCAGGCAATCGAATTTATTAAGCAATTAATGCTACAGGCGGGAATGGTAGTGCGCATGGATGATTTTGGTAACTTAATTGGAAGTTATCAAGGGAAAGATAGGGCATTACCAGTCCTTTTGTTGGGGTCACATATTGATACAGTGCCGAACGGTGGCAAATATGATGGGACAATCGGCGTGATTTCTGCGATTGAAGTAGTACACACTTTATTTGAGCAAAAAAAAGAGCTTGAGCGGACGGTTGAGATTGTCGTATTTCGTGCCGAAGAGTCAAGTCGATTTGGCAGATCCACGTTAGGGAGTAAAGCCTTTTGTGGAAAGTTAAAACAAGAAGATTTGGAAGAATATCAAGATAAAGAGGGATTTTGTTTAAGCGAAGCTTTACGCAAGGCGGGATTTAATCGACAAGATATTTGTCGGAATCGTTATGAAAAGCCGATTTATGCATTTTTGGAATTACATATTGAGCAAGGGATTGTACTAGAAAAAGCGCAGATGGAATTAGGTGTAGTAACATGCATTGCAGCACCATCACGGTTTCGATTAATTTTTCACGGCAAGGCTGATCATTCTGGAGCAACACCGATGAAGCTTCGCCATGATGCGTTAGCTGGAATTGCAGAAGTGATTTTACTTGTAGAATCTTTAGCAAAATCAACTGATGATGTTGTAGGGACGGTTGGGACAATCGAGCTTTTAAATGGTGCGATGAACGTTATTCCTGGAGAGGTTAGCATTGGGATAGATATTCGTAGTGGAAATCAAATGAGCAAAGAGCAAGTAGTTGCAAGGCTAAAAGAAAGGATTGATCAAATTGCTAAGTCTCGAGAGCTAACGTATACGCTTTCGGCTTTATCTAATGAAGAACCTGTTTTATTAGATGAACCACTAGGAGATTTACTGTATGAAATAGGAAAAACTAAAAAAAGGCGCATCATGAAAATGATGAGTGGGGCGGGGCATGATGCGATGAATTTGGCGAAAATAGCACCGGCGGCGATGATTTTCGTTCCCTCAAAGGCAGGAATTAGCCACAATCCAGATGAATTTTCTTCTATAGCTGAGATTTTTTGTGGAGCGGAACTTTTATATGAGACCGTTCTTCATTTAGAAAATAAACCCTAAATTGTATTAATACAATTTAGGGTTTTTAATTGACATGCTATTTATAGGTTTATATACTAACGTATAGTATAAACTATATCTACTTTGGAGTTTATTTGGAGGATGAAAGATGTTGAGACAAAAACGTGTAGCAGCGATTCATGATATATCTGGTTTTGGGAAATGTTCACTTACTGTAGCTTTGCCGATTATTTCAGCGACAGGCGTAGAATGTGCTGTTGTGCCTACCGCAGTATTATCCACGCATACAGGTGGGTTTGAAGGCTTTACCTATAGGGATTTAACGGAGGATATTGCGCCGATTGCTTATCATTGGCAATCGCTTAGCTTGCATTTTGATGCGATATATACAGGCTTTCTTGGTTCTTTTGAGCAGATTGACATTGTTTCAAAGGTATTTGATCAATTGCGTGCTAAGGATACGTTGATTATTGCCGATCCTGCGATGGCAGACAATGGTGAGCTATATAAGATTTTTCCGAAAACTTTCCCGCAAGAGATGAAAAAGTTGTGTGCGAAGGCAGATGTTATTGTGCCGAATATGACAGAGGCAGCTTTAATGCTTGGCGAAGAATATCAAGCCGGTCCGTATACAAAAGAATATATTGAGGGCTTGTTAAAACGTTTATCTGATATGGGACCTAGCCAGATTGTTTTAACAGGAGTACATTTTGATGATGCACAACTGGGTGCAGCAACTTATGATAAAAATAGTGACAAAATCAACTATCTTTTGGCAAATCGCATTGATGGATACTATCATGGTACGGGCGATGTGTTTGCGAGTGTATTGGTAGGTGCCTTGATGAATGACAAAGACCTTGATACAGCAACGCAAATTGCAGTTGATTTTACGGTGAAAAGCATTGCCTGGACAAAAGAAGCAAAAACAGATGTGCGTTTTGGTGTGAATTTTGAAGCGAGCATTCCAAGTTTAATCCAAGCGCTTGATTTGAAATAAAATAGATAACAAAAAGAGAAGCATTATGCAGGTCATTGACCTTGCTAAAATGCTTCTCTTTTTTGCGTTTAAATAGATTTGATTGCTTTTTTTAAACGAATTAGCGCTGTTTTTAATGTCTGGCGAGGACAGGAAATATTGATTCTTTCGAATTGTTTGCCTTCCTCCCCAAAAATTTCACCAGAAGCCAGCCAAAGCTTTGCTTTATTTACAATGAGGTCCTCTAACTCTTCATCGGATAAATTAAGGGCTGAAAAATCAAGCCAGAGCAAATAAGTGCCTTCAGGCTCAACTAATTTGATTTGTGGCAAATGCTTTGCCAGAAAATCACGTGTGAAGTCCAGGTTCCCTTTTAAATATGTTTTTAATTGATTGAGCCATGCGCTACCGTACTTATATGCCGCTTGGCAGGCAATAATTCCGAGCGAATTAAGTTCGCTATAACCATTTCGCTCCATTACTTGTACAAATTTTTCTCGAATATTAGGGTTGGCAATAAAAATATTGGAGACTTGTAGACCTGCGATATTAAAGGTTTTACTTGGGGAAGTACAAGTGAGTGTAATATTATTAAATTCTGGCTTTAAACTCGCTAAAACAAAATGGCGATGATTAGGATAAGTAAAGGCGGAATGAATTTCGTCGGAAATGATTTTTACTTGATGTTTTACGCAAATATCGCCGATAGTTGTTAATTCTTCTTTTGTCCAAACTCTGCCGACAGGATTATGAGGATTACATAAAATAAATAGTTTTATTTTGTTCGCTATGATTTTTTCTTCAAAGTCAGCGTAATCAATAGAATATCTACCGTTTTTGTAAATGAGAGGATTATTAATAAGCTTTCGATTGTTTTTTTCGATAGAGCTAGAAAACGGATAATAAACAGGACGTTGTATTAAAACAGCATCACCTTCATTTGTTAAAGCTTGAATTGCCGTGCATAGAGCAAAGACAACGCCTGGAGTTTTTACAAGCCACTCGTCTTTGATTTTCCAATCTAAATTATCATTAAACCATGTTTTTAATGTTTCAACATATTCACCTCGGGTATCAGAATAGCCAAATATTCCATGTGCATTTGATTTAGTTAGCGCATCAATTACTTGCTCAGGTACGCGAAAATCCATATCGGCAATCCATAATGGGAGAATATCTATGGGTTTTCCATGTTTCTCAGTAAAGTCGTATTTAATTGAATTTGTGTTTTTTCGGTCAATGATTTGGTCGAAATTATAGCGCATAGGTTCCATCCCCTTATCATTGTAAAATAATTTTATTTTTCCCATATATCTATAAATATTATTTCTTTTTTGTAAGTTAAAATCCTTTAGGCAAAGCATTGAATTATGATGAATTTTGTAGAAATATACACAAACAATCCTACCATTTGATAAATGGTAGGATTGTGAATTTGTATAACGTGTGAATAAAAACATTGATAAAAGATAGCTTTTAAATAGGTGTGATTAGAATTTAGATGGAGTAAAAACTTTGTCCGATTTGAAGTTTTCTTGGTAAATCGCAGATTTTAATTGGAGAAGTGCTTTTTCTAATGTTTGTTGTGGACAGGCAATGTTTATTCGCTGGAATTGTTTTCCTTCGATACCAAACATAATTCCTGCATCAAGCCAAAGTTTTGCCTTATGGGTAATTAAATCTTCTAAAGCTTCATCGGATAATTGGAGTGCAGAGAAATCTAGCCAAAGAAGATAAGTTCCTTCGGGCTCCACTAATTTAATTTCAGGTAGATGTTCCTTTAAAAATTCGCGGACAAAATTTAGATTATGAATTAAATATTGTTTAAGAGACTTTAGCCATTCCTCGCCATAGGTATAAGCTGCTTGGCAGGCTGCAATTCCCAATGTGTTTAAGTGTGAATAACCATTGCGGTCGATGGTATCAATAAATTGTTTGCGTAAATTTTCATTCGCAATGAAAATGTTAGACACTTGTAATCCTGCAAGGTTGAAGGTTTTGCTTGGAGCAGTGCAGGTTATCGTAATAGCATTAATTTCTGGGCTAAGGCTTGCAAAGACAATATGTTGATGACCAGGATAAGTAAAAGCAGAATGAATTTCATCTGCGATAACGATTACCTGATGTTTTAAGCAAATATCGCCGATTTTTGTCAACTCTTCTTTCGTCCAAACTCTGCCAACAGGATTATGAGGACTGCATAAAATAAAGAGTTTGACATCGTTTTCAATAATTTTTTGTTCAAAATCAACAAAATCAATTTGGTATTTATCATCTTTATAAATGAGTGAGCTGTTTACTAATTTACGATGATTTTTATGAATAAGGCGAGAAAATGGATAATACACAGGGCGCTGAATTAGAACTGCGTCCTCTTCTTTTGTAAAAGATTGAATAGCGATGCTTAACGCGAAAACAACGCCGGGGGTTTTTACTAACCAATCGTCTTTGATATGCCAATTTAAGGTTTTTAAAAACCATTGTTTTAGTGTATTGGTATATTCTTGTTTTGTATCAGAATAACCGAAAATTCCATGTTTACTAGAATTAATTAAGGCATCAATGACTTCATTTGGAACGCGAAAATCCATATCAGCTACCCAAAGAGGTAAAACATCGGCTGGCTTTCCATTTTCTAAAGCAAAATCATATTTTAAAGAATTAGTATTTCTACGATTAATCATTGTATCAAAATTCATGATATACAACTCCTTAATAAAGTTTAATTAAAATCACATATCCAGAAACAAAACATACTAAAACTATATGTTTAGAAAATAATAGCGGTAAATAGGTGAAAAGTCAATCGAATTTTTGCGTGGAAAATTTTAAAAAATAAAACCTTCAAAACCTATATGAAAAGTATTGACAGTTAAAAAATACGTGATATAATCATAATCAAAATAAAACCTATATGGTTAATATGAATTGAGGGATTGTAATGGATTACGACTTTATGATAAAAAGTTTACCTCTGTACGGAAAGGCAATTTTACTTACGTTGGAATTGGCAATTGGTGGGATATTATTAGCCTTTTTAATGGGGGTTATCTGTAGTGCGATTCTATATTATCGAGTACGCATATTAAAAACGATTGTTAGTTGCTATATAGAAATTGCGCGTAATACGCCATTGCTTATACAATTATTTTTTCTTTATTATGGCTTACCTAAGTTGGGAATAAAAATCGAGGCTTTTACGTGTGCGATTATGGGATTGGCATTTTTAGGGGGCGGCTATATGGCAGAAGCATTGCGTAGTGGATTTGAATCTGTAGAAAAGATTCAAATCGAATCTGGGGCTAGTATTGGATTAAGTCAGTTTCAGGTGTTTCGTTATATTTTGTTTCCCCAAGCCTTGGCGGTAGCGATACCGGCAGTTGGTGCCAATATTATTTTTTTATTAAAAGAAACTTCAATTGTAAGTGCGATTGCCTTGGCTGATTTGATGTACGTGGCAAAAGATTTAATTGGGATGTATTACAAGACGACAGAAGCATTTGTCTTATTGATCGGGGCGTATTTACTTATTTTATTGCCATTGTCTGTAGGTATTTCTAAACTGGAAAGGAGACTTCGCTATGCAGGATTTGGGGATTAGTATAATCTTTGAAGGTTCAAATTTCATTCGGTTGTTGGGTGGTCTTTGGATAACGCTTCGCATTGCAATCGTTGCGGTTAGTCTTTCGATTGTTTTTGGAATTGGATTAGGAATTTTGATGACGAGTAAAAATCAGATTGTTCGTTTACTGACAAAGGTTTATTTAGAAACAGTACGGATTGTCCCCATTTTAGTATGGCTCTTTGTATTTTTCTTTACGATTACGAAAGTAGTTCAACTCCATTTGCCGGCAGAAGCCTCGGCAATTCTTGTGTTTTCACTCTGGGGAATTGCTGAAATTGGTGATATTGTGCGGGGAACGGTTACGTCGTTACCAAAGCATCAATGGGAAAGTGGGATGGCGTTAGGACTTACAGCCCGTCAGATTTATCGTTATATCGTTTTACCACAAATCATTCGGCGTTTTGTGCCAGCTGCGATGAATCTAGTAACAAGAATGATTAAAACGACTTCACTCGTTGTATTAATTGGTGTAGTCGAGGTATTGAAAGTAGGACAGCAGATTATTGAAGTTTCCATTTTAAAAAATCCGATGGCAGCTTTTTGGGTGTATGCAATCATTTTTGCGCTATACTTTATCATTTGCTATCCAATTTCTTTATGGTCTCGTCATTTAGAAATGAAATGGCAGGGGCAGTGATTTTTTAGGAGGTGGTCAGAATGGAAAAAAGTGAAGTAAAGGTTTTAGAAGCTGTGGGATTAACAAAGTATTATACAGAAGAAAAAGTTTTTGATTCGTTTAATTTTTCAGTGCATCAGGGGGAAGTGCTCGTTATCTTAGGGGCTTCCGGTTGTGGAAAAAGTACTTTGTTAAGGTGTTTAAATGGCTTAGAACCTATTCAAGCGGGTGAGATTAAGTTAGATGGAAAAGTGATTGATGGAAAACAAATTACTTGGCAGAAAGCAAGACAAAAAATTGGCATGGTATTTCAAAGCTATGAATTGTTTTCTCATTTAACGATATTAGAAAATATTTTGCTAGGTCCGATGAAAGCGCAAGGCAGGGAAAGAAGTGAAGTGATTAAACAAGCGGAATATTTGCTAAACCGCGTTGGGTTAATTCATAAGAAGGATGCTTATCCTAGACAATTATCAGGAGGGCAAAAACAACGTATTGCGATTGTACGGTCACTGTGTATGAATCCGGAAATTATGCTATTTGATGAGGTGACGGCATCGCTTGATCCAGAAATGGTCAGAGAAGTTCTTGATTTAATGCTGGAATTAGCGCGGCAAGGGATGACAATGGTCATTGTTACACATGAAATGGAATTTGCCAAGGCTGTCGCAGACCGAGTGTTATTTTTAGACGGCGGAAAAATTGTCGAAGATGCAGTGGCAAAACAATTTTTCACGAGCCCCAAAACTCAGCGTGCCCAACGCTTTTTAAATAGGTTTGATTTTAAAATAGAAAGTGAGAGAGTAGGATGAAAAAGGGATTTAGAACAATTTTATTCGGGTTAATTTTAATTTTATCTTTAGGGGTATTGGCAGGTTGCGGATCAGATGCTGTGAAAAGCGGCGGTGATAATTCGGTAAAACAATCGACGCTTGAACAAATCAAAGAGCGCGGAAAAATTCGTATCGGCGTATTTAGCGATAAACCGCCCTTTGGTTATGTGGATGCAAATGGCAAAAATCAGGGGTATGATGTTTACTTTGCCAAACGCATCGCCAAAGATTTATTGGGAGACGAAAATAAAGTTGAGTTTGTCTTAGTGGAAGCGGCAAGCCGTGTAGAGGCTTTGGAAGCAAATAAAGTGGATATTATTTTGGCTAATTTTACAGTAACGCCAGAGCGTAAAGAAAAAGTAGACTTTGCAAATCCTTATATGAAGGTTGGACTTGGTGTAGTTTCGCCAGATGGTGCTTTGATTACTGATGTAAATCAATTAAAAGGAAAAAAATTAATTGTAAATAAAGGCACGACGGCAGAAACTTATTTTGTACAAAACCATCCGGAAATTGAGCTATTGAAATACGAGCAGAATACAGAAGCTTTTCAAGCGTTAAAAGATGGACGCGGTGCGGCATTAGCACATGACAATACATTACTGTTTGCTTGGGCAAGAGAAAACCAGGGGTATACTACGGGCATAACAAAACTGGGAAGCCTTGATTATATTGCACCTGCTGTTAAAAAAGGAAATATAGAGCTGAAAGATTGGTTAAATGAAGAAATTGAAAAATTAGCGTCAGAACAATTTTTTCATAAAGATTTTGCTGAAACATTACTTCCTGCCTATGGCGAATCCATTCAAGCTGATGATGTAGTAATAGATGGCGGCAAAGTAGAATAAAATGATAGTAATCCTTTAAGGATATAAAAAACACGCAAAATGCAGTTACTAAAATAGTTAGAACTGACATCGCGCGTGTTTTTTAATGACTATTTTTATTGTGAATCATCGTCCAGAAGAAGATACCGGCCGCAATTTCACTGCATAGGATTAACAATGCCATCGGAAGGGCGCTGTAACTGCCGCAAATGCCGACAAGCGGGGCCATTGCGCCACCAGTGATATTAGAAAAGAAGCCGAGAAGTGCCGCTGCACTGCCCGCCATTTTCCCTTGTGCTTGCATTGCAAGCGAGAAACTGCTGGAACCAACAATAGCCAAACTAGCAACAGTAAAAAATAGTGGGATAAGAATAAACAAAAGTGGAGCGTGATTGAGGAGACTGATTGCTAATAGAGTACTGCCGATAATCGCCTGCCAAACACCATAATGGAGAATGTTTTTATCGCTGAATCGTCCAGATAAACGTCCGGTCAGTTGTCCGGCAATGACGAGTCCCAACCCGTTGATACCAAAGATTAATCCAAAGGTTTGCGGCGAAACTTTATAGATATTTTGCAAAACGAACGGTGAACCGGAGATGTAAGCAAACAAAGCGGTAAAGGCGCAAGATTGCATAAAACAATGCCCCATAAAATAAGGTTGTTTTAAAAGGGAGAGAAAAGCTTTGAGTGATGAGGTAATTCCGCTGTCTAAACGCCTATTTGCAGGAAGACTTTCCTTACACCAAAAGAATACCGCTAGGAATAAACTAATTCCAATGAGTCCAAGGACAATGAAGACGCCTCGCCAAGAGGATACAGCTAAGACTTGACCACCAAGAACTGGCGCGAATATTGGTGCAACGCCATTGACGAGCATGAGCATGGCAAAAAATTTCGTTAATTCATAACCGGAATATAAATCTCTGGCGATTGCGCGGGCGATAACAATCCCCGCAGACCCTGCTAAACCTTGAATTAAACGCAAAAGCAAAAATGCCCAGATGGAAGTTGCAAATACGCAGGCAAAGGAAGTTAAAGTGAAGATAGCCATGCCGATTAATAAAGGCTTGCGTCGACCCTGCATATCACTGAGTGGACCGGCAAACATCTGTCCGACAGCAATTCCCAGCAAGCAGGCCGTTAAGCTGAGCTGAACGAGGGAAGCCGTCGTTGCAAATTCGCCGGCAAGTTGTGGCAGTGAAGGTAAATACATATCAATAGATAAAGGTGCAAGTGCAGTAAGCGCACCTAAAATGACCGGAAGCCATCTGGTGAAAGTCTTAGCGAAACTTCTCTGCCAAGTGAGAAACTCTCGCTCTTGGTCAATTGAAGAGGTAGATGATGTCATAAAGGTAATAAATCCTCCTTGATATTTGTTATATTTGATGAAATAAATGTTACATTGATAATAAAGATGATTATAATTAGCTGAGCTTTTTATGTCAATCAAATAAAAGCTATAGATTTAGGATAAAGTTGAATTAAAAAAGAATGTAGAGTAGAGGAGAATTGTAAAGCATAGAAAACCTATGGTATAATAGGGAAAAGAGGTGGTTAGGTGAAAATTTCGACAAAGGGAAGATATGCTTTACGGTTATTGCTTGATTTGGCTGTGCATAAAGAGGATGGATATATTGCATTAAAGGATATTGCAGAGCGTCAAGAGATATCAAAAAAATATTTAGAGCAGATTGTAGGGAGCCTAAATAGAGCGGAAATATTAAGAACGAATCGTGGCTTTCAGGGTGGCTACATGTTGGCGAAGTCACCTGATCAATATACGGTTGCAGATATCTTGCGTATTACTGAGGGAAGCCTTGCGCCGATTGCCTGTTTAGAGCAAGAGGAAAATCCATGTGGACGCAGTAAGCGTTGTATGACATTAGAGGTATGGAAAGGCTTAAATAAAGTAATGATTGATTACCTTGAAGGCATTACTTTGCAAGATATTCTTGATAAACACCAAACAGCGGATGCTGTTGAATATTATATTTAAAGTAAAAACGAGCAGAAATCTCTGGATTTCTGCTCGTTTTTCTATAGAGGAAGATACAGTTTTTTTGCTAAATTAGCAATCGGCTCTGCATGGTAAAAGTACAAATGATTGTTAAAGAAAATTTAAAAGTGTAAAGAGATTCAAAAAATACTTAAATTTTTGTATTGACAAAGATTTTTGTAAAGCATATAATGTAAAACATATCAAGGCTATAGGTTTTGTATACTTTTAAAAAGGAGTAGTTGCGTATGTACTTGATTTTTAAGATGTTGCGTCATAATTATCGAAATGGACGAATGTGTCATTGTAAGTAACCTTAGAAATAAATAAATGAAAAGGAATGTTTACAATGGCAAATAAAAATTATAAATTTGAAACTTTACAATTACATGTGGGGCAGGAAGAAGCTGATCCGGCGACGGATTCGCGGGCGGTTCCGATTTATCAGACAACATCCTATGTATTTAAAAATTCAGCACATGCGGCAGCTCGCTTTGGTCTTGCCGATGCTGGCAATATTTATGGGAGGCTCACCAATTCTACACAAGATGTTTTTGAAAAGAGGGTCGCTGCACTTGAAGGTGGCGTTGCTGCACTTGGTGTAGCTTCTGGAGCCGCTGCGCTTACTTATACTTTTTTAAACTTAGCACAAGCTGGCGATAATATTGTATCGGCGCAGACAATTTATGGCGGAACCTATAATTTACTTGCGCATACGTTACCGCAATATGGGATAACGACAACGTTTGTTGATGCGGATGACGAAAGTTCTTTTCGTCAAGCGATAAACGAAAATACAAAAGCTATTTTTGTCGAAACGATTGGCAATCCGAATGCAACGCTGATTGATCTTGAAAAGGTTGCTGCGATTGCCCATGCGCATAAGGTTCCATTAGTTGTAGACAATACGTTTGCGACGCCTTATTTAGTCCGTCCGTTTGAGCATGGCGCTGATATCGTTGTACATTCAGCGACGAAATTTATTGGGGGACACGGTACGGCAATTGGTGGTGTAATTGTCGATAGTGGCAATTTTGATTGGGAAGCAAGCGGAAAATTTGCTTCACTTGTTGCGCCTAATCCGAGTTATCATGGTGTAAGCTTTACAAAAGTGGTAGGAAAAGCGGCGTTTGTGACGAAGATTCGGGCGATATTGCTTCGTGACACAGGAGCGACGATTGCGCCATTCCATGCATTTTTATTTTTACAAGGGATTGAGACGTTGTCGCTTCGCGTGGAGCGCCATGTAGAAAATGCATTAAAAGTAGTCGACTACTTAGCGCATCATCCACAAGTAGAAAAGGTAAATCATCCGTCGCTTAATAGTCATCCCCATCATGCGCTTTATGAAAAATATTTTCCTAACGGTGGCGTTTCTATCTTTACCTTTGACATTAAAGGTGGCGTAAAGGAAGCACAGAATTTTATTGATCGTTTAGAGATCTTTTCACTATTAGCGAATGTTGCTGATGTAAAATCTCTTGTTATTCATCCTGCCTCTACCACGCATTCGCAGCTTTCTGAGGCTGAATTGTTAGAGCAGGGAATACACCCAAATACAATTCGTTTGTCAATTGGTACAGAGCATATTGATGACATTATTGCTGATTTAAATCAGGCTTTTGGCAAAGATGAATAATATTAAGTAAAATACATAGTTTAATAAAATGTTAAAATTGATGATATTAATAAAGTAAAAATTGCCCTCAATACTTTGGATAAATGTATTGAGGGCAATTTTTGTTGATGTAAAGCGGAAAAAATAATTTTTCGTGTAAAGCTGTAAATATTCCACATTGATATTTAAAGATGACAATGCTAAACTATTAAAAATGGAAATAAAGTAAGACTGATTTTGAATGGAGTGCTGAGATGAGTACATATAGTATAAATTTACCGAGTTATACCATTGGCGTAGCTGCATATGAGCAGATACAAGAAGTATGTCCGACTTACGGGACAAAAGTAGTTGCAATCGGTGGAAAAACGGCGATAAGTAAGGCGAAAGATTTGATTTGTTCGGCGATAAAGGATTCTGAGCTCCGAGTTTTAGATTTTGTTTGGTATGGTGGTGAAGCTTCTTATGAAAATATGGAAGCTTTAAAAGTGTTGCAAAGCGTACGAGAGGCGGATATGATTTTTGCAATTGGCGGTGGCAAAGTAATGGATACTTGCAAACTGCTGGCGCGAGCTTTACACAAACCCTTATTTACTTTTCCAACGATTGCAAGCAATTGTGCCTGTCTAACTGCGCTTAGTGTTGTTTATTATCCCGATGGAACTTTTCGTGAATTAAATGTATCTGATATTCCTCCGGTACATGTCTTTATTCATACGCAAATAGCTGTAGAAGCACCCAAACAGTTTTTATGGGCGGGAATGGGTGATACGATTGCGAAATATTACGAATCGAATTTAGCTGCACGAAATGTAGAATTAGAGCATTTTAATGCAGTAGGTGTACAGCTTAGCCGATTGTGCGCCAACCCAATTTTAGAATATGGAATGAAAGCATTAAAAGACAATGAAAATCATGTGCTAAGTAAAGAGTTTGAACAAGTTGTCTTAGCGATTGTGGTAAGCACAGGATTAGTATCTAACTTTGTTGAGTCGGATTATAACGGACATATTGCACATGCATTTTATTGCACGATTACGATGTTGCCGCAAATTGAAGAGAAGCATTTACATGGCGAAGTTGTTGCTTATGGCGTTTTATTGTTGTTGATGTGCGATGGTCAGGAAAAAGAATTAGCAAAGGTATTTAGCTTCTGTCGTGATCTGGGCTTGCCAACTTGTTTGGCAGATCTTGATGTAACGTTAGCAGAGTTAGACGGTGTATTTGATGAAACGGTAAAAAGCGGTGAGTTAGCACGCTCGCCGTATCTTGTAACAAAGGAAATGCTCTATACGGGTGTTTTAAAATTAGAAGAATATCATGAAAAAAATTGTCGATAGATGATGACGGTTGAAAACGTGCACCGCTATTGGGTAAACGATAGTAGGGTGCGCGTTTTTCACTTGGTTTTCTAATTTGCTACAATTTTTAGTAGCATTTCTAGACTTGTAAACAATTACATTGTGATTTATCAATAGGAATGTTATAATTCGTACAAGGTTTGATAGATTAAATTTATCCGATGGCTGACGGGGGCTAACCCCTGCCTCTTTAGGCGGAAGAAAGACCTCGTAAGCCCCTGGATTACGTGTCTGATTTCAGTGGGAGTTAAAGCTACTACTAAGACAGCCGTGTTTATCCCTTAAAACTAGGAAGGGAATTGGTTTAGATGTTAAAAGGCGTTGCAAAATCATTTGCAGCGCCTTTTGTATTAGATAGTTCAAGATGTAACAAAGTGATAGAGAGGGCTTGAAATAATGGATTTTAAAATGAAGGAGCAAATCCTTACAAAAGAATTAGTAGAACAGATTGATTTGATTTTATTTTCCCATAACAATGATGCTTCACAATTGGTGGGCATTTTGCTTGATATCCAAGCGATTATTCCACGTCAGTATATTCCGGAGCAAGTGGCATATTATTTGGCGGAGAAACTCAATACAAAAATTACAAATGTTTATGATGTGATTTCTTTTTATGCAGCGCTATCTGATAAACCGCGAGCAAAATACCCGATTCAGATTTGTGATAGTATCGTTTGTAAAATTAATAATAATACGACAATATTTACAGTGCTAAAAGAAGTTTTAGGGATAGAGATCAATGAAGTAACGTATGATGGTAGATTCACGATAGAAAAGGTTCCCTGCTTTGGTGCTTGTGATGTTGCTCCTGCGGTTAGAATCAATGGAAAAGTCTATGGGCATTTAACGAGTCGAGAAAAAATTATTGCACTGCTTGATGCATTAGGATAGAAGATAGGAGTGACAAAGATGACGAAGACAGTAGCGTTTATGACAAGAAATTTTGGGAAATATGATCCAATGTCGATTGGTGCTTATATGAGAATTGGTGGATTTCATGCATTAAAGAAAGCGGTGAACCTGGAAGGGGAAGCAATTGCGGCAATAATTGCGGCGGCTGAGGTAAAAGGGCGCGGTGGCGCAGGCTATGATATGGGGCGCAAATGGTCGCAGGCAAAAGCGGTAATTGATGATAATAAAGTTGTCGTGTGCAATGCCGATGAAGGAGAGCCGTGTACGTTTAAGGATCGGACGCTAATTGAGCATGACCCATTTAATTTAATTGAGGGAATGATTATCGCTGGCTACACGGTAGATGCGGAAAATGGATACATTTATTTAAGGGAAGAATATAGCCATTTGCGTCCGTTGCTTTTAAATGCGATAAAGCAGGCGCGCGTCTATGGTTTTTTAGGAAAGAATATTCTTGGCAAAGGGTTTAATTTTGATATTCATTTATATTCCGGTGCAGGTGCATATGTCTGTGGCGAAGGCACGGCACTCGTGGAATCTATTGAAGGGAAAAGCGGCCGGCCAAGAATGAAACCGCCATTTATTAAACAATGCGGGTTATATAACTTACCTACGTGCGTAAATAATGTGGAGAGTCTATCTTTAGTCACTGGAATTTTACTTGATGATCAAAATGTTTATCAAAGTTATGGAACGGAAAAATCAAAAGGGACAAAACTGGTTAGTGTGGGTGGCAATGTAAACTGTCCTGACGTTTTTGAAATTCCATTCGGCGTTACGGTACGAGAGATTATTTATGATTTAGCTGGGGGAATCCAAGGGAATCGTGCGATTCGGTTGATTCAATTCGGCGGTGCATCGGGAAAAATTGCCTCAACGGATATTTTAGATACACCTTATACGTATGAAGCTTTACAAAAAGCTGGTGTTGGTGTCGGTTCGGGGGCAATCTTGGTGGTAGATGAGCGAACGAGCGTTATGGAATTCTTAGTGGCAACGCAGGAATTCTTTTCTCATGAGAGTTGCGGGCAATGTACACCTTGCCGTGAGGGCAATCGTCATATGCGGATTTTACTTGATAAGGTAGCGCGAGGAACGCATACAGAAAGTGATGTAACCTCCATGAAAAAAATTGCAAAGTTGATGGCGATGTCTTCGATGTGCGGTTTAGGAGAAACGGCACAAAGTGCTTTTGTTTCTGCGATTGAAGTATTCCCGAAATGTTTTATAGTAAAATGAATGAGGTGATTTTATGGACAATCTGGTGCATATTAAAATAAATAATATTCCTGTTGAAGTGGAAAAAGGGACGAAAATTTTAGAAGCTGCAAAGAAGATTAATATCAATATTCCCCATCTCTGCTATCATCCGGATCAGACAATCAAAGCGCATTGCAGAATTTGTACTGTTGAAGTTGTCGGCGGAAGAAGATTATTTGCGGCATGTTCTACGGATGTATGGGAAGGTATGGAGATTTTAACGGATACAAAACTAGTGCGCGATACACAAGTGGGAATTTTAGAATTGATTTTAGCGAATCATGAACAAAATTGCTTATCCTGTGCGCGCAACGGTAAATGTGATTTACAAAAGTTATGCAGTCGATTTAATGTTTTAAAGCCAAATTTACCAAATGTGGCAAAACATATTCCGATTAATGACAACAATCCGAGTTTGGTGCGTGATTTATCAAAATGTGTCAAGTGTGGTCGATGCGTTAAAGCCTGTCAGGAAGTGCAAGGCGTAGCAGCGCTATCACATGCAGGGCGGTCAGAAGATTATATGATTACAACAGCTTATCATAAGCCATTGGAAGAAACGGATTGCATTTTATGTGGGCAATGCAGCGCCGTTTGTCCAGTTGGTGCAATTGTAGAAAAAGATGATACGCAAAAGGTATTAGATGTATTACAAGATCCCCAAAAACATGTAATCGTACAAGTAGCGCCATCGGTGCGCGTTGCTTTGGGAGATGAATTTGGCTTGCCAAAGGGCGAAGTGGTAACGGGGAAAATGGTAACTGCTTTACGGATGCTTGGCTTTAACCGTGTATTTGATACGAATTTTGCAGCAGATGTAACAATTATGGAAGAAGGAAATGAGCTGTTACAAAGGTTAAAGCAAAATGAAAGCTTGCCGATGCTTACTTCATGTAGCTCTGGATGGGTAAATTATATGGAGAAGCATCATGGCGATTATCTAGAATATCTTTCTAGTGTAAAATCACCCCAGCAGATTTTTGGTGCGTTATCAAAATCGTATTATCCAGCAGCTACAGGAATAGATGTTAAAGATATTGTTACGGTATCAATCATGCCATGTACGGCGAAAAAATACGAAGCATCTAGACCGGAAATGCAGCAGAGTGGAATCAGAGATGTTGATATTGTTTTAACGACACGTGAATTAACAAAATTAATTAATTATGTGGGGATTGATTTTAATCATTTAGCAGAGGGTGAATTCGATAGCCCTATGGGGATGGGAACTGGTGCCGGAGCGATTTTTGGTACGAGTGGTGGTGTAATGGAAGCTGCACTTCGTACGGTGTATGAAATATATACAGGAAAAGAGCTCATAAATTTGGATTTTGAAAGTGTACGTGGTTTTAAAGGGATTAAAGAAGCAATCATTGATTTGGGAGATAGAGAAATTAAAGTCGCAATCGCACATGGACTAAGAAATGCTGAGAAGATTATGAAGCAGATTAAAGCGGGAACTTGTGAATATCATTTTATTGAAGTCATGGCTTGTCCGGGCGGCTGTATTGGAGGTGGGGGACAGCCGATTAAAAGTACCAACGATGTGAAAATTATGCGCATGGATGCAATTTACTCGATTGATAAGTCGATGAAAATTCGTAAATCACATCAAAACCCAGAAGTGATTCGTTTATATAAAGAGTATTTAGCACATCCATTGAGTGAAAAAGCACACCGACTTCTTCATACGCGTTACAATAGAATAAAAAAAGAATATGAATTTGCTTATTTAAATGATGAGCCCGTGTATTCGTTATAGAAGAATCGGTATTGCATATATGCAATACCGATTTTTTATTTAGAGAAATATTCCCTTAAAAAGAATAGAGAAATAACGATATTATAAGTAGGATGTGTTGTAGGAGAGATAGATTTGTGTGGAGGGAAAGAAATGAATGAATTCGAGAAAGTTCAATATAAGGCGTATAGAGAACGATTAGCTAAAGCTCAGATGAAAAGTATGCAAGAGCCAAAAGAGTTTAAGTCGATGTTAACAAAGTTGAAGAATAGTAAAGGTGATGTAACTGATACAATTTTTCGTACGAGTCTTGTTGTTGAGCCCGATGGTACGGAGTTTCTTGTTATTAGAGAGGTAACGACAGGACGAAATGGAAAATTGGTAGAGTCGAAAGTAATTAGTAAGCAGAAAGTTGCTGAGCCTGTGATGATAAAAGAGGAGAAGGAAGAAATCGTGGTTGAAAAACTAAAAAACTTGTCTAGTAATGGTACCAATGAAAGCTTAGTCAATATTATGGCGAAACAGGGATTTAGTTGCTATAAAGTTGCAAAGCGGCGTAGAAAAATTACCACGCTTTCTTTAGAACATTTCTAAGCGAGAAGAATAAGACTCCCACTTGGAAAAAGTGGGAGTCTGTAAAGCTGGGAAACAGATTAGATGATTACCTATAAACATTTATTTTGTTAGTGGTGTAGATGCATCGTTACATTACCCAATCATGATTTTACCTTCTGGATATTTAATTTTTGTTTTTTGACTTTTTAATGCTAAGGCTAGAGCAAATGTAACAGGTCCAATACGACCAATGAGCATCATGATGGTGAGAACATATTTACTAAATGAATCTAATGTTGGTGTAATGCCCATACTGAGACCGCAAGTAGAAAAGGCGGAAATCACTTCAAAGAAAAGAGGAATACTTTCTGTGTTTGCATTATCCATGGTAAGTAGCATAATCGCAAGACAATTTAAAGCGGCAGAAATAAAAGTAAAAGTATAGGCTTTTTGGATCATAGCATTGGGAATTTTGCGATAAAACAATACAGTATCTTCGTGTCCGCGAATTTGGCTCCAGATGGAAGCGATTACGACTGCAAAGGTCGTTGTTTTAATACCGCCGCCGGTTGAGCTTGGCGATGCGCCGATAAACATAAGAATCATCATAGCAAATATTGAAGCATTTGTTAATTCACCGATTGGTAAAGTTGCAAATCCAGCTGTACGGAGCGTTACTGATTGAAAGTAACTAGCCAGCAATTTCCCTGTCAGTGATAAGCCGCTAAGTGTTTCTGTGTTGTAGTAGTCCATAAGTAAAATGTAAAACATGCCACCAAAAACGAGAAAGGCAGTAGTTGCAAGAACAATTTTCGTATGTAAAGCAAAAAATTTGAATTTCTTCGTTGTAGTAATGTCGGCAATTACGGCAAAGCCAAGACCTCCAAGAATAATGAGCGAGGTTAGAGTAATATTCACGATAAAATCATCTACATACGGAAATAAATTTCCATTTTTACTGCCGATAATATCAAAGCCTGCATTACAAAAGGCAGAAATTGCGTGCCAATAGCCGTAATAAATACCGGTGGTCCCAAAATCAACATAAAAGCGTATGGCAAGGATTGTACCACCGATGAACTCGATGAGAAGCGTAGATTTTATAATATACTTTACGAGCTTTACGATACCCGCAAGTGTTAACTGATTTAATGCTTCCTGCATAATAAGGCGGTTACGTAAATGGACTTTTTTTCGCATGAGAATTGCCATAAGTGTTGCCATCGTCATAAACCCTAAAGCACCACATTGGATAAGAAAAATAATGACTAGCTGCCCGAATAGCGAAAAATAATTCCCTGTGTCAACAACGACAAGACCAGTTACGCAAACAGCAGAGGTTGCTGTAAATAAAGCGTCAACAAATGACATGGATTCTCCACTTTGGCTGGAGAGGGGGAGCATGAGTAAAAAAGCCCCGCTTAATACGAGGGCAGCGATACCTAATGATAAAATTTGATATGGGGTTAAACGCCATTCGCTAATATTTAAAAAATTACGATTTGAAGTTATATTCACCTTTTATCCTCACTTTTGTCTTCTAAATATATTGAGTATATCATAAATTTTGGAATGTGAATAGGTAATTTGTAGAGTAAAATATAAGAGAAAACCTTTAGTGAGATAATACATAAGATGTCATAAAAGATTACATTTTACAAGATTTAAATCAGAAGTCTATTTTATGGGGACAAGTATAAGAAAACGGTATTGTTGTAGAGAACAACAATACCGTCTTTATTTTTAGAACTTAAACTTATGGGCTGTGTCTTGCAACTCTTGCGCGAGGTTTGCAAGACTTTGGCTTGAAGAGGCAATTTGTTCCATGGAAGCAGATTGCTCTTCTGTCGCAGCCGAAACAGCTTGTGTTTGTTCGGCTACCTTTTGACTTTCGGTATCTATTGATTGAATAGAAGAAACAATAGTTGTAGTTCCGTTGGCGATGTCTCTGGCAGTTGTTGACAAATTGGTAATTTGGGTTGCAACCTGTTCTACCAGTTTAACAATCTCTATGAAAGTGCTTCCAGCATTGCTTACGGCAGAGGTACCTACTTTTACTTCCTCTGTGCCAGCGTTCATAGAAATTACAGCGTTATTGGTTTTTGCTTGAATTTCGCCGATTAAAGTAGCTATCTGTCCGGCAGCTTCTCGGGATTGTTCAGCAAGTTTTCTTACTTCTTCAGCAACAACTGCAAAACCACGTCCGTGGTCTCCGGCACGAGCCGCTTCAATTGCTGCATTCAACGCAAGAAGATTGGTCTGTGCTGCAATGGCAGATATCGTTTCGATAATTTGACCAATTTCTTTTGAACGATCGCCAAGTCTACTTACTACGGATGCCGAGGTTGTTACAGTATCTTGAATTTGTTGCATTTGAATAACCGCTTTATTTACGAATTCATTGCCGTTTTGTGCTTTTGTTACAGCATCTTGTGCATAATTTGCCGAATTGTTTGCCATTATGGAAACAGAGTGAATTTCAGATGTAATATTTTCAATAACTTTTGTGGATTTGTCTATTGACTCTACCTGTGCATTTGAAGATGTGGCGACATCCGCAATTGATTGAGCTACCTGAACTGTAACCTGGGCTGATTGATCAGCACTGGCTGTAAGTTCTTCTGATGCAGCTGCAACCTGTTCAACAGTTTTTTGGATTTGATGTAATAAAGTTTTTAGGTCTTCAATCATTTTGTTACATGCATGAGCTAAATCTCCTAATTCATTTTTGCTATTAATGTTTAGTTTAGGTAAGCCTAAATTACCTGAGGCTAATTGATTTAATTGGTCTTTAATTTGGATAATTGGAGTTGCTAATTTTTCGCTTAGATACATTGCGATAATCATTGCAATAATTATACAAATAATTGTAATTAAAATAATATTGCGCGTTAAAGTATTAATTGGTTCATTTACTTCCGATTCAGGAGCAACAATTGCTAAAGTCCATTTCTTCCCTCCGGGTAGATCAATTGTTGAAAAAGTACCAAACTGTAAATCATTATTACCAAAATTAAAAACACCAGATACAAGTTCAGAGGTTTTAAGAGAATTTGTATATAGTTGAGTTAATCGAGAATCAATGGGGATTTCATTTTTAATTTTTGCTGGATTGTTCTCTCCGTTTAAATTTATTTTTTTTACTAGTTCAGGATTTTTACTATGAACGATAATCGTTCCCATTTCATCAAGTAGATAAGCGGAACCTGTTTTTGCAAAATTTATATCATTAACAAAACTCTGAAAATCCCTTAGCTCAAGGGAACCATAGACCATGCCAGTCATTTTACCATTATTCATTACAGGTACAATCAAAATAGTAGTTGGTTGATTTGTTGTTGAAGAAATGAGAACTTCTGATATATATTTTTCTTTTGTTTCCATGATATGTTTAAAATATTCGCGATTTAAAACAGAGGATATCTCACCGTTTTGACGAATTGCGTTGCCGTTTAAATCAACATAAGCAACGACTGAGAAGTCTTTTGCTCGAACCATACAATCGTTTAGGGCTGATAAGATAGTATCTTTATCTTTTGCATTTTTTAACCGCGCTGTGTCAGCAGCTGACTCTAAATACCCGATTAGCTCACTTAAACGGGTATTAACTTTAATGTGGGAATTTTCAGACATTAGTTTAATTGAGTTATTTTCGCTTTCTTGAAGGTATTTGTTTGCATAATAGTAACTGGAAGCACCGAGAATTACCATTGCGATGAAAATTAGCAAACCACCAATAAACATACATTGAGTGCGAAGACTTCGAAAATTGAATGACATAGGAATCCCTCACTTTTACAAATATTTATTTAATTAATAGAATAATACTAGAAAAAAGGAATATTTTCCTTTGAAAATTCTACAAAAAATTACAAAAAGCTTTGTAATTTTCACAATATAGAAAAAATAAGATTTACAAATTAAGGAGATCTTTTTAGTTAAAATAACAAAATCTTAATTTTGGCTTGCATTAACAAAACTGAGGCTTCTTCTTATAAGTTATGCTAATAATAAAATTAGAAAAAATACTTAAAGTTTCTTCAGTTTTTTCGATAAATTAAATGAGGGAACGAGAATTTGATCGAATGGATTCCATATTTAGGAGAGATTAAAAAATGAGCAGTATTCAAGGAGTAAATCACAATTTATGGAATACAGCTACTTCTGCTTCAACATCTTCTGTAAATAAAATGGATGACGCAGCTGAACAGTTCAAAAAAACATTAGCTGGAGAGACTAATTCTTCAAAAAGTCAAGGGCAAGGTGGCAGTGATGAGGAAACAACAACGACTATTCAGCGGAGTGTAATTACGGCTGATGATGGATCGCAGATTGTAGTATTGACACAAATTACTGTTGATTCTTCAGGAAAGCAAATTGAATCCAAAGTAATCAGTAAACAAAAAATAAGTACAGGAAATGATAAACAGTCTCAACACGGCAGTAATCCATTCAACATAGGGAAATCCCAAGATAAATATGATGATAAGACTACTTTGAATGCAATGACGGAAAGAGCTAGAAAAGAATATGAAGATAATAGTGTGATAAATTCTTCGCAATTAGAAAATATTTTTAAGGCGAATATATAATTGCAACAAATTTATTAATGGATATTTAGATTATCGCTTTAATTTTATACACTGGTGGATTTGTAAGGAATAACCTCTACGGCTATCAGTTCTGTCAATGTAGATTTTTGCATATACATTTGATAGCAAAGTCATTGGGGGAATGGACAGGATGAAAGAATATATTCGCAAACGTGTATTAGAGATTTGTGCGCATATTTTAGAGACCAAACATACAGTAAGGCAGGCTGCCAACGTTTTTGGTGTTAGTAAATCTACTGTACATAAAGATAATATAAAATAGAACGATAAAAAAGAATTCTCAACTTATAGTTGGGAATTCTTTTTTATCATTGTAGGGTTAAAAATATAAAGCGGATTAGTCAGCGGATAAAAATAAATAGGGAATTTTTTATTGATGAAGATAATATTTATTAGTACAAGCATTAGAGGGAGATGAAAAAAGTGAAAATTCAATTTGAAAACTGCAATTCAAGCAGTGAGATAGAAAAATTTTTACCGTTAATTCTTGCAGAAGCATTGATGATGAAAATCAAGTGCGATTTAGAACAAAGTAAATCAAAGCCAGAAGAAATGATGGGGTAAATTAGACACAGAATCTTTACTGTTTGGAGGAATCATATGCTGAATGATCAAGTGAAACCAAAGATTGCAGCCTATTGTAGAGTATCAACGGATAAAGATGAACAGATTATGAGTTTACAAGCCCAGAAAGAATTTTTTATGGAATATGCAAATCGTAACCATTTAGAACTGGTTGAGGTATATGCGGATGAGGGAATTAGTGGAACAAAATTAAAAAATCGTCGCGAATTTAAGCGAATGATGAAAGATGCAGAATGCGGAAGATTTTCCTCGGTGCACGTAAAAGACGTTTCTAGGCTTGCTCGTAATGTAGTAGATTTTCTGCAAAGTATTCGTAAACTCAAATCTTTAAATGTCGATTGTCGATTTGTTACGGCAAATATGTCCAGCAATGATGGGGAGCTTACATTGACCATTTTAGCTGCTGTTGCCCAAGAAGAAAGTGCTAATATTTCCAAAAGAGTTAAATTTGGCAAAAAGCGTAATGCAGAGAAAGGGCGTGTACCTAATTTAGTTTATGGATATGATAAAATTCATGGGGAATATTTCGATTTAAAAGTTAATCCATATGAAGCAAGGATCATTCGAAAAATGTTTGATTTGTATCTAAATCAAGGCTTAGGCTTTTTTAAAATTGCAAATTTTTTAAACAAAGAAGGGATAAAGACAAAACGAGATTATAAATGGCATCCATATTCAGTAGGAAAAGTTCTAAGCAATCAACTTTATATGGGAAGAGTGATAAATGGAAAATCCTATGTGAAAGACTTTTTAACCGGTGAACGGGGCGTGAATCGCGAAGCGGATTTTTTTATTGCAAACAAACCAGATTTAATGATTGTTGATGAATATACATTTAAAAAAGCGCAAAAAATTATGAAAAAACGAAATGAAGATTTTCGACATAAAAAGGAGCGGCAATCGAATAAGTATTGCTTTAGTACATTGATTCAATGTGAGAGCTGTGGATACAGTTTTCGTCGGATGTATAGAAAGTATACAAAAGAATATATACGATGGGTTTGTACAGGGCGTAACTCTCAAGGAAAAGATTTTTGTAATAATAGCACTACGATTGATGAAGCAGAACTGCTAACTGCTATTCAAGATTATTTTTCAGAAATGATAGATTCACAAAAAAATTTAATGGGGAAAGTTATTCATTTACTAAAAAGAAAGTGGAGTAAAGAGGATTTTACTTGCAATACAAATAAAATTCAAAAAGAAATTGTTCGACTAAAACGGATAAAGCGCAAGCAAACTGAGATGTATGAATTTGAGATTATTTCAATAGATGAATTAAAAGAGCGTGTGGGCGAGATTAATAGGCAAATTGAGTCGTATGAAAAGGAATTGAAGAGTTTTAAACAAGAAGAAAATATTCATCTGCAAATTGATATGCTAGTGCAAAGATATTGTGTAAATATAAAAGAAATTTTAAGCAGTGGTGAGTTTGGCAATATGTTATTAAGAAAATTAATTGAAAAAATTTTAGTTAGTGAACAAGGCAATATAAAAGTTAGATTAAATTTATTTTCAGAAGTAGACATAATGAATATATGTAGTGGCTAATAAAAAATGGCAGGACTCAGTGGTTGAGTCCTGCCATTTTTATTGCTGAGTATCATAAACTATTGTTTTTGCGCTTGGATTTGTTCAATAATATTAGTTTCTTTTAATATGTTAGTCAACTTTTCAGTGTCGGATATCCATTTCTTTTTGGTTTCTTCAGAATTTAAATAACTGACTTCCATGCCTAACTGGTCAAGATTGGTTTTAAAATCAGGGTCGCTAATCATATTCTTTAGTGATTCAACAAGTTTATTCTTTGTTTTTGCGTCAATTTCTTTTGGTGCGGCTATACCATACCAATTTTCTAAAACAATATCAAATCCTAATTCTTGAAAAGTAGGTATTTTGCTAAGTGCAGAATTGGATAAATGTTTTTCTCCAGATATGGCTAATGCTTTTAATTTACCGCTTTTAATTTGTTCAGTTAAAGCACCAGGGCTGGCAATGATAAATTGGACATGATCACCTAGTAATGCAGATATTGATTCACTTGCTCCGCGAAATGGTACTTGTTCGATTTCAATATTCGCTTTTTTGGCAAATATTTCACCAATAATGTGGCTAGAGTCACCAATTCCTGAATGCCCGAACTTGATTTCCCTAGGGTGTTGATTACAGTATGTAATTAAATCATCTAATGTCTCCCAAGAGTGATTGGCGTTTACAACTAAAATTGAAGGGGTTGTTGAGATTTGTACGATTGGCTCAAGTGCAGTTGGGTAATGATATTTTGTAGCTCCATATAATGGTTGCAAAATTAAATTTAAAGGACTTAATCCAATTGTATATCCATCAGGAGATGCAGTAACTAATTCATTAAGACCAATTGTACAACTTCCACCAGGTTTATTAAGAATAATAAAATTTTGATTAAGATATTTTGGAGCTAATTTTTCCAATGCCCTTGCTTGTAAATCAGTTCCGCCGCCGGCACTAAATGGGACAATTACATTTATAGGCTTATTAGGGTAATCGTTTTTTTCTCCGGTCATTGTACATCCAGTCATTGTAATTCCTGTAATGAATATACTCATCATAAGAAATGCTAGTGATTTTTTTTGCATGTCTTTACATCTCCTTTTTATTATTCATTAAGTTTTTAATTACTTTTAAAATTATTTTTTCTGTGCTTGAATTTGTTCAATAATATCAGTCTCTTTTAACATGTTAGATAGCTTTTCATTATCAGCAATCCATTTTTTTTTCGAGTCTTCGGAATTTAAATAACTTACTTCCATGCCAAGCTTTTCAATATTTACTTTAAATTCTGGGTCTGCAATCATTTTGGTTAATCCTGCTTCTAATTTCTTTTTTGTCTCAGAAGTAATTTCTTTTGGTGCAATAATGCCGAACCAATTTTCTAAAACTATATTATATCCTAGTTCTTTAAAAGTTGGTGTTTGCGCAAAAATAGGATTAGTAGAGCGATTTTCGCTTGATATAGCCAATGCTCGTAATTTTCCACTTGCGATTTGCTCCGTTAAAGCACCTGGGCTCGCAACTACGATTTGAATATGTCCCCCTAACAAAGCAGCTGTAGACTCACTTGCACCTTTAAATGGAATTTGATTAATGCTGATATCAGCTTCTTTGGCAAATATTTCTCCGATTATATGGCTTATATCTCCGATTCCGGCATGCCCTAAATTTATTTTGTTAGGATTCTGCTTACTAAATTTAATTAAATCATCAAGTGTTTGCCATGGTTGGTCTGTATTTACTACAAATAATAAAGGAGTAGTAGAAAACTGAACTATTGGTTCAAGTGCAGTTGGATAATGGTATTTTGTTGATCCATATAAAGGTTGCAAAAGTAAAGCTGCGTAACTGATCCCGATGTTATATCCATCGGATGGTGAAGTTACTAGTTCATTCCAAGCAACACTTCCACCACCACCAGGTTTATTAAGAATAATAAAATTTTGGTCAAGATATTTAGGTGCTAATTTTTCTAGAGTTCTAGCTTGTAAGTCGGAACTTCCTCCAGCTGTAAATGGGACAATTACATTTATAGGCTTATTAGGGTAATCGTTTTTCTCTCCGGTCATTGTACATCCAGTCATTGTAATTCCTGTAATAAATAAACCCATCATAAGAAATACTAGTGATTTTTTTTGCATGTCTTTACATCTCCTTTTTATTATTATCGTGACACTTTTTTGTGTACGATATTTGAAAATTTTTGAACCATTTAAACAAATTATAGATAGCAAAAAGAAGCCCGACACATATAATGGTTGCGGAAATCGGTCGTGTTAGCATGTCTAGTAAACTGCCGTCACAGATAATTAATCCTTGAATTAATCTTTGTTCAAGTTCAGGACCAATGACTATTCCAATGATGAGTGGCGCTGGCTCAAAGCCTGTACGATTTAGGAAGAAACCTAGGACACCAAATAATAAAATGCATATTAGATCAAATACACTATTGTTAACCGCATACGCTCCAGTTAATGTCAGCACAATGACTAATGGCATTAGTATATATAACGGTGTTCGTAATAGTTGGACGAAAACACCAACCAAGGGCAAATTGATAATAAGCAGCATAACATTACCTACGTACATACTGGCGATAAGACCCCAAAATAGGTCTGGATATTGTGTAATTAAGGAAGGACCTGGAAGAATTCCGTGGACCATGAATCCGCTTAGTAAAATTGCGGTACCGCCACAAAATGGCAATCCTAAGGATAAAAGAGGAATCATGCTTGCGGAACTAGCTGAATTGTTTGCAGACTCGGGACCGGCGACACCTTCAATTGCACCATGACCGAATTCAGCAGGATTTTTGCTGCAATATTTTTCTAATGCATAGGAGACAAACGTTGAGATTGTTGATGAAGGTCCTGGCATTAATCCGACTAAAAAGCCCGAAATACTGCCGCGGAAAATTGGGGCTATAGAGCGCTGGCATTCTTCGTGTGTTGGATATAAATCGCGGAATTTAAATTTTTGAATAGTTGATGGCGGGGTGGAGGAGGCCATGACAGTTAGAATTTCACCGATGCCGAATATTCCCATAGCTAGAAGGGATAAATCAAATCCACGGTCTAGTTCATCAATACCAAAAGTAAATCGGCTAATTCCTGACAGGGAGTCTAATCCAGCCGTACCAAGCATAATTCCTAAAGTAACCATTAACGTGGATTTTAGCATAGAAGTCCCTGTTAGTTTTGTTAAAAAAAATAAGGCGACAATCGATAAGGCAAAGTACTCTGGTGGTCCAAAGCTTAAGGCAAGATCAGCTAAAGGGGGAGCAAACAAGGTGAGTCCGATGACGCCGATAGTGCCTGCGATAAATGAACCTATTGCTGAGACTGTTAAAGCAGCACCTGCTCTTCCACGTTGTGCCATGGCATAGCCATCGATACAGGTTACAACAGATGCTGTTTCTCCGGGGACATTCATTAAAATAGAGGTAGTTGATCCCCCGTATTTAGAGCCGTAATAAATTCCTGCAAACATAATTAAAGATGAGGTAGGATCCATCGTATAACTAAATGGCAGTAATAAAGAAATTGCACCGATTGTTCCAATCCCAGGCAAAACTCCGACGAGTGTTCCTAATAAAACTCCTATGGCACATGCTACTAGATTTGCTGGCATCATGCTGACGGTAAAACCGTGTAATAGCATATCGAAAGTTTCCAAGGTAAAACCTCCTTAGCTGTTTTGATTAAGGTAATGTTACATCTAGGTAGTATTTAAAAAGTAAATAAAAAGAGGTTGAACTGATAAAAGAAATGATAAATGGATTCCACCAATCTGTTTTTTCTGATGCGATTTTAAGTAGATAGAATAGAAAAAATAAGGTTGAGAAGAAGTAGCCCAAAAATTTAAAAAACAAGATATAAAAAATCAATCCTAAAAGTATAAATGTAAATTTTGTCCAGTTTACTAATTCTGCAGACTCTGCTTTGGTTGAACGGAGTTGTTTGATAATTAATATGAAAGACAAAATTATAGCGATAATCCCAATGGTTATTGGCAAAAAACCAGACTGAGGATTTTGAAGCGAGCCAAAGGATAATTGATGGGCAAAATAAAGATAGAGTAAGCTTACTATTGCAAACATAGCGGTAAGTATTTTCTCGGTCATAGCAATACTCCTTTTAATTTTTATTATTTGAATCTATGGAGGGGAAGGTAACGATGAAAGTTGTACCTTCTCCTATTTGACTGTTGAATGTTAGAGTGGCTTTATGGCGATGAATAATCCGAGAGCAAATCGCTAAGCCAAGTCCTGTTCCTTTATCCTTGGTTGTAAAAAACGGTGTAAATAAATGATCTTGAATGTCTTTTGAAATCCCAATTCCAGAATCTTTAATTGTTAGAACTACATTATTGTTAGTTAATACTGTTGAGATATGGATTGATCCTCCATCAGGCATAGCATCAATGCTGTTTTGAATCATATTAAGAATAAATTGATGAATGCTATTTTTATCTAAAAGTAAATTTGGAATATCGCTTAAGTCTAAATAAACTTTACAGTCATAATATAGTGCATTTGCCTGAAGTAAAGGATAGATATCTTGTAAAATGGTATTTAAATTCATTTTTTGAAAGCTCATTGCTTTATTTTTTGATAGGGATAAAAACTCAGTAATAATCGCATTGGCACGATTAATTTCGGTAATCATTAAATCAAAATTTTCTTTATATTTATTGAATTCATTCTTTCGGCTCATGAATTGAAGCAGACCTTTTACGGTTGTAAGTGGATTGCGAATTTCATGCGCGATTCCAGCGGCCATTTCGCCGACGATATTTAATCGGTCTAATTGTGTCATTTTTTCTGTTTGTTTGCTTATATAATTTAAAATTGGAGCAAATTCTGAAAAGGAAATATCTATATCGTGAGAGTTCCCCGAAGAGATGGATTTAGCAAATTTAATCAAATCTTCTTTCAATCTAAGGCATAGTTCATGAAAAGCAATAACACAAAATAAAAGCATAACAAATGTGATTAAAAAGGTGTCCATTGTTCTTTGCCATAGGATTTTATATACTTTACTTTGATTAACGCTAGCGAAAGCCTGAGCAACGATAACTCCATTCTCTTTAATTGGAATACAGTAAGTGATTGATTTTTCACCATGCCATAAAGAGGAAAACTCCTCTTCAATGAGTGACGTTGTAGTCACATCATGGATGGGATTTGCTTTATTTAGTGACATGTCGATAAGTAAAGATTCATCAAATTTTGACCCGATAGCAACTACGTTTTTACAGTTTTGCGAATAGTAGCCAAATTGAATTCGTTTATAAGGCATACAAACTTCATCAACTATTGGTTGGAGCTTTTGGTTAAGAGAATAAATAGTCAATTGATTTGATTGATCTAAAGCTGTAGCTTGTATATAAGTTTCTGAAAAAAGATTAGGGGGGCTTTTCTCAGCTAAAAATTCTGTGATTGAAGTTAAATAACGTAAATTTTGTTTATTTTCAGCTTGTAACAAAAGCCAGTCGTTATAAATGGTAATTACCAGTATAACGAGAAAAACAACACTGACTATTTTAATATTAAACTTCGTTGTTAAATTGATCACCTTCATCATGTGAAACCTTTCTTGTCTACAAATTATTTCCGACAATAAACGACAAAAATAAACAATAATGTAAAATAATTGTTGCAGTATTAAAGTTTCGCTATTAGGGATTAAACTCCTGCAAAAAATGTAAATTGGTAATTATTTTTATCTTTTTAGAGAAGGATTTTTGAAACAAAGGTTGAAGATTGATAAACTTCATATAGGATTTCTAATTTAAAAATATGTTTCGATATTTAGAAGGATGGTAAAGAATATGGTTTATGAAGTAGCTTTATTGGATACAAAAATTTTATTTCTGTTGCAAGAACAGGTTAGAAATGAATATTTAACACCAGTTTTTAAATTGATTACGCACAGTGGTGATATGGGGATCATTTGGATTATAAGTGCTATCGTATTGTCGATTTATAAAAAAACAAGGACGATTGGCATATTGGCATTTATGGCCATGTTGCTATATGCTTTAATAGGGAGTGGATTTTTAAAGAATATTGTTCAGAGAACGCGCCCGTTTGATGCGTTAGAGGGATTATCTTTATTGACGGGGCGTCCATCAGGATATTCTTTTCCGTCAGGACATACTGGAATTGCATTTGCAGCAGCAGGTATTTATCTGAGGTATCTTCCGCTAAAATATGGAATAGGCGCAATGGTTTTAGCAGGTTTAATGGGATTTTCTCGCCTATATTTGGGGGCACATTATCCAAGCGATGTTATCATTGCTGCTTTTATTGGAAGCGTATCGGCGCTTTTGATTATTAAATTGAGTCGATATATAAATGAAAAAACGAAATTTAAATATAATAAAGTGACCTGACATAGAGAAATATTGAAAATGCAAAAAATTCTACGTTCCATTTTTTATTATCTGTACATAAGGATATGATAGAAAGATTGCCTATGTTGAATAAAGCTTTGTCGGACAGAGTGAGAATTGTCCTGGAAAAAAATAAGGCGGAACGCCATATTCGGGGTGGCGAAGCGACGCGAAAAAAATATAAATATTACAAAGAAAATCTTTAATTATAAAGGATTTAATTGTAAAATGTAGAATAAAGCATGTTGAGTAAAATTTTCTGTAATTTATATTAGAATGCTTTACGATTTTGCTGACTGAATGTAGTTTTGGAAGGGGATTTTCAATGTTGGGAATGTCAATGGATATTGGTGTGGATTTGGGAACGGCCAATGTTTTGGTTTATATAAAAGGCAAAGGGGTTGTTTTAAACGAGCCTTCTGTTGTAGCTATTGATAAAGATTCAGATAGGGTTCTTGCTATAGGTGAAGAGGCACGTCGTATGATTGGGCGTACACCCGGAAATATTGTTGCGATTCGTCCGCTTCGTGAAGGGGTTATTGCGGATTATGATACAACGGAAAGTATGCTTCGCCATTTTATTGAAAAAGTTGCGGGAAAAAGCTTTTTATTTAAGCCTCGTATTATGGTATGTATTCCATCTGGAGTAACGACTGTTGAAAAACGTGCTGTATTAGAGGCAGCTGTACAAGCGGGCGCGCGTAAAACTTATTTAATTGAGGAACCGCTTGCAGCAGCTTTAGGAGCTGGACTTGAAATTTCCGAGCCATATGGTGCGATGGTGGTGGATATCGGTGGTGGAACTACCGATGTTGCTGTGATTAGCTTGGGTGGAATTGTTATAAGCGATTCGTTAAGAATCGGTGGTGACAAATTTGATGAAGCGATTATTCGTTATGTGAAAAATGAGTATAATATCATGATCGGGGAGCGTACGGCAGAGGATATTAAGGTTAATATTGGAGCGGCGATGCGCGATGCCCGTAGTGGTTCGCTTGAGGTACGGGGGCGTGATTTATTAACGGGATTGCCAAAAACGATAAAGATGGAAGTAAATGAAACTTGTGAGGCTCTCAATGAACCTGTTAGCCGAATTATTCAATGTGTCAAGAAGGTGCTTGAAGACACACCACCTGAACTCGCGGCTGATATTATGGATCGTGGTATTGTCATGACAGGTGGGGGCTCAATGCTTTTTGCATTGGATCGCTTAATTCAAAAAGAAACAGGAATTCCAACGTATTTAGCAGATGATGCATTGTCTTGTGTTGCGCTTGGAACAGGCAAGGCATTGGATTCCATAGATAAATTGGAAGATAGTTTAACTACACTGAAAAATACAAATATAAGATAATTCTAGGAGGTGTCTTAATTTGATACGTGGGCTTTATACAGCGGCATCAGGAATGATTACAGAGACTACGCGTACGGATGTTATTTCAAATAATTTAGCAAACGTAACCACTACTGGTTATAAAAAAGATGAAACGGTGAGTTCTGAATTTGAACGAGTTCTAATTCGACGTATCAATGATGGACAAGTAGCACCTCAAATTGGCGAGTTAGGTCGTGGTTCGAAAATTGATGAAATTTATACACAACATGAACAGGGATCAACGCAACAAACGGGGAATACTTTTGACCTTGCGATTGAAGGAAAAGGCTACTTTGTCATTGATACTCCTCAAGGGACAAGGTATACTCGTAATGGGTCTTTTAATTTAGCTGAGAATGGACAACTTGTTACGAATGAAGGATTTCCTGTTTTAGCGGGAGGTCGTCCAGTACAAATTAATGGAAATGGTAATGTAACGATTGGCGCCGATGGACAAATCGCATTGGATAATGAGCAAATTACAACACTTGATTTTGTTGAGTTCGATGATGATAGAGTTTTGAAAAAAGAAGGAAACAGCATGTATGTTGCTCCGCAAGGAGAGCGTTCTAGACAAGCTACGGGGAAAATTAGTCAAGGCCAGCTGGAACTGTCAAATGTCAACGTTGTATCAGAGATGGTTAAACTGATTAATGCATATCGAGCATATGAAACGAATGCAAAGGCATTGCAATCAGAAGATTCAATGTTAGAAAAAGCAGTGAATGAAGTTGGCAGAGGATAATTGTACTTAACATTTTCGTTTATTATTACGATATAATATTGAAAAGTGTTTTAAATTGACTGAATTTGCAAGAAATATTTTTTGATGGGAGTTTTTTATTATGATGCGTGCATTGTGGACTGCAGCTTCAGGGATGAATGCGCAACAGAGTAACATGGATGTTATTTCTAATAATTTAGCGAACGTAAATACAACAGGACATAAAAAACATCGGGCTGAATTTCAGGATTTAATGTATCAAACGCTTCGTCAAGCGGGTGCTGATTCTGGCCCAGATACACAATTGCCTACTGGCTTACAAATGGGGCATGGCGTTCGTATGGTAGCTACGAATACAATACATACACAAGGAAGTTTTCAAAGCACGGGAAATCCATTGGATGTTGCAATTGAAGGTGAAGGCTATTTTCAGATTGAGCTGCCTGATGGGACAACAGCATATACGCGAGATGGTTCTTTCAAACGTGATAATACTGGTCGTATGACTACTTCAGAAGGATACTTATTAACGCCAGAAATTGTAATTCCAGATAATGCTACAGATATTACGATTTCAGGTGAAGGTCGCGTTTTTGCGGCTATTCCTGGACAAAATGAACCAGAAGAATGTGGACAAATTGAACTTGCTCGTTTTACGAATCCATCGGGGTTGTCGAGCATGGGGAAAAACTTGTATTTGGAAACAGCGGCTTCAGGAGTGCCCGTTACAGGTAATCCAGGCGAAGACGGTGCTGGTACACTTGTTCAATCGTATTTAGAAATGTCAAATGTACAAATCGTTGAAGAAATGGTGAATATGATTGTTGCTCAACGTGCTTATGAAACAAATTCAAAAGCGATTACAACGTCTGACTCTATGTTAGAAGTAGCAAATGGATTAAAACGGTAGAGTGAGATAATGAGAAAAATTTTACTTAGTCTGCTGATTTTACTTGGAATATTACAAGGGTTAGCATGTGCTGAGGAATCTTCGATTACGATTAATGTATATGATACTTGCAATATTAGTGGGCCAGATGTTTTATTGGGCGATATCGCAGATATTTTTGGCTACGATAATTCTAGGATAGAACAATTACGAAATTTAAAAGTTGCAAATGCAGCTGCACCCGGAGAAGATTTAGTCTTAACGAGTGAATTGCTGGGAATAAGGCTTAGTTCAGCTGGGGTGGATTTTTCAGGTATTGCTTGGAATATCCCCCCCACTATTAAAATTAAGACAGAATCACAGTTAATATCCGGGGATTCATTGGTGCAAATTGCAAAGGATTTTGTTTATGGTCAAATCGATTTATCTTCGTCAGAGCGTATATATACGGTTGAAGCCTCTAATCTTCCGAGAAACTGTTTTTTGCCGTTAGGCGATGTTCAATATAAGGTTGATCTGCCCTATGGAGTTCGTTATAGTGCACCTACAAATGTGATCGTTAATATTTATATTAATGGTGCATTTTATACGAAGAGTACGTTTCGTTTACAAGTTACAATGCAGGAACCTGTAGTTATGGCAACACGTAGTATTGCGAAAGGCGAAATGATTACAGCAGGAGATTTGCATTTAGTCACTGTTGATACAAGTCGATTACCAGCAGGGTATTTAACGAATACGAATGATGCAGTTGGTTTAGTTGCTCGGCGAAATATTAATATGGGGGTTCCGATTACCAAAAGTTTGCTTGATAAAGAAATACTGATTAAGCGTTCTGATATGATTAATCTTCTTTCAAAGGTAAATGGTGTAGAAATTGTTGTTCCTGGAATGGCAATGCAGAATGGTCGTGAGGGAGATAAAATTCGTGTGAAGAATACGTTGTCTAACAAGATTGTAATGGGACGAGTAATTGATGAAAAAACGGTACAAGTTGGGACTCATTGAAGGCAGGTGTAGATAAATGAAAAAAATGAATAAATTATGTGCAATGCTGATTTTATGCACAGTCATCCTTATGAGTTTTCCACTACAGGTAAATGCGGAGTCCTTGTGGGTAGATGATTCAAGTGGGATTAATCTGTTTGCCGATAGAAAAGCACGGTTAGTAGGGGATTCCTTAACGATTATTATTAAAGAAAGTTCTAATGCTTCACGCTCAGGAAGTAGTAATAATTCCAAATCCGGATCGAATACTTTAGCGGCAGGAACGGGGATTTTTGATTTTTTGGCTGCTGCGAGCGCAAGTGGTGAGGATAAATTTCAATCTTCAGGGAAGATTACAAATACAAATACCGTTACGGGGAAAATTACTGTGCAGGTAACGGAAGTTAAGCCTAATGGGAATCTAGTGGTTTCGGGTACACAGTCTATTAAACAAAATGCCGATTTACATACGATTACGATTACAGGGGTTGTGCGTCCTGATGATATTGCAGCAGATAATACTGTATTATCTTCTTATGTTGCAAATGCAGAAATGAAGTTTGATGGAAAAGGTCCGATTAATGCAAAACAACGTCAAGGTATATTGACGCAGATATTTAATATTTTATTTTAATTTTGGAGGCTATTATGCAGAAAAAGATAGCGACAATCGCATTATTAGTTATCCTCTGTTTTATGACTACAACTGTTTTTGCTGCGTCGACTACAGTGAGTACGAGAATAAAAGATATTGCTAAAGTACAAGGAGTTCGGTCAAATCAGCTAATTGGTTATGGACTTGTTGTTGGTTTAGCTGGAACTGGAGATTCGAATAAGACTTTAGAAACGTTACAATCTGTGGGAAATATGTTAAAAGCATTTGGTGTTAGTATAGATTCTTCACAGTTGAAAACGAAAAATGTTGCTGCTGTTATGGTAACCGCAAATTTACCGGCATTTGCTAGACCAGGAGATACGATTGATTTAACAATTTCATCTATGGGGGATGCGAAAAGTATCCAAGGTGGTACTTTGTTACAGACTCCGCTGAAAGCAGCGAATGGGCAAGTTTATGCTGTAGGGCAAGGTGCTGTTTCAACAGGGGGGTTTGCGACTTCTTCTGGAGGTGGCGGTACTAGCAAGAATTTTACGACAGTAGGACTTTCGCCAAATGGTGGAATTGTTGAGCGCGATGTTGAGGCAAAATTAGGCTCCGATGGTACGATTTCATTATCATTGGCAAAACCAGATTTTACAACGGCTGCAAGAATTACAAATGCGATTAATTCTAGATTTGGTAATATTGCTGGAGCGAATAATCCTGGTACGGTAAATATTACTGTCCCATATATGTATCAAAATAATTTAATTGGTTTTGTTGCAGAGTTGGAGGATTTATATGTTACGCCAGATAGCATTGCAAAAGTTGTTGTAAATGAACGAACTGGAACGATTGTTATGGGTGGTAATGTTGCAGTAGATGAAGTTGCCATTGCACAAGGTGGTTTAAATGTAAATATAGTGAAAACGACTTCTGTGAATCAACCACAACCATTCTCATTGGGGGAAACAATTGTATCGAAGGATACTGACGTACAAGTTACTGAAGATAAGGCACATACGATTGTTCTTTCGGCAACGGCAAATGTGAGTGATGTTGTAGGGGCATTAAATGCAATTGGAGCAACGCCGCGTGATATTATTTCTATATTACAAGCGATGAAAGCTGCTGGAGCGCTTCATGCAGATTTAGAGATTATTTAAAAGTAGGGGTGAAGCATAGTGCAAATTGATGCGATTTCTTCATCGGTAGTGATGAGCGAATATAATAATGCAAAATCAAAAAGCAGTACGGATTTTGCCCAACATTTAGAAGAAGCAACAAAAACGGCAAAAGAAAAACAAGATGATAAGAAACTAAAATCGGCTTGTAAGGATTTTGAAGCAATGTTTTTGAATTTAATGTATACAAAAATGCGTGAGACTGTTCCTAAAAATACTTTATTTGGCGATTCGAATGAAGAGCAAATCCTGCAGTCAATGCTGGATACAGAATTGACAAAAAAAATGGCGGATGCCGGGGGCATGGGATTAGCTGATATGTTGTATCGACAATTATCATTATCGAAAAAATAATAGTTGCCAGGCTCCGAGTAGCCTGGCTTTTCTAATATAGTATAGGAAGTGTGGTTAAATGAAGCGGTTTAATAAATATAGTGCTGTAATATTCCTTGTATTAGTCATGTTTATGCAAGTTGTTTTTGCAGCGCCGGCTAGTTCAGTAACGAATATTCGTTTTAGTCAAAAAGCTGAGTCTGTTCGTATTGTGTTTGATGTCGATTCAGTTCCTGCTTATGAAGTGAAACAAGAGGCAAATGGCACAAAAATTATTTTGAATATGCCAAATACAATGAATAAAGCGAATTTAACATCTTTACCGATTAAAGATACGGCTATAAAGAGCATTGATTTTGCAATGGATACAAAAAACAATTTCAGCGCGATTATCACATTGAATAGAAATGCAGTTTACAAAGTTAATACATTAAAAAATCCTAATAGAGTCTATATTGATATTATCAAAAATTATGATCAAAAAATTGTAGAACAAATTGCGCCAGGAATTCAGCATATAACGCTAATGCGAGGAAATGAAAAAGGGATGATTACTGCGCATGTGTTAGATATAGATTTGAAAAAAGGATACCAGATAAAACCTGCATTAGCGAACGGGATGATCGCAGGGCGGCAGGCGGTTAGCGGTATCGCGAAAGACAATAATGCGATTGCGGCGATAAATGCTTCCTATTTTGCTTCAAATGGGGAGATACTTGGCTTGACAAAAATAGATTCAACGATCGTTAGTACAGCTGGATTGGCGCGTAGTGCATTAGGAATTGCGGAAGATGGAACCCCTTTTATTGGGACTGTTGATTATCAAGGTTCGGTAAAATTGCGTGACGGTGAAATTTTACCGATTTCAGGTGTGAATTCTGAACGTGGTGAAAATGCAGCAGTACTCTATAACCAATATTATGATAAAACCACGAAGACAAATATTTATGGCAGGGAATATGTAATTAAAGATAATGAAGTGATTGCAATTAATCCTAATAATTCCGCCTTGAAAAAGGGTGAAGTGGTTTTATCTGTTCATGGATCGAGTGCAGATAGGTTAGCCAATCTACAAGTTGGTCAGGATTGTGTCATTACAGAGGATTTGGGAGAGCCTTGGAATAAAGCGAAAGATATTCTGGGGGTTGGCCCATTGCTTGTGCAAAATGGTAGTGTATATTTGACGACAAAAATAGAGCAGTTTGGTCCTGACGTTGCAAGTGGCAGGGCGCCTAGAACTGCTGTTGGGTTAACAAAAGATGGGCGTGTTTTACTAGCGGTTATCGACGGCAGGCAAAGCCATAGTATTGGATACACTTTATTAGAATTAGCTTTATTTATGCAGGAAATGGGTGCGGTAAGTGCTGTTAATTTTGATGGTGGGGGTTCAAGTGAAATGGTAATTGGTAAAGATATTATAAATTCTCCATCAGACGGTGGAGAACGAAAAGTTGGTTCTGCATTGGTGGTTTTAGGAAAATAGACTAAATACTTGCGATTACTTATAGTTAAGGTATAATGGAAATATAGACGGAATCTTTAGAAAGAGGTGTTTCGTATGCTTCATAAGAAAAGTATATTACTCATAATATTTAGCTTATTATTTGTATTTGGTGTTTGGACGGTTGCTGCTGGATCTTTAGTAAATCAGCAAGCAGTTTTGTCAGGAGAAGTTGTCAGTGCTGTAGCTGTTGGAGAGCATGTAGTAGAAGGAAGTGAACTGGTAAGAGTAAAAACTCTTGCAGGATCAAATACTGCTGCTCGTTCGAATACAAGTGGAATTGTTCGAGAAGTTTTAGTAGCTCCAGGCAATAAAATTAATAGTGGTGATGTAGTGGTTCGTATTGAGGCACAATAATGAGAGGATGAATAGGTTGGTACAATTTTTGAGAAATATAGTATGGGCAATTTTATTGCTTATATATATGCCCATCGCTTGTGTACAAGCATCCCCAGAGATTATGACGGTTGATCAATTGCAGCCGGGTATGCATGGAGTTGCAAAGACAGTGATTAAAGGAACTGCTGTAGAAAGTTTTGATGTAGAGATTATTGGAGTATTACGCGATGGTGCGCCAGAAGGTATGATTTTAGGTCGCGTATCAGGTGATGTGATCAGTCAGACTGCTGGTGTATTACAAGGAATGAGTGGGAGTCCAGTATATATTGATGGAAAACTAGTTGGAGCAATTTCTGGCGGCTGGCCGAGTATTGATGCAAGAGTTTGTGCAATTACGCCAATTGCTGAAATGCTAAAAATATGGGATATGCCAGATGATAAAGGCGAGAAAAAGATTCATCAAGTAGAAGTAAATGCGCCTTTGGAAACTGCAGATGTAGAAAAGGAAAAAGTTTCTGCACTGGAAAGCAAAGAGGAAAGTAAAGATTTATTTTTAGAAAAAGAAAAAGAAGTTGTTGAGGCGGTTAAGCAAGTAGAACCGGAAAAAGCTTCAACTATGTTAGTTGCTACAGGTTTTACTCCAGCGGCATTTTCGATGCTTGAGGAGAAGTTGGCACCTTTAGGAATGAAACCATACCAAGGAATTGGCTCGGCGAGTGATTCGTATGCTCCAATTCAGTTAGAGCCGGGAAGTGCTTTAGGTGTTGCGCTGGTTCGAGGTGATTTTAGTTTAGCTGCTACTGGCACAGTTACTGCAGTTGAGGGAAATAAGCTTATTGCTTTTGGACATCCTTTTTATCGTCGGGGTAATGTAAATTACTTTTTAACGGATGCAGTTGTATTGACATCAGAGCATGGATTAAATGGTGGTTTTAAATTTGGGCAGACAGGAAATTTAATCGGTGTGATTAATCAGGATCGTACTGCGGGAATTGGTGGTATCATTGGCAAATACCCTAGCGTAGTTCCGATGCAGATTACGGTGAAAGATAAACAATTAAATAAAGATAGTGTTTATAACCTTCAACTGGCATATGATGAGGAGCTTACTGCGCCATTAGTTGCGTCTATGGTGTATAATGCAATTGATAAAACGATGGATCGTATAGGCGAGAGCACGGCGAAAATTGATTTTGAGATACAAGCAAATTCGGTTCCGGGTGGAGTTATTAAACGTGATAATATGTATTATAGTATGCAAGACTCTGGACAGTTAGCCGTTGGGGAGCTGTTTCAAGCGTTGAATATGTTAAGCACAAATACGTTCCATGAAATTGATATTTTTAGTGTGAAAGCAAATGTTGAAATTGATCAAACGCGTCGTACGGCATCCATTATTAGTGCTATACCGAAAAAGACAGCGGTTAAGCCAGGTGAAACTGTAGATATAGCAGTGAAATTGAAGCCTTATCGTTCAGAAGAAGTCACTGTTAATGTTCCTTATACTGTTCCTAAAAAACAGCCGAAAGGAACAATGATGCTTGAGGTGCGTGGAGGCGGATTGATTTCGTTGGCACAGCTTATGATGAAACAGCAGGGAATTGACCTCAGTGCGGAAGAGGATAAAACGAGACCGTTAGAAGAAGATATTAAAAAATTTTTGGAAGCAAATAAAAATAATGAAATTGTTGTGGCCCCCGGCGTTATGAATCCAAATTTAACAAATCAAAGTAAGCCAACCCAAGAGCCACAACAAGTTCAAGACCCAATAAATCCAGTAGTTCAGGAGGAGACTTCTAAGAAAGAAGATGTTTCGGAAAGAAAAATAGGGACGATTGGAAATGAGAAATTAGAAGAAGAGAATGTGCAATCAAAGAACAAGAAAACCGTTGATTATATTATTGATAACATTCAAAGGATTTCGCTAAAAGTAGAATAATAAAGCTAAACCGAAGAATAAATAAACATTCTTCGGTTTTTTTTGCCAAAAATTAATATTTTTTTTATTAAAATGTCAAAAAAATATTTTGTTTAGCAGGGATATGATAAAAAAAATTGAATTAAATATAAGATAATAGTAAATAGTCGTTTACTATTATTATTTTTGTTCTGTAATTCGTCATCTGTTATAAACAAGGCTGTTTCAGTAGAAGTTTTAATTTCCACTGAAACAGATACGTAATCCGGAAGCTTACGAGGTTTTTACTTTCGCTCGAAGAAGGTAGCTTATGTTCGCTAGCGGATAAATGAAATAAGAGAGCGGGGATAGATGGTGATAGCCTTTCTGGAAAGGATTGGACGAGAGGTTTTAAAACTTATTGAAGGCTTTGGTTCTGTACTAATGCTTGGTTATGAAACGATATGTCAATTTAAAAAGCCTCCGAAATTTAAACATGTTTTAGAGCAAATGGCGCATTTGGGAGTAGATACATTACCGATTGTTACATTAACGATTCTATTTACAGGAATGGTAATTACACTCCAAACAGCAACTGAATTTATTAAATTTGGTGCACAGTCTACAGTAGGTGGAATTGTTGCAATTGCGATGGGACGTGAATTAGCTCCTGTTTTAACAGGTGTGGTTGCGGCTGGGCGCGTTGGTGCAGCAATTACTGCAGAAATCAGCTCAATGAAAGTGACGGAGCAGATTGATGCATTAAGAGTAATGGCAACAAACCCTATAGCTTATTTGGTCGTTCCTAGGCTTTTGGCTTGTATGATCATGATTCCGTTATTGACTATTTTTGCTAATGTAATTGGTAGTTTTGGTGGATATCTTGTAGCAACTTTATATGCGGGAATCAACTCAATAACGTATACCCAATCCATACAAAATTTTACTGTTCCTTATGATATTACTGGTGGATTGATTAAGTCGGTATTTTTTGGCGCTGTAATTGCAATTATTGGATGTTACAAAGGCTTGAATGCACCAAATGGAGCTGTTGGTGTTGGTAAAGCAACGACTGGGTCGGTTGTGGGTTCAATTATTACAATCTTTATTTCTAATTGTTTTTTATCATTGATTTTATATCGTTAGGAGTAGTGAAATGATTGAATTAAAGGGTGTAAATAAGAGCTTTCAACAGCGTAGAATTTTAAAAAATATTAATCTGGAAATTACAAAGGGGGAAACATTGGCAATTATTGGAGCTAGTGGCTCTGGAAAGAGTACATTATTGCGTTTGATTATTGGCCTATTAAAACCAGATGATGGAGAAATCTGGATTAAAAATAAGGAAATTAGTAATCTTCCAGAAAAAGAATTGAATGAAGTTCGTTTGAATATGGGAATGGTTTTTCAATATTCAGCACTGTTTGACTCTATGACAATAGGAGATAACGTTGCCTTTGGACTGAGGGAGCATACAACCTTGTCAGAAGCAGAAATCAAAGAGATTGTACAAGAAAATTTGCGGATGGTTGATTTAGCAGGTTTTGAAAATATGATGCCAAATGAGTTGTCGGGTGGAATGAAAAAACGTGTTAGTCTAGCTAGAGCTATCGCATTTAAACCAGATATTTTGCTTTATGATGAACCTAGCGCGGGATTGGATCCGATAATGAGTGCGAAAATCGATGAACTGATTTACCATATGCAGCAAAAATTGGGTGTTACTTCGATTGTTGTTACGCATCACATGAATAGTGCCTTTGCAATTGCCGATCGAATTGCGATGATTCATGAAGGAGAAATTATTGCAATTGGAGATGTTGAAATGATACAAAATCTAAAAAATCCCATTGTACAAAATTTTATTCATGGATCGAAACGATTTACAGGAGGTGATAGAGGAAATGACAACAGAAGCTAAAGTAGGTTCTTTTTCGCTAGGCGCATTAGCTGTATTAGTTTTTATTATTGTTCATTTAAGTGGTGCCAGCTGGGAAGAAAAGGGCTATAATATAGAAGCTGTTTTTGCTCATGTAGATGGATTAAAAGCTGGGAATATGGTTCGTTATGCGGGAGTTGAAGTTGGAAAAATTACTGGAGTGGAGCCTGTCATTGATGGAGCAAAAGCTCATTTAATGATTAATAAAAACGTGAAGATTCCTCAAGGATCTATTTTCGTTGTTAGTACAGATGGCTTCATGGGAGAAAAGTTTATTAGCATTTTACCGAATAGTGAGGCGGAAAATTTTTTGAAGCCCAATGACGTTGTAGAAGGGAAATCGCAAAAAAGTTTAGACGATTTAATTACTAGAGCTGATCTTGTTATGGCGGATATGGAAACGCTATTGTCCTCGCTTAACACAATTTTTGGTGATGAAAGAGTGCAGCAGTCATTTATTGAATCTGCAATTAATATCAAGGAATTAACGGCTAATTTGAATAAGATGAGTCTTGTTTTAGCTAGGATGGCGGTTGATAATGAAGGAGATATTCGTGTGATGGTCAATAATTTGAAATTGATGAGTGCGAATATGTTAAATGCTTCTGCAAGAGTAGATGCCATGATTACCGATTTCGATAACAATGGACAGACTACTGCTGACCTGAGGGAAGCGATTGCGAATTTGAATGTGACAAGTAAGCGGGTAGAGCATATGGCTGCTTCACTAGAAGGCGTAGTGACCGACCCTAAAACGGCAGAAAATATTAAAGTGACATTACAAAATGCTAGAAATGTTAGTGAAAAAGCTGATAAAATGATGACGCGGGTTTCAAATATTAAAACCGAGTTTGGGGCAGAGCTGCTTTATCATGGAGGTGAAGGACGTTATTTAAGCAATGCAGATTTTAAGATTTTTACAAATCCAAATAGCTTTCTTCTATTAGGGGTTAGTGATATTGGAGAAGAGAATAAAACAAACTTGCAAATTGGGTCAGGGAATGATAAATTTACAGGTAGAGTTGGTTTAATAGAAAGCAAAGCTGGTATCGGAATCGATACAAAACTGGGGGAAGATGTTAAATTCTCTGTAGATGCATATGACCCGAATGATTTTCGTGTAAAACTAAGGGCTCAGTATGAATTTGCACCCAATACTTTTTTAGTCAGTCAAACCGATAATATTAATAAAAGTGAAGAACGAGAAACGTTTGTCGGTTTGCGAAAAACTTTCTAAGAAATTGGAAATCTATTCGATTGACAGAAAACTAAAAAAAATCATATAATGGAAAACAGAACATGACTGAATAGTCAGTGTTTAGTTTAAGGAGGAAAACTAGCGTGTCAAAAAAATATAATTGGAAAAAACATTTAGCGGTGGTATTAGCAGGGGGAATATTTACGCTTGCAAGTACATCGGTATGGGCTAATGCAATAGATTTAACATTAGAAGAAAGTATTAATATGGCACTTAATAATAATAAGTCCATAAAAATATCTGGTACTGAAGTGGATAGTGCAAAATGGGCAGTGGAAGAAGCGAAAGGGAATAAAGGGTTTAGTTTAGGGTATATACACACAGATGGCCGTGCAAAAACCAGTTCTTCTCAGGGTTCTGTAATTGGGAACTCTTTTAAAAATCAGATTAAAGCTCAATTGCCAGTGTATACTGGTGGGGCTTTAGAGGGAACGATCAATAAAGCTGAGATTGGAGCAGAATCAGCAGAGTTATCTTTAGAAAATACTAAGCAACAGGTAAAGCTAGACACGACAACAGCATATTTTAATATTTTAAAAACAGCAAATTTAGTACAAGTTGGGCAAGAGTCTGTAAACAGTTTGAACGGTCATTTAAAAAATGTTAATGCACAGTATGCGGTAGGAACTGTTGCAAAATCCGATGTATTGCGTTCTGAAGTTGAATTGGCAGATGCACAACAAAATCTTATTGTATATCAAAATAATTATGATTTAGCGATGTCTAACTTTAATAATATTGTTGGTTTAGAGTTGGATACGATAGTGAATATTAGCGATAAATTGCAATATACAGAGAATGATTTATCTTTAGAAGATAGCATTGCTTATGCATTAACACATCGTCCTGATGGAATTATGGCAGAAAAGAATATTGCAATGGCGCAAGAACAATTAAATGTGGCTAAAGCTGGCGGACGGCCAAATGTTTATTTGGGAGCTGAACAATCTTGGCTTAGTGATAAATTTCCTGGTGATGACGACAATGGTTGGAGCGTTGGGGTAACAACGAGCTGGAATGTTTTTGACAGCAATGTTACTCGTTCACAAATTAAACAAGCAGAAGCTGCAGTAATGAAAACAATGGAGCAAGAACAACAGAAAAAAGATGCAATTCAGCTAGAAGTGCGTCAAGCGTATTTAAATATGCGAGAAGCTGAAAAACGTATTCAAACAAATCAAGTAAGTGTAGAAAAAGCTGAAGAAGATTTTAAAATTGCACAAGTCCGCTACAGTGCAGGTGTAGGTACAAACCTTGATGTAATTGATGCACAAGTGGCATTAACTTCTGCAAGAACAAACTACATTGTATCTTTGTATGATTACAATACAAGCAAGGCAAGTCTAGATAAAGCAATGGGTGTTGGAATTTAATTTAGAAAATTAGGATTCAGATGAAGTTGCAATTTCATCTGAATCCAAGTTTTTCTTTATTTTCATGGATGTGTAAAGTTGAGATAGGGATATTGTTAAACAATATCCCTATGATTTTTAGATGGGAAAATTCTCTACAGGAAGTCTCTATTGCTGTGTAGAATCTTGTATTATTAACAGTAGTGACGATGGAGGAGAAATTATGAGGCAAAGGTTATTCGTTGCAGTTTTATTGGTAATTGCTTTAACCATAGGAGCTTGTTTTTGGTATATAAAAAGCCAGGCTTTTACGACTTCGGCTGCAAATGTAATAGCTGGAGAAATAACGAAAACATTAGATACGCAGGTGGATATAGCGTCAGTTATTGTAGACTCGCCGACGACGCTTGCTTTAACGAATGTTACAATACAAGATAAAATGGGCACTGCTATTTTGGAAAGTGGGAGAATAGAGGTTTCTTTTAGTCCCTTAGCAATACTTATGGGAGAATCTGTAGTTAAGAGTATTAGTCAAGTAGAAATTGATTCCCCAGAAGTCAATTTAGTTCGTCGCAATAATCAAGAGTGGAATTACATGGACTTTATGAATAGTGACGAGAAAAGTGAGCTTGATTTTTATGGGAAAGTTAAGTTTAGTCAGGCGATAATTAACGTGGAAATCGATAAAAAAAGATTGAAGCTAGAGGATATCAGCGGTAGTCTAGATTTAGCTAATCAGCCATCCATTCATTTTGATATTATAGCTAAACAAGCAGATGGAGATATCAAATTCAATGGAGTATGGGGTGGAAAAAACAAAGCAGTGAGTGTAGAAGCTAATAATTTTACACTGGATAACTACTTAGAATTTTTGCCGGAAGAGTTTGCAATTCAGGTTAATAGTGGGAAGTTGACTTCTTTTAAAGCGACGGTAACAAGTGATGATAATGGAAATCTGAAGGTTAATGGCGAAGCATTATTGTTAGGCATAAGTTTAACTGTTGAGAAAACGGAGGTTGATCATATTGATGGATTCGTTTTATTCAATGAGTCCGAAATAAGAATTTTTAGCCGTGGACAGATCGCTAAGCAGCCAATTGTACTAAAAGGAACTACAGATCTGAATATGATTGAGCCGATGCTTAATCTAGAATTAAGTTCTAAATCGTTTGATGTTACTAAAGTGCTTGAAAATTTCCCCGTTAAAGGGACGTTTAATTTTGTTGCAAATATTCAGGGAAATTTTAAAGAACCTCTCATCACGGGCAATTTTTCATCAGAAGAACTCATCTATCAAGAGTATATTGCTCATAACGTTGTAGCAGATTTGCGATTTGGTAATGATGTTTTATATATTGATTCATTAACTACAGATTTGTGTGAGGGAAAGGCGAACATACAAGGCGAGTTCAATACAAAAACAGAAAAATATGGAATAACGTTGATGGGGGAAAATATAAATCTCGATTTGTTGCCAGAATATAATCAAGGATTATCAGGTTATATGGATCTTGACGTTAGGGCAAAGGGACAGGGATTAAATGATCTAAATAATGTAATTGTATCTGGCAAAACGACTGTTCATGATGGTTCGTATGCAGGTGTTAATTTTACTGGCGTTGATGCTGGATTTTATAAAGATGCTAATTATATCGCCGTAGATTATGTAAATGTAAATTTGCCACAAGGGCAAGTGACATTAACAGGGCAAATCAATGAGCAAAATATTAATCTTGTTATGCAAGGAAATAATGTAGCTTTAGCACAATTTTTGCAAAATAGATCAGAATTTGATTTGAGTGGTAATGCATCTTTTCATGGAAATATAAGAGGAACACTTGAGGCCCCTACAGTTTTTGTAAATGTTTTAGCTGAAAATGGAAGTATACTTTATCAGCCATATCAGAAATTGACGGGAATCTTGGAAAGTGACTTTGAAACGATAAATATAAAAAATATTGAAATGATAGATGGAATAAGTACACATAAAGTTCAAGGGAGTATTGGTTTAAAAAATGAGAATCCTTTGAATTTGACGGTTGTTTCAACTCAGGCTAGAGCAGAAAATCTAATAAAACTCTTATTGCCGGGAGAGGATTTAACTGGAAATGTTGATAATACAGTTGTTTTGCGTGGAACGTTAGAGAATATTGATGCGGAAGGAAATATTTTCTTTAATGATGGAAGTTACAGGGGAATGCTGTTGCGTGAGGCGCACGGTAAGTATAAACGTAAAGATGGGGTAACTTCTATTGAAGATTTCTCAATAAGTTCACCAAACTTGAATGTAAAAATAAGTGGATTGATTTCAGCCGGTAATGCGCTAGATTTTGATATTATTGCTGATGATATTGATTTAGTTCAGCTTAAATTAAACTTACCATATAAGGCAGAAGGAAAAGCAAAATTTGTTGGTAAGTTAAAAGGTCATGTAGATAATCCTAATTTTTATGGAACTTTAACGGCAGATCGCACTGTTTTTAATCAAAATGAATTGCGAAACATAAACGGAAAAATACGTTATGCAAATGATGAAATCGAACTGGACTCCTTTAACTTCATGCAAGGAGATGGAAGTTTTGATTTATCCGCAAACTTTAATTTATCAACCAAAAGGGTCCGTGGGGATTTGGTTGTAAAAAACTCTGATGTTGCTGGTCTGTTAGAAATTTTAAATGTAAAACAAGATTGGCTTTTCGGGAAATTAAATGGTGACATCCATCTAGAAGGAAGTACTGAAAAACCGAAAGTCAGAATCAATGGAACAATTGAAAATGGATTTTTAAAGAAATATCCACTAGATGATGTCTCCTTAGATGTTTTTGTTGATGGAAGAGTCATTAATATTGAAAAGTTTTATGCAAAACAAGGACACGGGATTCTTGTCGCAAAAGGGACAGCAGATCTAGATGGTGACCTTAACTTTGAAGTTGCAGGGCAGTCTATACACGCTGCTTTATTAACAGATCTAATGGATCTGGATATTGATACAAAAGGAACATTGGATTTTGGCAGCCAAGTATTTGGTACTGCTTCATCACCGAAAGCAAATTTATCTATGGAGATTAAAGGTGGAGGAATTGGTGGAGCGACTTTTGATTCTTTATACGGTATGTGTACGCTAAATGAAGGAATTATTGATGTTCAGCAGATATTGTTGACGAAAGGCGAATATAAAGCTAGTGCGTATGGTATTGTCCCATTGGCGGCATTAACAAAAACAGATAATGTTGATGTAAAAGAGCAAATGAATTTGAAAGTTTCATTAGATCAGGCCGATTTAAGTATTTTACCGTTTTTGACGAAAGAAATAGAATGGGGCAGGGGAAATACAAATGGAAATTTAGTTATCACAGGAAGCTTATTGCAACCGTTAATTAATGGAAACATTACCGTGAATGATGGGACTCTAAAATTGAAACATTTGGGGAAACCAATCCAAAAAATGGCGGTTGATATTCAATTTCTAAATGATAGAATAGATGTACAAACTTTTGATGGCGTTATGGGAGATGGATCTTATCAATTGCGTGGACGCGCTTTTATTGGTGCTAACGGGCTAAAAGATTATTCCCTCACTCTAAATTTAAATGATTTAGACATTGTGAATAAGTATTATACGGGTCCATTGAATGGTTTGCTATCATTAGAGGATGATAAAGGAGTTCCTAAAGTTGTCGGAAACGTCGATTTAGCAAATTGTACAGTTGATATACCGATGCTTCCGGATACAGAAGATGGTTTTCCTAATGTGAAATTGGATGTTACTGTTAATGCAGGTAAAAAAGTTCGTCTTTATAACTCAATGTTATATGATATTTTAGTTGAAGGACATGCTAATTTTAGTGGATCAACGCAGCATCCACGGGCATCGGGGGAATTTTCTGCAATTCGAGGCAATGTAAACTATTTAAAGACTTCGTTTAAAATTCGTGAAGGCACCGTGCTATTTAATCAAGCGGGTTCCTTTATCCCAAGTATTAGGCTAAGCTCTGATACGCAATTGCAACGAACAAAAATTTATTTGGATATAGATGGTCCTGTTTCAAATATGCAGGTCAAATTATATTCTAATCCAGAGTTAAGTGAACAAGAAATCTTATCGCTGCTTACTTTAAGAAGTGCTTATGACAGCAAAGAGGAATCTGGAATTGGTAAAGACGAGTTGAATGCAATTGTTAATCTAGGTCTAAGTGCAAGCTTTTTTAGTGAGTTAGAGAACATTGCAAAGAGTGCATTAGGTGTAGATGAGTTTAATGTTGTTAGGGATACTTTATCGTATACTGAAAATGGAAGTAATTATAATCGTGAAGTGTATAATTTAGAAATAGGTAAATATGTTACAGATAAAATGATGCTAAAATATACTACAGGAATTGATCATGAAGACTATTACTTTGGTATAAGGTATGATTTTAGTAATAGCATTAGTTTTACAAGTGATATTGATCAAGATAATAATAAACGATTTGGTATTGAGGCTAGATTTAAATTCTAGCGGAATGGATGAGAAGATGGATTTACGTAATTATTTAGAGGAATTAAATAAAATACGGCTATTAGAACAAGAGGAAGAACTAGAACTTTGGAAGAGCTATAAGCAGAAAAATGATTTGTCATCACGTGAATTATTAATATCTTCTTATCAGCCTTTGATATTTAAAGTAGTTACACAACTGCATTTAAATGACAGCCTTCTGATGGATGTTATTCAGGAAGGAACTGTTGGGTTGATTGAGGCGGTAGAACGCTATGAATATGAGCGAGGCGTAGCATTTAGCTTATATGCTACGCATCGTATTCGTGGAAGAATGTTGAATTTTATTCAGAAGGAATATAAGCGTAATTTGACTTATATTGACAATCCAATGTATAATGAGGATTGTGTTTTGGACTGGAGGGAGTCTTTAGTTGATGATGCTTTGCCAGTCTGTGAGCAAGTTGAAGATCATGTTCTTATGGAGCAGATAAAAAGTGCTGTGAGCCGCTTGCCGCAAAAAGAACAGCTTGTCATTGATAGTGTTTATCTTAAAGAACAGGAAACGAAGACAATTGCCCAAAATATGGAGCTAAGTACTACTCATATTTATCGTTTGCAAAAACAAGGGATACGTCGAATTCGTGGAATGCTATCAAAGTTTATGCAGCATTGGTAAATTGAAGATAAATGATGTAAATAGGTTATTTTTAAATGATATTTAATTAAAATGTTTAAATTTGACCTATTTTCTGTTCTTTTTTCACGAATTTATGAGTGGAAAAGACTGTCCTTATATTGATTGTATTTTATGTAGTGCGTAAAGAGGGCGGGGATGAGGTATGACTGATTTAAAAAAGAAGTTAAAAGGTCATCTTTGTTCTGCTAGACATTGGTTAGGCAAAGCCGAAGAATCTCTTGAAAAAGATAGAGATATTCGCGCAGAGTTAAATCTAATGTTAGCGCAAGCAGAGATTACTCATGCGAAGGAAGTTAAGAGTGAAAGCAAAGATAGAAGAATAAATTATCGAGGTCTGCTGATTCGCAGTATACTTTTAATAGGGCTTATAAGTTTTGGGATAGTATCTGGTTTTGGTGGATTTATTGGGACTCAACAGAAACTGTCTAATGAGTCACAGAAAATAGTGCCGAACTATAGGTCGACACTGTCGGAAGAAGTCCCTTTAAATGGACAAGTTGTACCTAAAATACAGGAAACTTCGTCGTTTGATTCTGGAGGACCTGATTTAGCGGGGCAACATAATGAAATTGAATCGGCTAAAAAAATGCCGATGAAGCAAAGGGTAGTTGTTGAAGAAACTATACCTAAAGCTGAGGCAAAGGTTTCGGTATCAGAACAGCCAGTACGGCTGCAACCGCGTGAAATGCAAGAATTGATTAGTGCGGCTGGAAAATCTTTACGTGGAGAATAAGAGAAGTTTAGGAGGTTATGTATGAAAATTAAATTAAATCATAGATGTATTTTATGCGCCTTGATGCTAACGACAAGTTTTGTAACTGTAAATTTACCTATAACGTTTGCTGAATCTAACCCTCAGGTTGGAAATGAAGCTCAGGCTCCAGCAGCAAATGAATTGATTGGCAAACCAGTTACAAGTGTAATTATTCAAGGTGTAAATAGCGAAGATTCTGTAGGGCTAATGGAGTTATTGAATACGAAAGTTGGCGATTCACTAACTGAGGAAGCTGTAAAAAATGATATGAAAGCACTTTATGATACAGGGAATTTTATTGATGTATCAACTGATTTTGTTAGAGTTCCAGAAGGTGTAAAAGTTGTTTATACAGCAATGGAGAATCCTATATTAGATCGTGTTGTGATTACGGGGAATGTTAAGTTTGATGAAAGCAAAATTTTAAGTTTCATTAAAGTTGAACCAGGCAAAACTTTAAATACAAAAACTTTACATGAAAACATCCGTGAGCTTGAACAAGCTTATCGTGAGGAAGGTTATATTTTTAGCAAGGTAAGCAATGTTGATATGAGTAAAGACGGTGTTTTAACATTATCAATTAACGAAGGAATCTTAGAGGGATTTGCTGTTAAAGGAAATGAAAAAACAAAAGATTATGTTATTACACGAGAAATGCGTTTAAAGCCAGGTGAACCTTTTAATGCAAAAGATGCTCGCCGTAGTATGCAACGTGTTTACAATTTAGGATTTTTTGATGATGTAAATATGAAAATTAATCCTGGTGTTGAACCAAATGCTGTAGTACTGGAAACCGATGTTGTGGAGCGCCGTACAGGAACTTTTGCAATTGGTGGCGGTTACAGTCAAAGTGATGGTTTAATTGGGATTATTGAAGTCGGGGATACTAACTTCCGCGGCACTGGTGATAACGCGAAAATCCATTGGGAGTTTGGCGGTGATGCAGATAGTTATGACAACTATGAATTTAGTTATACGCGTCCATGGATTGACAAAAAGGAAACGAGTGCTGGAATTAGAATTTATGATATGACAAAAGAGTTTGATGATTACGATAATGGCGGCGAGAAAGTTGCAACGTATGATAAAAACTATAAAGGAATTGATTTGTTCTTTAGTCGTCCAATGAGTGAATATTCAACAAACAGTGTAACACTTAGATATCGTGATGATGCTTATGTTGAATGGGTTGACGGTAGACATTACGATGATGCAACCTTATATCCGAACTATTTAGATGATAACTTTGGTAATACGCGTAGTATTATTTTAGGACACGTTACAGATACACGTGATAATGTGTATAATCCAACAGATGGTGCCAGAGCCTCTTTGCAAGCTGAGTTTGCTGGCTGGCTTGGCGGTGATTTTGATTATAATAAATATACGTTTGAAGATCGTCACTACTTTAAAGTTGGTCGAAACCATGTTATTGCTACACGTGGAACTATTGGTTTAGCCGATGGGTCGATGCCGGAAAGCGCGCTCTTCTCTGTTGGTGGACAGAGTACTTTGCGTGGCTATGAAGATAGACAGTTTGAAGGGAAATATATGCTTTTAGGAAGTGTTGAATATCGATTCCCGGTTGTGAATAAAATACAGGCTGCCGTATTTACTGATTTTGGTGGTGCTTGGGAAAATAAATACGATTTCTCTGATATGCATGCCAGTGTTGGTGTAGGGATACAGGTTGAAACTCCAATTGGACCAATTCGCCTTGATTATGGACGAGGTGAAGATGGTGGTAAAACACACTTTACTTTTGGGGGTAATTTCTAGGTAAATGCTTTCTAGTATAATTATCATGGGGTGATCATAATTGTAAGGAAAATAATAGCCCGAATTTTATATGTTTGTTTTATCATGCTATCAGCAGTTGCCGTTGTGTCAGCTGCTGATAGTGCAAGTGTTATAGAGACAATCGAAGTACAGGTTATACCCTTACAAGAAGAGCATCCTATTTCAGATAAAATTGCTAGACGAATGCAAGCTAGTGTTTATACTATTGGGGACAATGTATTAAATGGACATAGAGTAGAGGAAATTGCAAATAATAAATTAGGTTATGAAGTTTTAATACAGGATGTTTTTAATCGAATTTTGATTGGCTACTCTGTACAAAAAGTCAATTTGGAAATTGGTAATCATACAGTGATAAAAGTCATGGTATTTCCTTGGCATAATGTGATTCATAATGTTAATGTTGATGTTGAAATAAATGGAGTAAGTGAAGATATTAAACCGTTAATTATGCAAGATATACAAGGAATTGAGAAAATCTTTTTGAATGTATTGCAAGAGTTACCTATTGACGCAGTAGAATGGGTAAATGGGATATTAAGGACAGGGTTAAATGAATTTTTATCTAGTCGTATTCCAGAGTTTAATGCATCTTTTACTCTTGTTGCTGATGAAAACAATAGAGTGGATATAAAAGTTGATTTATATCCTAAAGGACAATTGATCCGAGAGACCAATTTACAAATAAAGTCTGGTACAATTCCGAATACGATCAGGCTAATGTTTCGTCCAGAATTAAATAAGCAACTTGAAGGTTTAGTTGGTTTACCGGTAAGGTTTGTTCAACGACATCAAAGCTATTTTATTGATAAATTAAATTCAGTTACTTTTGATAATAAAAATTTACAAAAGTATAAAGTCAAATCAGCGGTTGAAATGGTTGCTGATCATCAAACGCAAGTTTTGTATACGATGGACAGCAGTGAGTATATTTTAACAGTTGAAGGATATTTAGATGTTGGCAAGGAGGAACGCAATACCTCTATTAAAGCGCATGCAGGAAGAATGTTAGACAAAGAAAATGAGTTGTTTTTAGAAATGGATTTTTTCCCGCATCAAATGGAATGGGATTTTTACCCAGGTATTTTGCATAGCCTTACGTCAAAAACTAAAATTGGATTTAAATATGATATTGATGAGCGTAGAGGAATTCTTTTGGCGAATCAGATACTCAGTGATCGATTCTCAGCTAGAGTAGAACATGTGCCAAGCATCCAATTTACTGAGTTTGGGCTCAGATATCATTTGCATGATTTTTTTGATGTGGAATATGTAATTAATGACGATGAAAAATGGCTTAGGCTAATTGGAGTTTTATAAAAATAACATTATGTATTCTTAGAACCGTAGATAAACTTTCTTGTATAATGAAAACGGGTTTGATATAATAAATTATGCTTTTGGCCTATTGGCAAAGCAATTTAAATTTCATATTTTATGCCTTGAAGGGCAGGAGGAGAATCTTAGAATGATTAAATTTGAGAAAAAACAGATTAAATTTATTAGCATCGGTATTGCTTTGGTTTTTGTTTTTAGTGTGGTTGCTCTTGCAGTATCTCAGTCTTCTGTAGGATTTGCCGCAGCAGGTAATTCTTCGAATGTTGGTGTAGTAAATCATCAACTACTTGTGTCCCAGCATCCTGACATGGCAGCTGCTAAAACTGCAATGGAAGCTGAAGTTGAACAAGCAAAAAAAGATTTTGAAACAAAATCTGCAAATATGAATGACCAAGAAAAACAAGCCTATTATCAACAAACACAACAACGTTTGGCGAATAAAGAAAGAGAATTGATTGCTCCTATTTTTGATAAAGTAGATGCAGCAATCAAAGCAGTTGCTGAAGCTAAAGGATTATCTGTTGTTTTAGATAAAAACACTGTTGTTTATGGTGGACAAGATATTACAGATGAAGTTGTAAAAAAGTTTTCTAAATAATTAATGGTAATAAAATAAAATTTAGAGTTTATGCCGAGCTGGGGAGACCTCGCTCGGCAATTTATTAGAAAGGGTGGGCAGATGGAAAAGCGTAAATGGATGATCGTTGCTTTAATTGCTATAGTTGCTTTTGGGGTAGTAGGTTATGCTGTATCCTTACAATCGAATAAGAATTCGACAAAGCCTGATGTGAAAGCGGTTGAGAATCAGACTGATATTGGTGTTATTGATATGAGTCAAGTCCTTAAAGCTCACCCGAAATATGGTCAAACTATAGAGTTGCAAAAAGAGCTAAATACACTTAAGGCAGAAATTGATAATAAGTTGAATTTTATCAATCATCAAGCTATGCCGAATTCTATTGCAGTTGATGAGAAAGCAATTTTATCGTCGCAAAATCAACTTGGACAACAGCGGCTTATTGCTAAACATGCAGAACTTAATGAAAAGCTACAAAAAAAAGAAGATGAATTGCGGCAGAATTTTAATGAGCAAATGAACAAAGATGTAGCGGTTATTGATGAAGAATATATGCCTGAAATTTTTAATTTAAAGTTAAAAATGAAAACTTTGCAGATGACGGAAGATGCTTTTAATCAGATGCAAGCAAAGATTAATGAGTTGCAAGAGGCTCGAAATAAGAAAATCCATGAAAAACAGCAGCAGTATTTAAGTCAGCTTGGGGAACAGATGAAGGCTGAGCAACTGAAAGCAACAGAAGAGTTTAACCTTTTTGCGCAGCAAGTTGAAAAAGAAAATAAAGAATTTAGCAGTCAAAAAACAGCAGACTTAAATGACCGCAACAATAATGTGGAGAATCAAGGAAATGAAAGCGTTGCTCAAATTGCAGAATTAAAACAGCAAGTTGCAGACAAAGAAGTTGAATTACAAAAAATTCAGAATGAAATTCTTGATGAAGCGACAAGTCTTGTTGCTAAAGTTGCCTTAGAAAATAATTTATCAGTGGTTATTAATAAGGTGAAAGTTAATATTAATGGATTGGATATTACTGATTTGGTAATTCAAGGGTTTAACAAATAAATAAACCGTATATAATAATTAAATATAAATAAATTTTTTATGGATGGAAATGGAGATGGAATAATGAAGTTACATTTAAAACGTTTATTATTATTGGTTACAGTTGTTATTATGGCTGTTTTTATTGGGGGATGTTCAAATGAAAAAGTCGGTGTCGTTGATGGCAGTAAAATTTCCGATACCCCAAAAATTCAAGAAATGCAAAAGGATTTACAAGCAAAATTAGATGAAAAAGCAAAAGAGTTGTCTACGCAACTTGAGCAAGAAAAGGCTAACCTTAGCCCAGAAGATTATCAAAAACGTTATGTAGCACTTCGTACGGAGTTTAATACGTTACAAGAATCTTATCAAAAAGATATTTTAAATGCCGTAAATGAAGCGATTTCTGCTGTTGCAAAAGAAAAGAGTATTTCTACAGTGTTATACAAAGACGCGGTAGTACATGGCGGAATTGATATCACAGATGATGTCGTGAAAAAATTACAGTAACAGGAGGTTGTACTCTTGGAAAAAACGTTAAGAGAAATTGCTGCATTAGTAGACGGCAATATATTAGGTGAGAGCGAAGTAAAATTTACTGGAGCAACGAGTATTGAGCAGGCCGGTTTAACAGATATTACCTTTGCTGTAGAGCCGCATTTACAGGAAGCTGAGGGGTGTAATGCAGGTGCAGTAATTATTCCTAAGTATATTACCGTATTTGCTAAGCCTGCAATTCAGGTAGAGAATCCACGCGTTGCTTTTACAAAATTATTGGAATTGTTTACTCCTCCGTTAAAGATTAAGAGGGAAGTTCATTCTACCGTAATCGTTAGAGATAATGTAAAAATCGGTAAAAATGTTGCGATTATGCCATATGTAGTGATTGATGATGATGCAGTGATTGAAGATAATGCAGTGCTTTATCCTTATGTATATGTTGGACAAGGTGCTAGAGTTGGTGAATCAAGTACAATTTATCCTAATGTAACAATTCGTGAGTTTTGCGAAGTTGGGAAAAGAGATATCATTCATAGTGGGGCTGTAATTGGTAGTGACGGATTTGGTTTTGTCACGCAAAATGGTACGCATAACAAAGTGCCTCAGGTGGGAAATGTAGTTTTAGAAGATGATGTTGAAATTGGTGCAAATGTTGGCATTGATCGTGCGACTACTGGATCTACGCGAGTAAAACGAGGAACTAAAGTGGATAACTTAGTTCATCTTGGGCACAATGTAGAAATTGGTGAAGGTGGATTAATTGTAGCACAAACGGGAATTGCGGGGAGTACGAAAGTTGGACATCATGTAACTTTTGCCGGACAATGTGGTTGTGTGGGACATATTGAAATTGGTGACAATTGTACTTTTGCAGCGCGTACAGCGCCGATAAACAACGTTCCATCAGGATCTTTTTATGCTGGTTTTCCAGCACGTCCGCATAAAGAGTGGTTAAGAGTGCAGGCAAGTTTGCATAAGGCTCCCAATATGATGAAAAAAATGCGTGAATTAGAAAAACGTTTGGCTGAATTAGAAAAAAATAAATAAACAGAGGGCACTGATTTCGGCTGGTTTAAAAAATCAAAGAATGCAGTGCCTCCTTTATTATTCATTTGCTTATTGAGAAATGTGTGGTGATATCATGTATGGAGTAATGATAATTCTAAGTAAATTTGTTTGCGTTTTGCCGTTAAAGCTGCGAATGTGGATCGGAAATTTAATCGGGAATTTTACATGGCTACTTGTACCTAGAAAACGAAAGATGATGGCAATGAGAAATATTCAATTGTCACTTAATACAACTCCGCAAGAAACGCAAACCATTGCAAAGGCAAGTTGGACGCGATTTGGCAGAATGATTATGGATGTTTTGGCAATTCCAATTTTACCAAAGGAAATTAAGCAACGTGTTCGCTTTATCGGGATAGAAAATATGGACAAGGCTTTAATTCATGGGAATGGTGTAGTTTTAGCTACTTCACATAGTGGAAACTGGGAAATGCTTGGAGCAGCATTAGCCGCGAGTGGATATCCGTTAGTTGGAGTTGCACAGAAACAGGCGAATTTGGCAATGGATAGGTTTATTAACGAATATCGTACATTGTCGGGGATGCATGTTACATATAAGAGCGGTGTCAGGGAAATGATTCGATTAATGGGGCAAGGAATGATCATTGGAATATTAATGGATCAAGATGCTGCAGAAGATGGCGTTATTCTGCCGTTTTTTCATCGAGAGGCATCTTGCCCACAGGGGACAGCTTTTTTGGCGAGAATGAAAAAAGCACCGATTGTACCAACTTTTATTACGGAAGATAAAGATGGATATTATACGATAACTTGTCAGAAACCTGTTTACGTAGAAGAAACAAATGATAAAACTAAAGACATAATAAGGACGATACAGTTATTGAATACAATTATTGAAAATCATATTCGGAAACATCCTGAAGAATGGTTCTGGCTTCATAATCGCTGGAAATATACTGAAGAAACGTTAAAAAATAAAGTAGACTTGATTTAGATGGAGTTTTCACTCCACCTAAATCTTAGCCGACCTTATCCAAGGGCTTAGCCGCTCGCCTGTGCTCTGGAGTATACTCCTACTATAGAAGTTGGGAATCTTAGAGCAGGTTAGCCGTCGGCTAAAAAAATATCAATCCACTTAAAATATGGATTGGTATTTTTTATTTTTTAAATCGTGTAAATATTGTGTATCGAATCCAGCAGATTTATCAAAACTATAATGAAGTAAAATTATCTTGTTTTGATTTGGAAATGGAGTGCTGGGGATGAAAAATAATTTTTTTCGTAACGATATATTTATCTTATTGTTAGTTAGCATATTATTAAGTGCTTTAGTTGCTAAAGGAATATCTTTGGGTGCTAATCTTTACTTTCAGGAAACACTGACAAGTTTAACCGGGGACTATGGAGAATACGATTTGCTTGTTCAAGTTAGAGAAGAGAGTAGAGAAGAAGGGAAAATACAAATGCAACAGATGCTGGAGACAAATTTTCCTGGATCAAAATTTAAAGAGGCACCATCGATCGGAGGAAAGGCCAATTTTTTCATCGCATTGCCTCCAGGAGGCAAAACGAAAGAAATTTATGAAAATATTGATCGTTTATTTTCAGCGATTTATGGAGTTACGGGTGTAAGTATTATAACTGAGCCACGCCTAAGCATTCGTGGGGTTCCCAATGGGGCTGTAGATATGATGATGAAACGATTTGAGGCAATTGATGGTGTTACTTTTGTCTATCGACTTGGGGCATCGATTGGGATTGTCTTAGAAGGTGTTGATAAAATTGCGGCGGCAACTGAGCAGGTGGAGAATGAATTAAATTCTTATCAAGTACTAGAAGTTAATTTCCCGGCAGGGGCAGAAGCCGAAAATCCAGTTCGTTTGGCAGGGATTATCGTCGATGATATAACAGAAAAATTACATCCTACGATGCTTTATTATGTTTCTATTGATGAAAAAGCAGATGAGATGGCCTATGCTGTAAGCACGATGCAGGAAATGAGAAAGTTTTTTCTTGCTTATATGACGAAGATTACGATCTATCCTGAGGAGTCAGGCAAAATTCGCAAAGGTGATTTGATGCTTCTGCAAGGGACTTCGATTCGTGAACCGCAAATTGGCGATGATTTTTTGCGAGGTAATGTTATTGCAATTGTAGAAGAATTAAATAATGATGGTACAGCACAGGCCGTAATTACGCAAGGCGATTCTGAAAAAATAAAGGATCATCGAATTTATAAAATAGAAGGGGAAAAGGTACAAGGCTTTGTAGGGAAAGTTGAATATCAAAATCCTCGGATAAGATTAGCAAATGCAATTGAAAAAGCAGCTGGATTATTTGAAAAAGTTCCTGATCTAGCAAAAGATACTGTGCAGGTCAGTAAAACAGTGCGGCAGGCGATTGACGGATATAATAACAATAGCCAGCGTTTAGAAAAAACATTGAATAGAATGAATGATGCAGTAGCCATATTAAATAAAACCACGATTGATATTAGTTCTATTGATGTGAAAGGCGTAAAGAATCAATTGGAAAGCTCCATAAACTCTATTAAAACATTGCATACAGGGTTAAAATTGATTCAAATTTTTAATGCCGACGTTACCTCATCCATACAAGCATTGGAGGTAACACAAAATAAATTGGAAAATTTTCAGCAATTGTTAACTGGCATGGATGAAATGCATGATGATGCAGTAAAGGCACAAAGCGTTCTTAATGGATTAACACAAGAAGGGAAAGGTATTACCGAAATATTAAAAAGCATTAACCATAGTTCGGCTGAAAATAATTTGGTGAACTTAGAAACAAAACTTACGGATATTGCCGAAGCTGATTTAAAGCAAGCAGCAACAGAATTGCGCTATATGGCGGCATCAATTCCCAATATGAAAGATGAAGAAATTTATGCTTCTGTTAAGTTATTGGATAAATTAATGGCGGGGCATTTTTCTTTGGGGCAAAGATTACAATTCCTTTTAGATCGTAACATTGCATTAACAGATTTAAAGCCAATCGTTATTCAGGCGGTAGGTCATGAAAGTGTTGGTGTATTACAAGCTGATTTAGGCGTTATAGAGCCAAATATTTATTTGCAGGTATACCAAGTCTTAAATGAAGTTCAAGCAGTCTTAGCCGGGCTTACAGCGCTTGTATTGACATTGGTTTTACTGGCGCTAGATCATACCTCTATCATGGCAGCGCTAAAGATGCGAATAGATGATAAAAAAAATGGGTTCTTCACGGCTGATAAAATTTATGGAATGGCTATAGGTGCAATTCTGCTAAGTACGATATTTTTATTAGCAGGTGGTGGAATCCCGTATGTTCCATTTTATATGATTCCAATCATTGGTGCTTTGTTAGGTACATTTATGGATTTTTATAGTGAAAAAATCAGTCCAATAGAACGAGAGGAAATACTAGCAGCAGAATCCCTAGGGATGAGCTTTGATGAAATCATGCGAGAAATTGTTATTCCAAATGCAAGACCAGGGTTATTACAAAAATTGAATCGACGAAGATTGTTATTCAAATAGAGGGGATGATTTTTTGCTGGAAATCAAAGATTTAACAAAAGACTTTGGTGATGTTAGGGCTGTTGATCACTTAGCATTACATGCGGACAAAGGAGAAACGGTTGTGATTATGGGGCCGTCTGGGTGTGGAAAGTCTACAACAATCCGAATGATCAATCGTCTTGTTGAACCTGATTTTGGCACTGTTTTTTTCGATGGCATAGATATTACGGGGTTGCATAAAAATGAATTATTGGCAATGCGAAAACGAATTGGATATGTTTTTCAGCATTTTAATTTGATTGCTAGGCTTACTGCACTGGAAAATGTGATGCTAGGATTAGTAATGGGGCGGGTTTCTTATGATGAGGCAAAAAAACGTGCTGTTGCAATTCTAGAAAAAGTGGGGCTGGGAAGATATATGAATTATAAACCGAGAGAGCTATCAGGTGGGCAGCAGCAGCGCGTCGCAATCGCTAGGGCCTTAGCCTTTGAACCGGAATTAATTTTATGGGATGAACCCACCGCCTCGCTTGATCCAATTTTAGTTCGGGAAGTTTTAGTTATCATGGAAGAACTGGCAAAATATAGAGCCAGTACAATGCTCGTAGTAACGCATGAATTGTCTTTTGCATTAAAAGTGGCCGATCGCATTCTTCTCATGAATAAAGGAAAGATTGTAGAGAGTGGAAAACCTATTGAGATTTTCGCGAATCCACAGTCGACAATAGGGAAAACATACAAAGATCTCATTGATTATCAAATGAATACAATTTAAAGCTAATGATTGGTTTTATTTAGAATATTTACGTATTTTTATTCATTTTTCAAGGTAAAGCTTGCAGTAGTCGCTAATATTTTGTAGAATAAACAAAGGTTATCATGTCAGGAGGATTTTTTTATGCAGTATCAAACTACGATTGCAAAGAATGCGACATATACAGGTATTGGTTTGCACTCGGGATGTGAAGTGACGGTTACAATAAAACCAGCGCCTGCAAATACGGGAATTGTTTTCGTTCGCGTAGATTTGCCAGGATGTCCACAAGTTGCTGCTATTTCTGACAATGTTACTGCTACAATGCGAGCAACAACGTTGGAAAATGGCGAGGCAAAAGTTTTTACGGTGGAACATTTGTTGGCGGCATGCAATGCAATGCAGTTGGACAACTGCTATATAGAAATGAATGCACCAGAACCACCGGTCGCGGATGGAAGTGCGATTGTTTTTGTTAATTTAATTAAAGATGTAGGACTTGTAGAGCAAGAGGCCAAGCGTCAGGTTATTGTAATTGATAAAGTGTATACAGCACGTGAAAAAGATAAATTTATTACGGTTATTCCTTATGATGGTTTTAGAATTTCATTTACTTCAGTAAATCCACATCCGATGTTGGGTGTACAGTATTGCGATATTGAGATCAACGCGGAGACTTTTACTAAGGAAATTGCACCAGCACGTACAATTGCCTTTACAAAGGAAATTGAAGCATTGCAAAAGATGGGGTTAGGTTTAGGTGGTTCTATTGAAAATGTCATTGTATATGATGAGGTAAAAGCGTTAAATCCACTTAGATATGAAGATGAGTTGGTTCGCCATAAAGTCTTAGATGTTGTTGGGGATATGCGTTTAGCTGGAAATATACGTGGGCATATCATTGCAGTGAAGTCAAGTCACGCGCTTAATACATCATTGGCAAGAAAAATAAAAGGTTTCGTGGAGTAAGGAGAGGATTTTAAATGGTGTTAAATGTAACAGAAATACAAGAAATTTTACCACATCGTTATCCATTTTTATTAGTGGATAGAATTATTGAATTAGAGCCGATGAAAAGGGCTGTAGGCATTAAAAATGTTACAATGACTGAAGCTCATTTCCAAGGGCATTTTCCGGGGCAGCCGGTCATGCCGGGAGTACTTATTCTGGAAGCAATGGCGCAAGTTGGTGGAGTGGCAATGCTTTATCCAGAAGAGAATCGCGGAAAAATTGCTTATTTTGGAGCTATGGAGCGCGTGAAATTTAGAAAACCTGCGATTCCAGGAGATCAATTACGTATGGTGGCTGAATTGATAAAAGTGCGTGGCTCTATTGGAAAGATTTTTTGCCAAGCTTATGTAGAGGAACAATTGGTAGCAGAAGGAGAATTTACTTTTGCATTAAAAGCCCCAGAAAAGAAATAAATTCAAGATATTTGGTGGATTTTTGGTGAAAACGTTAGCAATAATAGAAATTATTCGCAAAAATGACGAATTAAGCCGGTTTATTGGATGTTTAATTTAGACTGACTAACTGGACTATATAAACGTTAAAGAAAATGATACGTTAGACGTTCACATACTATTTTAAGAAGGAGTGACATGGTGATGAAAGCAGAAAAGGTTATCGCATTGCATAAGATACATGAAGCTGCCGTAGTTCATCCAATGGCGCGTATTGGCAAGGATGTTGAAATTGGACCGTACGCAGTAATTGGAGAAAATGTCGTTATTGACGATGGAACAAAGATAGGGGCTCATGTTGTAATAGATGGGTGGACAAGCATCGGCAAAAATTGCGTTATTTTCCCAGGTGCGTCAATTGGTGCAGAACCACAAGATTTGAAATTTGCTGGTGAAAAATCTTATGTATTTATTGGTGATAATACAAAAATTCGCGAATGTGCAACGGTAAACCGTGCAACTGGTGAAGGTGAAGAAACGCGAATTGGCAGCAGCTGTCTAATGATGGCTTATACGCATGTTGCGCATAATTGTGTCGTTGGCAACAATGTAATTATGTCAAACGCAGCTACACTTGCGGGACATGTAATCGTAGAAGATCGCGCTGTTATCGGTGGACTGACTGGTGTACATCAGTTTGTAAAAGTTGGACGAAATGCGATGATTGGTGGGGCATCGAAAGTAGTGCAGGATGTTGTACCTTATACAATCGTTGATGGACATCCGGCAAAGGTTTCGGGATTAAACAGCGTTGGTATGTCAAGGGCGGGTATTCCGATTGCATCAAGGCGCAGCATAAAAAAAGCTTATAAATTATTGTATCGTTCGGGATTAAGCTTAGCGCAAGCGATTGCTATGATTGAACAGGAAGTGGATTCTTGCTCGGAAGTGGATCATTTTTTAAGATTCTTGCGTAATGCTGAACGGGGAATTTGCCGTGGACGTAAAGAAGTTGGCGAATAAAAACTGTTTTATTCGGAGGATAGGAATGTGGAGAAAATAGGTTTACTAGCAGGCATTGGCAAGTTGCCAGTAGAAATTGCTTGTGCGGCGCGTAAAATGGGGTTTTCGATAGTCGCAGTAGGGCTAGTAGAGGGCGTAGATGCAAGACTAGCTCAAGTTTCAGATACATTTGCACAAATTCAGGTTGGCGATCTTGAGAGAATCTTTGCTTTTTTAAAAGAAAACCAAGTTGAAAAAGTTACGATGATTGGCAAGGTAACGAAAGAATTGATGTTTAATGGTAAAGTTATCTTGGATGCACGTATGCAAAAATTATTGTCTTCTTTACCTGACAATAGTGATGATACATTAATGTTAGCGTTTGTTCGTGAATTAGCAGCAGAAGGAATGACAGCGTTCGATCAAACTGCGCTTATTCGGTTTTTAATGCCAGCGCCAGGAGTGTTGACAAAACGTGAGCCTACGCAAGCAGAAAAAGATGATATGCAATTTGGCTTTAAAATGGCAAAGGCCATTGGCGGATTAGACATTGGACAAACAGTTGTTGTTAAAGATTTGGCTGTTATGGCAGTGGAGGCAATTGAAGGCACGGATGAATGTATTAAACGTGGTGGGCAATTAGGACGCGGCAAAGTAACTGTAGCTAAAGTTGCAAAACCAAAACAAGACAATCGTTTTGATGTTCCAGCGATTGGTCTTGATACATTGAAATCTATGTGCGAGGCGAAAGCTGTAGCACTTGTAATAGAGGCTGGGAGAACACTTGTTGTAGATAGAGAAAAAGTTATTCAATTTGCGGATGAAAATGGAATAACAATTCTAGCGATGTAAATAATGATAATAGGGCGCGAAGGATGCTAAAAGCGTAGCGTCCTTTTGCGCTTTTTTGATTATAGTAAAAAGATTGAAGCAACGGAGGGAAAATAAGATGCACAAGGTCATGATATCGGTAGGTGAAGCTTCCGGTGATTTGCATGGTGCTAGTATTGCAGATGCATTAAAAGAATTAGAGCCAGATATTCGTATTTTTGGTATGGGTGGGCAGGCCATGCGTAAGGCGGGAGTTGAGATTGTACATGATATTGCGGATCTTGGCATTATTGGATTTGTCGAGGTAGTAAAAAATTTGCCTCGTTTTTTTCGTTTGCGTGATGAGCTTATTGATTTAATGAAAAAAGAGCAGCCGGATGTATTATTAGTAATTGATTATCCGGATTTTAACATGAGATTAGCGCCAAAAGCTCGTGAATTAGGTATCCCTGTAGTTTCTTATATTCCCCCATCTGCTTGGGCTTGGCGAAAAGGACGGGCAAAGTCGGTAGCGAAGATTGTAGATAAGATTGCCTCCATTTTCCCATTTGAAGCTGAGGTATATCAAAAAGCTGGTGCGGATGTAGAGTTTGTTGGCCATCCTTTAATTGATATCATAAAACCTTCGCTGGATAAAGAAAAGGCGTATAAGTTTTTTGGTATCAATTCGAATCATCCTGTTATTTTATTATTGCCTGGAAGTCGCAAGCATGAAATTGAGAATTTATTACCGGTGATGCTCAAAAGTGCCGAAAAAATAAAATTAATTTATCCAGAATGTCAATTTATATTGCCTGTAGCATCGACAATTTCCCAGGAAATGTTGCAAGGTATGATAAAACAATACAGCGTGAATGTAAAATTGACGTTTGAAAATACATACGATTTAATGGCGATTGCTGATTCGGCAATTGCTGCTTCAGGGACGGTTACACTTGAAGCTGCAATTTTAGGTTTACCAACGGTCGTTATTTACAAAATGGCAGCGATGACGTATTTTATCGGCCGCTTATTGGTAAAAATACCCAATATAAGTTTGCCGAATATTGTTGCTGGCAAACGCATTATTCCTGAATTATTGCAATATGAAGTCAATGCTGATAATATTGCAAGAGAGACCTTGGCACTTTTACCTTCAAGTGAACAAGGAGAAAAGGTGCGTAAAGAGTTACTAGTAGTAAAAGAGAAACTTGGTGCTGGTGGGGCGGTAAAACGAGCAGCACAAGTTGTATTAAATGCAGCGAAAAAAAGATAGGAGAATTTTATGAATACTTATAAACGGTTACTGATGTATGCAAAACCATATATTCCACGCTTTTTATTAGCTGTTGTTTGTATTGTTTTAGCTGCTGCGGCAAATTTATATGTTCCTTGGGTAGTAAAAGATGTTATCGATGAAGTGTTGGCACAGCGTAATTTAATGATGCTCAATAGCATAGCGATAGGAATCGTAGTTGTATTTTTCTTTCGTGGAATTTTCTTTTATGGACAGACCTATTTAATGAGTTATATTGCACAAAAAATTATTATTGATATCCGCGAAGTATTATATCGGCATTTACAAAAGTTATCGCTTTCTTATTATGAGAAACGCAAAACTGGTACGATCATGAGTTATGTTACAAATGATGTAGCTGCCTTGCAAACTGCCCTTGTTGACAGTATGGTTGAGTTGGTTACCGAAGGGGCTATTTTAATTGGCTCCTTAGGGACAATGTTTTACTTACATTGGAAGCTTTCTTTATTGACGCTGATTACTATGCCTGTGATTGCACATGCGATGAAAATTTTTGGCAGACGCCTAAAACAGACTAGCTTTGTTATGCAAGAAAGAATTGCTGACATCACCTCTGTTTTACAGGAGGCTATTGCATCAGTTCGTGTAGTAAAATCCTTTGTTCGGGAAGACTATGAAATAGAACGGTTTAAAAAAGAAAATTATTCTAATTTTTCGGCGCAAATGAAAAATACGCAGATTATGGCAACGTTAACGCCAGTGGTTGAGTTTTTAGCAGCGATTGGTGTTATGGTGATTATTTGGTATGGTGGACTTGAAGTAATCCATGGTAACTTAACGGCGGGAGCTTTGATGGCATTTTTAATTTATGCAGTAAATCTGGCAAATCCAATTAAACGTTTAAGCCGTGTATTTGGGAATATCCAAAAAGCGATGGCAGCCGCAGAGCGTGTATTTGAAGTACTTGACACTACACCGGAAATTACCGATAAAGCGAATGCTAAACCGTTGGCAAAAATTGAAGGCAAGGTTAGTTTTAAAGAGGTGAGTTTTGCCTATAAAGAAGGCGAAATGGCTTTGGATAATGTAAGCTTAGAGGCAAAAGCTGGACAGATGGTTGCGATCGTCGGCCCAAGTGGCGCAGGCAAAACGACGATTGCAAATTTATTACCGCGCTTTTATGATCCAACGGCTGGTACGATTTTTGTAGACGATATAGATATTCGGGAAGTAACGATGCATTCGCTACGAGAGCAAATTGGGATTGTACCGCAGGAAACTGTTTTATTTAATGGGACGGTTTATGAAAATATACTTTACGGTGATTTAAATGCCACAGAAGAAGAAGTGATTGCAGCAACTAAAGCGGCAAATGCCCATGAGTTTGTTATGGCAATGCCGGAAGGGTATCAAACGCAGATTGGTGAACGCGGGTCTAGTCTGTCAGGCGGTCAAAGACAAAGATTAGCGATTGCGCGCGCTATTTTAAAAAATCCTCGTATCTTAGTTCTTGACGAAGCAACATCTGCACTTGATACAGAGAGTGAAAAGCTGGTACAGGCCGCTTTGGATCAATTGATGGTTGGGCGTACTTCTTTTGTAATTGCGCATAGATTATCAACGATTCTAAAAGCGCATATGATTTTGGTTATGGAGAAAGGTAAGATTGTAGAACGTGGTACACACGAGGAATTGCTTGCTTTAGGCGGATTGTATAGCAGTTTGTATCAGATTCAGTTTAATAAGAGCAGATAAGTTGATAAGAATTGTGAGGTAGAAACATGCAAATAATATACAATATAGCAGCCATTCTATTGGTTATCATTGCATTGCCAATTTTTGTAATTCGGACGATGCGGGAAGATGGTTTTTGGGAACGGTTCAAGCAGAGTTTTGGCCTTTTGCCGCCGCATATTCTTGACCCTGTTGCCAAGAAAAATTGTATATGGGTACATGCGGCGTCTGTAGGAGAAATCGTAGCGGCGAGCCCATTGATTAAGGAATTCCGCAAGGAATTTCCCAAAAAGCCAATTTTAGTTTCCGTTGTGACGAATAACGGTTATGCCATGGCAAAGCGGATTGTAAAAGATGCAGATAGCATTATTTATTTTCCGTTAGATTTACCATGGCTTAGTAGCGGAGTAGTAAGGAAAGTTATGCCAAGTGTATTCTTACCTGTAGAAACAGAACTGTGGCCGAATTTCTTGAAAGCAGCGCGTAAGTACAAGATTCCGGTGATGATGGTGAATGGGCGGATTAGTGACAAAAGTGTAAGACGATATCATCATTTGCGTGGCGTGTTAAAAGATATGATTGGAACAGTAAGCAAATTTTGTATGCAGTCAGAAATTGATGCACAGTATATCGGTCAACTGGGCGCACCACCAGAGCTTGTTACGGTAACAGGCAATACAAAATTTGATCAAACCTATACCGATATCACGGAAAATGAAAAAAAGATATTGCGTGAGGAAATGGGACTTGCCAATTGTGAGATGATTTTGCTTGCTGGTAGTACGCATAATGGTGAAGAAGAGGTTATTTTTAAATCTTTTAGTAGGATTCGTGAACGGTTTCCAAAGGTGAAATTAATTATTGCGCCACGTAATATTATGCGAGCGGACGAGATCGTTGACTTAGCGCAGCATTATCATTTTCGGGCATCGAAACGGACTGCATTAAAAGAGAAACTAACAAATCAGCATGATATTGTTATCTTAGACACGATTGGTGAATTGGGTAAAATTTATGGTGTCGGGGATATTGTTTATGTGGGAGGAAGTCTAGTTTCGCATGGTGGACACAATATATTAGAGCCAGCGGCGCATGGTAAAGCGATTATTGTTGGGCCTAATATGTTTAACTTTAAAGATACGTATGCGTTATTTTCAGCGCGTAAAGCATGTTTAACAGTAAAGAATGCAGAAGATTTAACTCAAGCCGTGCTTAGATTGTTGGAGCAGCCTGAGGCGAAAAAAGCGATGGAAGATGAAACGTTATCAATTGTACGTGAAAATCAAGGTGCATCACGTAAGAGTGCAGTAATTTTGCGTGAGGTGCTTGAAGAATATAAAAGGAAATCTACTGTACACAATATTAATAAAAGTGATGATATTATCGAAAATATTCAGAGTTACTTATATAAGCTGGTACATGGGGAAACAAAAGGTATTATTGCAAATATTTTCATGACGGTGCTATACTTTTTTTCTTTCATTTATTGTCAGCTCTTGGATTTAAAGCTAGCGTTTTATCACTGGGGGGTGCTAAAACAATATAAACTCGATTGTCATGTCATCAGTTTAGGAAATATCACAGTTGGTGGGACGGGGAAAACGCCAACTGCACAGCGATTGGCTGTAGCGATTCGCGATATGGGATATAAGGTAGTGATTTTAAATCGCGGGTATCGGGCAAAATGGAAAGGCGAAGTTGGCGTTGTTTCTGATGGGGAAAAAATTTACATGTCAGCAACTGAAGCTGGTGATGAAGCTTTTCTTTTAGCGAAAAACTTACCAAAGGTCCCTGTGTTAATTGGGGCGGATAGAGCCGTTACAGGACAATATGCTGTTGAACAGCTTCACGCTGACGTCGTTATTCTTGATGATGGTTATCAACATTGGCGATTGGTTCGCGATTTAGATATTTTGCTCATTGATGCCATTAATATTTTCGGTAATAATTACATGTTGCCACGAGGCACTTTACGTGAGCCGTTAAACCATTTAAATCGAGCCGATGTTTGCTTATTGACAAAAGTTGACCAAGCGGCTCCTGATGCTTGTAACATCATTAAAAACACAGTAAAAAAATATAATGAAAAAGCATTAATTGTGACAAGTGTGCATAGTCCAAAATACTTTGTTGAAGTTGCTGATTGGTATAAGGGTGCTTCAACACATATCACTTCAATTGATAGTTTACGAGGGAAAAAGGTTACAGCAGTATCAGCTATAGGAAATCCAGCATCTTTTGAACAGACGATTAATGACGTTGGCGCACAAGTGATTGAAAGTGTCAGATTTGCTGACCACCATGATTATACGATGGCAGAAATGCAAATTATTATGGATAATGCCATTGAATCTGGATCGGAAGCACTTATTATAACAGAAAAAGATTTAGTAAAAATACCATCTGAATTCATTCATTCTAGTCGTGATTTGCCAGTCTATGTGTTAAGCATGGAAATTGGATTTATTGATGGCTATCATGAATTTATTCAATTGATTGAAACAAGTTTAAAAAACAAAAAGCGATAAGCTTTATTTTTCGGAGATGAAACGATGAAGATTTTATGTGTAATTCCTGCACGATACGCATCTACACGTCTGCCAGGTAAGCCACTTGCTGATATTGCAGGCAAACCGATGATTCAGCGTGTGTATGAACGCGCAAGCCTAGCAAAGTTACCAAATGAAGTTTTAGTTGCTACGGACAATGAAAAAGTTTTTGCAGCAGTGAAAAATTTTGGGGGATCTGTTGTTATGACATCGCCTGAGCATGCGACGGGGACGGATAGATTGGCAGAAGTAGCGCAAAAATATCCTGATGTTGATGTAATCATTAATGTACAAGGCGATGAACCATTAATCGAACCTAGCATTATTGATAATTTAGCTGAAGTTTTTGAAAAAGATAGTGAATTAAATATGGCTACCTTAATGACGCCTATTCCAGAGACAGAGCAAAATAATCCAAACAACGTGAAGGTAGTGACAGATTTACAAGGTTATGCTTTATATTTTTCCAGGTCGCTTTTACCATATCCGCGTAAGGCAGATGAAGTTCCTGTTTATAAACATATTGGAATTTATGCATATCGTCGTGATTTTTTACTTAAATTTGCAGCTATGCCATCAACTCCGTTAGAGAAAAGCGAATCATTAGAGCAGCTTCGGGCCTTGGAAAATGGTTATAAAATTAAAGTGTTAAAAACAGATTTTCATTTCATTGGTGTAGATACTATGGAAGATTTAGAAAAAGTGAATCAATTATTAAAAAAAGAAATTGTGGAGGGATTATAATGAATACAGTTCAAATTGGCTCAGTAAAGATTGGTGCAGGACAACCTCTTGCACTTTTAGCAGGACCGTGTGTAATAGAAGGACTAGAACGAAGTTTAAAGATTGGTCGTGCAATAAAAGAAATTACGACTCGGTTAGGAATTCCGTATATTTTTAAAGCTTCGTTTGATAAAGCGAATCGTTCTTCTTATACAGCTTTTCGCGGACCAGGACTTGAAGAAGGTCTTAAAATCTTAAAAACGATTAAAGACGAGTTACAAGTTCCAATCGTTAGTGATATTCATTGTATAACACAAGTAGAGGCTGCTGCTGAAGTACTTGATGTATTGCAAATTCCAGCCTTTTTATGCCGACAGACGGATTTATTAAATGCGGCGGCTAAAACAGGGAAAACGGTAAATATTAAGAAAGGCCAATTCTTATCGCCGAAAGATATGGAGAATGCAGCACGTAAAATTCGTGAGGCTGGCAATGAAAATATTTTATTAACAGAACGGGGCGCAAGCTTTGGTTATAACAATCTAGTTGTAGATATGCGCAGCTTCCCGATTATGCGTTCTTTTGGGTATCCGGTAGTTTTTGATGCAACGCATAGCGTTCAATTGCCAGGTGGAGCCGGGACATCTTCTGCTGGACAGCGTGAGTTTGTTGAATACTTAACACGTGGTGCTGTAGCTGTAGGCGTTGATGCACTCTTTATGGAGGTACATGACAATCCGGAAGAGGCACTTTGTGATGGGCCGAATATGGTTTATGTAGATAAGTTAGAAGCACTTTTAAAAGATGCATTAGCAATTGATGAAGTTGTACGTAAACATAAGTAATAAAAGTTTAAAAATATCCATAGGGAGCGGAGAAAAATGTCTAATAAACAAGCAATAGATGTTTTAAATATTGAAGCTGAAGCAATAAAAGCATTAATTCCTCGAATTGATGAAGAGTTCAATAGAGCTGTAGAAATGATTCTGGCTTGCAGAGGAAAAGTTATTGTAACAGGCATGGGCAAATCGGGAATCATTGGCAGAAAGATTGCTGCATCGTTTGCGAGTACGGGAACACCATCCTTCTTTCTTCATCCAGCAGAAGCTTTTCATGGCGATTTAGGGATGGTGACTTGCCATGATATCGTCATTGCGATATCGAACAGCGGTGAAAGTGCTGAAGTGGTAAATATTTTACCGATTATTCAGCGAATTGGTGCACCGATTATCGCGATGTGTGGACGTAGAAAATCTACGATGGTTGATCATGCAGAAGTGTTTATAGATATTAGTGTAGAGCGTGAAGCCTGTCCTTTGGGATTAGCTCCAACGGCTAGCACGACAGCTACACTTGCGATGGGAGATGCATTAGCTGTTGCTTTGCTATCAGAACGCAATTTTACTCCACAAGATTTTGCATTATTTCATCCAGGTGGTGCGCTAGGGAAAAAGCTGTTGTTAAATGTGGAACATGCAATGCATAGTGGCGAAGATAATCCTGTCATTGGTCGAGATAAAACGGTAAAAGAAGCTATTTTTACAATGACGGAAAAAGGCTTAGGTGCGACTTCTATTGTTGATGAAAATGGTATTTTAGTTGGAATTGTAACAGATGGAGACATTCGGCGCAGTATTGAAAAAGGACATCAATTCCTTGATGAAGCCGTTGCAAAAATCATGACGCCAAATCCAAAAACGATTACAAAAGAAAAACTGGCTGCTGCTGCACTTCATCTTATGGAAAAGCACCAGCCAAGACCAATTACAGTACTACCAGTGATCAATGAGAAAAAAGAACCGATTGGTATTTTGCATCTTACTGACTTATTGCGTCAAGGAGTGGTATAATGTACTATAGTAAACGTGCCACTCGGATAAAAATGGTGATTTTTGATGTAGATGGCGTACTTACTGATGGAACTATTGTAGTAGGAACTACAGGGGAACTTATGAAGAAGTTTAACTGCCAAGATGGACTTGGAATTAGCTTGCTGCATAAAGCAGGAATAAAGACAGCGATTATTACTGGAAGAACTTCGGAAATTGTCAAAATACGTAGTCAAGAGCTCAATATTACGGAAGTGTATCAAGGGGTGTCAAATAAATTATCAGCCTTTCATATGTTAAAAGAAAAGTATCATCTAGAAGATGATACGATCGCATATGTTGGGGATGATTTAATCGATTTGCCGGTAATGCTTCAAGTAGGACTTGCCTGTGCAGTAGATAATGCTGCATATGAAGTAAAAGAAGTTGCGCATTTTGTTGCAAGAAAAGAAGGCGGCAAAGGTGCAGTAAGAGAAATTGTTGAAATGATTTTAAAATCACAAGGAAAATGGGACAGTCTCATTGAAACTTATTTTACAAGACAGCCATTGCCGGAAACAAAACAATAGTTGAAATAAGATTACGATTCATTGATTTGTTGGTTATGGTGTGGGCGGGGTTTCTCGCCCTGATTTTTGTATATTGGAAAGGATGGCGGTTATATGCAATATTGGTTTTTTAAAGCACTCAGCCGCTTTTTGTGTTTATTACCTTATGGTTTAGTTCTAAGTACTGGACGAATATTAGGCAAGTTGTATTATTATATTGCGGCGAAACAACGAAATCGTGCGACAAGGCAAATGATGCGTAGTTTAAATATCTCAAAAGTAGAGGCCGATAGTTTAGCAAGAAAGATGTTCGATAATATTGGAAAGAATTTTGTAGAGATACTTAGAACGCCTAAATTAACAAAAGAAAATTATCAAGATTTTATTACAATAAATCACTTAGAACGTTTTGAGGATGCTTTAGCAAAAGGACATGGTGTTGTTTTGTTAACGGCGCATATTGGTAACTGGGAATGGCTCGGTGCAGCGCTTGCTTATGCGGGATTACCTTTGTCAAGTGTTATTAAACGCCAACCCAATGATCAGCATACAAGACTTTTAAATGAGTATCGCGAAATGGTGGGCATGGAAATATTTTCGCGAGGGACAACTGAATTAGTAGGAGCGGCAAAAGCGTTGAAAAAAGGTAGAGTATTAGCCTTTTTAGCCGATCAAGATGCTGGCCCAGGAGGGGCATTTATTGATTTTCTTGGCATCCCAGCGTCGACGCCTTTAGGGCCAGCGGTTTTTGCAAAACGATTTAAATCGCCAATTGTACCTGTGTTCATGTTAAGGGATAAAAATGGAAAGCATATAGCACAGGTGCATGAACCCTTTTATTTTAATGACACAGGAAATGAAGAACAAGATTTATATGACATTACAGTAAAAATGACAAATTTGATTGAATCGGTAATTCGCGAGAATCCAAGTCAATGGATGTGGTTTCAAAAGCGTTGGAACACTCCGCTAAATGAAGAAAAACAAGCGGGAAAACATCATGCGAAGAAGGGAGCAGGTAAGCATGAATAAATCAGTAATGACATTGTTTATCTGTACTTTTTTGGCTGTTGGTGGTGTTTTGTACTGGGCTTTTTCTGACAACACGCAAATTCATGTTCAAAAGGAAGAAGACGAAGCTCAAAAAATCCTAACATATGAAGGGAATACATTGAGCGAAGAAAAAGATGGCAAAAAGATTTGGGATCTTACAGCTGAAACGATCACAATTGATCCACAAACGAAAAATGTTACATTGAAAAATATTCAAGGCGTTTTTTATCAAGACGATGGGAATAACATTAACTTGACAGCACCAACTGCAGTGTATGATAATAAAACGCATGATATTATTATTACAGAAAAAGTAATTGCGACCAGAAATGATGGGTCTAACTTTACGGCAGATCAGGTTTTATGGCAAAATAGTATCCAAAAATTTTCCGGAGAGGGAAATATTAAAATTGTTCAAGCAGATACTGTGATTACTGGTGATAAGATGGAAACTGATTCGGGCATGAATAAAGTAAAAGTAGAAGGAAATGCTCATGTAATAAAAGGTGGTGCAGAGTAATGAATTTGAAAAAAATGTGTTTAACAACAATGTTATGTATGGCTATTGCTTCACCGTTATATGCCGCAAATGATAAGCCTATAGACTTATCGGCAGATGTGATTGAGTATGATTCGACGACTGGTATGATGACAGCTACGGGCTCTGTAAAAATGGTACAAGAGAACGCGGTCGTAACTGGCATGAAAGCAACTTATAATACAAAAAGTAAGGAAGCTGAAATCGATGGCGGTGTCCATATGGTTAAAGAGGATATGGATTTAACGGCAGCAAATGTTAGGTCTATTGACAATAAACATGTTATAGCAGTTGGAGATGTTGTACTCGTGAAAGGAACAAGTACGCTAACTGGACCACAGGTGGACTATTTCTTAGATCAAGATTATGTGTTGATTAATAGCAATGCTAAGATTTCTATGCCAGACGGAGTAATGACCTCTGAGAAGCTAGAGCATTTTGTTAAAGAAAATCGAGCAGTTGCTACTGGAAACGTCCATATTGTAAGCCAAACGCGCAATCTTGATGCTACAGGCGATGTTGCAACTTATTATGGTGGAGAAGGGCAGCAAGGAAAGATTGTCCTTGCTGGTAATGCAGTGGCTGTTCAAGACAATAATACTTTACGAGGTAAAACATTAACGATGTATTTGGAAGAAAAGCCAGCCTCACAAAGTAATCAGAGTGAATTAGTGATTAAACCAAATGAAAAATAACCGCAAAGTGAGGCGGATTCATGTTTATTGAGACTGCAAATTTAATTAAAACTTTCAAAAAACGTAATGTTGTTGACGGAGTTTCCATTCGGGTTGAAAAAGGGGAAGTTGTTGGCTTGTTGGGGCCAAATGGAGCTGGAAAGACGACAACGTTCTATATGATTGTTGGGCTAGAAAGACCCACCAGTGGAGATGTTTCTATTTCAGGAGAAAGTGTTACGCATTTACCTATGTATAAGCGCTCCAAATATGGGGTGGGATACTTGGCACAAGAGGCTTCTATTTTTAAGAAGCTTACTGTTGAAGATAATCTTATGGCGATACTTGAAACAACGCCAATGAGCAGAAATGACCGAAAAATAAAAGTGGAAGATTTATTAAAGGAATTTCATGTGCTTCATGTGCGTGATAGAAAAGGAACTGAACTATCGGGCGGGGAGCGTAGGCGGGTGGAAATTGCTCGTTGCTTAGCTACAGACCCCAATTTTATTCTTTTAGATGAACCTTTTGCTGGAGTTGATCCGATTGCAGTTGCAGATATTCAAGATATTATTGCCTATCTGCGCGAACGTGGTATTGGGATATTAATCACTGATCATAATGTAAGAGAGACGCTTAGCATTGTTGATCGTGCTTATATATTAAATCAGGGAAAAATATTAATTGAGGGAGATAGACAAACCATTGCATCTAGTGAAATTGCACGGAAATTCTATCTCGGTGAGAAATTTAGTCTATAGTAAATTTTGGTTTGTATTAAGTTTAGAAAGTATTTAAAAGGTAAACCGTTAAAAAATAAGAAACTGTTTACGTCTAGGATAAACACGGCTGATTCAGTGAGAGTTTTAACTCTTTTGCGAGCAGACAAGTAGTCCAGAGGCTTACGGTGGTTTTTACTTCTATTTGAAGAGAGGGGCACCCGTTAGTCATCGGATAAAACCCTATGAGGGAGAAGAATATGCGGATTTTAGACAAATATATCATCAAAGAAATGTTAGGTACTTTTATTTTTGGGATTTTTGCCTTTTCTAGCGTTTTTATTGGTTCAAGTACACTTTTTAGAATTGCGCAATATGTAACGAATTACGGTGCTTCTATTCAGGCGGTTATTAAGCTTTTTATTTATAGTCTGCCTAGCATTGTTGTTTTGACTTTTCCTATGTCGATGTTACTAGCAACGCTATTGTCATTTGGCAGGCTTTCGGCAAGTAGTGAAATAACAGCGATGAAGTCAGGTGGAATTAGTTTTTATCGCATCGCTATGCCTGTATTTATTATTGCACTTGTAGTTAGTGTATTTGCTATTTTATTTAATGAGCATGTAGTTCCCAGAGCCAATGAAGGATATAGTTATGTTGTTAACTTTGAAATAAAAGGCAATACTGCGCCAAAATCACAAGATCATGTCGTATTGAAAGAGATAAAAGAAGGACAGATTAATCGATTGACTTATGCACGACGTTATGATGCGCAAACAATGGCGATGTATGGTGTTTCTATACAAGAGTTTGAAAATGATACGCTTGTGCGAGTGCAAAATGCTGAGAAGGCTGACTGGAGTAATGATCACTGGACGATGCATAATGGAATTCTTTATGATTTATCGGCAGAGGGGAATGTACAACGTACATTAAAATTCTCGCAGCAAATTTTACCGATTTCGCAGTCGCCAAATGAAATTATACGCTCTCAGAAAAAACCTGATGAAATGACGATGCGAGAGCTACGGCATCAAATTAAAGCTATGCAGATGCAATCTGTAGATACAAATGAATTGGAAGTAGAGTTGTATAAACGAATTACGATTCCATTTGCAACGTTTATTTTTGCTTTAATTGGGACGCCTTTGGGTTTACAGCCAAATCGGACGAGCTCATCTATTGGGTTTGGGATAAGTATTATTATTATTTTTGTTTACTATACAATTATGACAATTTCCTCGACGCTTGCACAAGGTGGTTCGGTAAATCCGTTAGTTGCCGCTTGGATGCCGAATACCATAGGATTAATTGTCGGGATTTCTTTAATGCGTAAAGCGGCAAAATAAATAAGAATAAAAGGAGGGAGAGTCAGTGTACGGTATTGTTTTAGTAGTTATTCTAATTGTTATGGGCGGCGCAATTGCTTACATTGGTGATAAACTGGGAAGCAAAGTCGGCAAGAGAAAACTATCTATATTTGGATTAAGACCGAAGCATACTTCGATTATTGTAACGATTATTACAGGAATACTGATTACTTCCTCAACGCTTGCAGTTTTAGCAATGACCTCTGAAAATGTTCGCGTCGCTTTGTTTGGAATGGAAGCATTAAATAAACAAATTCAGGAAACCGAATTTAATTTAAATACAATTCAAGCAGAGTTGGATAATGCCAATCAACAGAGGCAGAAAACAGTTGCAGAGCTTGAAAAGGTGACTGCTGCGTATGAAAAGGCAAATCAAGATATAGCGCAGTCGCAGGAACAAATTAGAGCATTAGAAGTTACAAAAAATACATTGGAACAAGCGAAAACAGCTTTGGACGCAAAAGTTGCAACTTTGACAGAAGAACAATCTGTGCGTGAAGCAGATATTGAACGACTTAATATTTTAACAGAAAAACTTAATAAAGGTATTTTATTTGTCAGAGAAGGACAAATTATTTTTCGGGCTGGTGAAGTTATTACTAATGTCGTTGTTCCCTATACCGATAATGAAGATAAACGCATGCACATGCTTTCTGACATCGTTTATCAGGCAAATAAGCAAATCCTAGAACGATTGGCTATTAAAGAAGATATTGAAGTTTTGTGGCTATCTCAAGCTGAATTTAATGAGGCGATGAGACAATTATCATCTTTAGGACAAAAGGAAGCTGTGGTACGAATTATTGCAGCGGGAAATATTGTCTATGGTGAACCAGTTAGGGTACAAATCAAGTTATATCCTAACCATCGTATCTATAATCAAAATGACTTTGTTTACAGTGAAGTTGTTTCAGTTGAAAAAGGGGATAATGCGGAGCAGGTTGTATTAGATTTCCTAGCGGACGTAAATGAAAAGGCGATTGCTAAGGGAATATTGCCAGATCCAATTCGAAGGACTGTTGGAAGCATGACAGGGTCGCAATTTTATGATATTGTGAATAATATAGAAAATTTAAGCGGGAAAATTGAAATTTCAGCGTATGCTGGAGATGATGTTAATGCAGCAGGTCCATTACGCTTAAATATCTATGTAAAAACGCTAAATTAAATAACAAATGAAATACAGTGTAGATTTTTATTTAAATTAAAAATGGAAAGTTGTTAAAATAAATGCCTTTTAAGGTATTGTTTTAGCAACTTTTTTATTTTTAAATTTATCCGATAACTAACGTAGCATTTGGTAAATCAAAATGATTACGAAAAAGAAAATGTATAACTGAAGACTGATATGATTTACCATACTTGGCAGAATTTCAAACTAGATGAAAGTCGTTTTAAGAAATATAATAATACTAGAAGGAGCTAACTTAAGTAAAAGTAGAATAGATTTATCTAGATATGTTATTTTAAGGATTTATCTTGAGTTTTGTCGAAATTGGTAAAAATTTAAACTAGACGAAAGTGAGTTTTGACGGTATAGTAAGTATATCGGGTGACCTGATACAAAAGAAAAAAATTTAAAACATATTACGAAAAAGATTTGCAAAAATCTTTTTTAAAAGACCATGAATGACTGACCAGTCTACACACATATGACAATCCTACCGATAAATTTAATTTAGTCTACATACCTGCGAAATGCCGCAGGGACATAAAAGGGACTTAGTGAGTTGGAAACCTTTGAGGAAACGTGGATACTCGGAGTGGATGACAATGAACGAAATACCTTGAATGTCGGTGCTTGCACCAGCGAAAAAACATTTAAATTTATTCAAGGGGGATTTCCGAAAATGAACAAAAAATTATTAAAGGTTGCCGTTACAAGTGCATTAACTGTAGCATTTGCTGTACCAGCATTTGCAAATCCATTCGTTGATGTATCTAAAGATCATTGGGCATATGATGCAGTTGTTGAATTAGCTAAAGAAGGTGTAATTGAAGGTTATGGCGATAACACTTTCCGTGGTGAGCAAAACATTACTCGTTATGAAATGGCTCAAATGGTAGCAAAAGCTATGGATCAAGATCTAACTGGTGAACAAAAAGCTACTGTTGAAAAACTAGCGAGAGAATTTGCTAAAGAATTAAACTCTTTAGGTAAAGATGTTAAAAATCTTAAAGCTGAACAAGAACGTGTAAAAATTTCTGGTGATGCTCGTGTTCGTTATGGTTCTAACGATGAAAGCGACAACACTGATTTCAGAGCACGTGTTACTCTTGACGGAAAAATTTCTGACAACTTAAAATTCAATACTCGTGTATCCAGTGGTGACATTAGTTATGACGAAAATAGTGAAGGTATCGTTTTAGATACTGCAAACTTAAGCTTTAATGCACTTGGTTTAGAAAATACAATTGGTCGCCAAGACTTAATTTTAGGTACTGGTACAATCATTGACGATACAATGACTGGTATTAGTTCCGAAGTTGGCGGTTTAAAAGTATTCTATGGTAACCATGCATCTGAAGAACAAGACTTATTTGGTGCTGAATACGGTACTGAATTGTTTGGTGCAGATGTGAACCTTGATTATATGAAAGCTGATGCTAAACAAGGTGAAGATAAAGAGTTCTATGGCGTGAATACTTCTTTCGGTATCACAAAGAATATCAGCATGAACGCTGAATATGCAAAAGAAAATAAATCTGGTGATGATGCAGTAGCTTATGGTATCAAATTTGATAAATTAGGTTTATCTGCAACTTACAAAGATGTAGAAGCTGGTGCAGCTACTAACTATGGTGCACAAGCATACGATATCAATAACGTATCTTTCTTAAGTGAAGGTTACAAAGGTATGGAATACAAACTTGAAAGAGAATTAAATGAAAATACTCTATTCACCGTAAAATACCAAGACTTTGAAAACCAAGCGGGTACAAAAGATGATAACCGTACTTCTGCTTACTTGAATGTTAAATTCTAATTATTAAAAGAGTTAATTTCTGAAAACAGCCGTCTTGCGATTGCAAGGCGGCTGTTTTATACTGTAGGCAGAGAGGTGAGTCGATGAATATTTTATCTATTGATCCAGGACGCGAAAAGAGCGGGGTAGCTATTTTAAATCAAAATGAAATTTTGTTGCATCAAGTAATAGAAAGTGAGATATTGATAGAATTTTGTATTGCAAATATCAAAAAATTTAGGATTTTGGCAATTGTGATTGGAGATGGAACCTCTTCAAAAGAAGCGATAAAAAATTTAAAAAATCAGATAAAGGAAGTTCCTATTTATAAAATCAATGAGTATCGTACAACTGATGCGGCAAAAATTCGTTATTGGAAGGATAATCCACCAAAGGGGTTGAAAAGATTTCTTCCTAAAGGTCTGTTAGTTCCTCCGCGCCCTATAGATGATTATGCAGCAATTATTTTGGGTGAACGATATTTGGAAAATAATAAAGAGATAAAGTGAGAAAAAGTAGCAGAATAAATTTATTTTGCTACTTTTTCTTTTTCATTTATTTTGTCGAAAAAAGGCGAATATAAATAACCTTTATTAAATTTGTTAAAGCTGAAAAATTTAAATAATGAGATTTTTTTGTGCGAATATAATTTTAATCTTGCTTTTTCGACAAAATGCATTATAATATAGATAAGATTTCGACAAAATATACATAATAAATTGACGGAAAAAGTCGAAAAATTATAAAATGTAGAAAAAAATATTAATTTAGGGTATTGTGTCGAAATGTGAAATGGGTTATAATAAACCCGTAAAGAAAATACAGCACAGGATTTATATGGCTGTAAATGAAGAGTTTACATATTTGGGATTGAATTCAAGTAAGAAAATATAACTGAAGAGGAAACGTGGATACTCTTGAAACGTATTTTCTGAAAAAATTTTTTTCTGGAGACGAAACTCGAAAAAATAATTTATTTTGAGGGGGATTTTCTCATGAAAAAAACACTTGCTGCTGCAATCACTTCAGCATTAGTTATCGGCGTAGCTGGTACAACTTTTGCTGCTGCAAATCCATTTTCCGATGTAAAGGCTGATCATTGGTCTTTCGATGCTGTTGCTAAATTAGCGCAAGAAGGCGTTATTGAAGGTTATGGCGACAACTCTTTCCGCGGTGATTCTCACATCACTCGTTATGAAATGGCTCAAATGGTAGCAAAAGCTATGGCAAAAGAAGACAAAGTGAATAAACAACAAAAAGCTATGATTGACAAATTAGCTGCAGAATATGCTGCAGAATTAGATAATCTTGGTGTACGTGTTGCTAATTTAGAAAGCAAAATTGATAATGTAACTTGGAATGGACAACTTCGTCTTCGTACACAAAAATGGAATGAAGAAAATTCCGATGCTGCTACTCAAAGCCAAGTGTATTACGATTTAAATCTATCCGCAAAAATCAATGATACATGGACAGGCCATGTTGAATTAGAAGGCGAACGTGTAATGAATGGCATGGAATTTAATCCAATGGCAGATGATGACGGTTATGCAACTTCTAATGTTTATGTACAGGGTCCTTTATTTGGTGCTGACGCGAAAATTGGTAAATTTGATTCTTGGGGTGCGCAAGGTTATGTATTAGATGACGCTATGCGTGGTATGGAATTAAATTATACTAGTGATAAATTAGATACTACAGTAAGATTTGGTCGTGTTAATGGTGGTCATGATGATTACTATACTTGGGCAAAAGATAGAGGCCCAGTCTATGATTCTGCCAATGATGAAAATAACAGTTTAAATCAGCTATCAGAACCTGCTAACTATGCAGCTCTTGAATTAGCATATCGTACATCTGATGCAACTACTTTACAATTAGGTTATCATCATTTAACATCTGTAAATAAATTTGCTAATGCTAATTTTGCAGGAATGACTGATGAAACAAATGATATCTTTACTGCAGGCTTCCAAACTAAATTGACTGATGATTTAAAATTAGAAGCTATTTATGCAAAATCTAGCACAGATAGTGCAAATGGAACTACTGGTAAATATTCTTATGCATATGATGACAATGATGGTTATGCAGCTTTCTTAAGATATAAAGGTACGAATGTTGCTGAAAAAGGAAGCTATGGAATTTGGGCTGGCTACTTTGAACTTCCTATTTCTACAGTTATTTCCTCAACATATTATTTAGGTCATAGCTACAAAGCATTAGAAGTTGGTGTAGGTTACGTTCCTGCTGAAAATGTGTTAGCAAAAGTTTACTACTGGGATGCAAAAGGTATTGGCGATACTCCAGATGCTGATATGTATCGTGCTCAAGTACAATTCTTCTTCTAATCTTAAAATTAACAAAATTATTGCGCGATAATTTTAAAAGGCTCTTGCAGATGCAAGAGCCTTTTTTTATTAAAAAAATAATTTTTTTTGGAAAATTAAAAAAATAAAATAAAATTTAAAATTTTATTATAAATTTAGAAAAACACCTTATCAATACTATGATTTTGGGTGTTTTTTTTTAGTTCATAAATTTAAAATTCTTCATTAATATGTAAGAAAAAATTATTCCCATTTATGAAAATAAAATGGAAATGATTTGATTATATTTCCAAATATAAAGAAGGAGTTTTATTTTAGTTGGAGAATCTTACAAAATCAAAGAGTTAAATTGCCAAATATTAAAAAGTAAAAAGGAATCCCTTGCAAATACTTTACAAAAAAGAAATATTTTAACATGAATAAAATTACTTAAAAAGCAATAAATTGATATTATTGTGGTTTGAAATAAAAGTATAAAATTCAAATAATAATATTATTACAATAAAACTTCCCAGTAATTTAAAGGATTTATAAGTTATTTAATACATTTTAACAATAAAATTCTAAAAAAAATATTTATTTCAAGTATTGCAAAAAAAATCTTTTAAATGTATAATATGCCATGTAAAAGCTTGGAAAGCTATTAGCGCGAAATATTCGCGTTATAATAGAGAGTTACATATTTTGGATAAATCAAAGAAGGAAATAATATTTGATGAGGAAACGTGGATACTCTTAAATTGAGTTTCTAACTGAGATTTTTTCTGAAAATGAACTCAAAAAATAAAAAATATTTATTTTAAGGGGGATTTTCTCATGAAAAAAACACTTGCTGCTGCAATCACTTCAGCACTAGTAATCGGTGCGGCTAGCACAACATTTGCTGCTGCAAATCCATTCTCTGATGTTGCAACTGACCATTGGTCTTTCGACGCTGTTGCTAAATTAGCACAAGAAGGTGTTATCGAAGGTTATGGCGACAACACTTTCCGTGGCGATTCTCATATCACTCGTTATGAAATGGCTCAAATGGTAGCAAAAGCTATGGCTAAAGAAGACAAAGCTAATGCTCAACAAAAAGCTATGATTGACAAATTAGCTGCTGAATATGCTGCTGAATTAGACAATCTTGGTGTTCGTGTTTCTAACTTAGAAGCAAAAGTTGGCAACGTAACTTGGGGCGGTAAAGCTCGTTTACGTGTGAATGAAGAAAAACATGAAGGTCCTGGATTTGATGAATCCAACAGTACTTCTCATTCTTATGTTGATATGTGGGCAACTGCTAGAGTTAACCAAGACTGGACTGCTAAAGTTGAATATGAAAATGAAAAAGATATGTCTGGTAGGAATGATAGAGACAGTGATAGCACAACTAAAATTTATGTAGAAGGACCTTTATTTGGTGCGGATACTAAAATTGGTAAATTCGGCATGAATTCCAAAAATGATTTTGTAATGGATAAAGCTGTATCTGGTATCCAAATGACATTTGGTGCTGATAAAACTACAAGCTTCACAGTTACTGCAGGTCGTATGGAAAGTACTGGTGCTTGGGCATATGAGGATACTCTTGGAGATATGGATGCTGATTATGCTTCATTAATGGTAAATTATAAACCAAATGATAAATGGGGCGCATATGCTGCATACCATCAACTAGCTAATTCTGCCTATTTGACTGATCTTAATGGTGATGCAAAAGATTTAAAAACTTGGGAAATTGGTTTTAATACAAAATTCTCTCAAGATTGGGGATTTGACGCGTTATATGTAGGTACTAATTCAGATGATTTTGAAAAAGATACAGAAAATAATGGTTATAGAGTTCAATTGACTTATGGAAATGTTGATACTGCTAAAGTGGGTAGCTATGATATCTTTACAAGCTATGAACAAGTTCCAGGCGGATTATTATATAATACTGATGGATGGAATGTTGGTACTAAAGGTTGGAGAATTGGGTTTGATTATGTTCCAACTGAAAATGCTAAATTCACTGCGTTCTATTATGATGGTAAAGATGTTGATGACAGTGATTACAAAACAAAATTCACTCGTGCTCAAATCGAATTCTACTTCTAATCTAAATTTTTCTCTTGATTTAGATAAAATGACGCTTTTAAAAGACTCCTGCATTTGCAGGAGCTTTTTCTTTTCCTTTTTTGCAGGATTTTTACGATTCATTTAGAATTATGATAGAAAAAGGAAATATAGGAGGAAAAGGAATGTTACGTAAACCAATTGCAATATTACTTATGCTAATATTTTGTTTTTCTAGTATAGCTTTAGCCGCAGAAAATAAAGCGGAAATGACTGTATTAGGAAAAGTTATTGCTGTTGAAAATGCATTTTATGGAAGTGAGCAAACTGGCTCACTATTAGAGCGTATCGGAAAATTGGAACGCGATTTATATGGTGCAGAAACAAATAATGCGATGGTAGCAAAAATGGATGCAATATATGATAATGTGTTTCATAATACAAGTGGACCATCTTTAATTATGAAAGCCAATTCTGTGGAATGGGCAATTATGCACGAGGTGTCAACAGCACCAATTAAAACTCGTATAGAACAAATGGAAATGATGATTCATGGCACAGCAAATATGGGATCGTATACAGAGCGACTAAGCTCTCTTATGCAATTATCGTTTGTTGATGGTGATGTCACTTTAGTAAATAAATTTGTAGAACCAGATACATTGGTGAAAATAAAATTGGTTACTTCTATTGATAGTAAAACATCTCGCGTAGGCGATGTTGTTCATTATGAAGCTGCTGAAGATGTGATTTATCAAGGGGCTTTATTAGTTGCAAAAGGAGCAGAGGGAACTGGTATAATTACAAAAGTTTCTCAAGCACAGAATTTTGGGCGTGATGCAAAAATAGAGATTGATTTTCAAAATATTACTACCCTTGATGGCACAAAAATGAACACTTTCCTAGGGGAAAAAGCGCAAAAAGAAACTGAAACAATGGTAATTGCAGCAGGAGCAACTGTGGCAGGACTCGCTATTTTGGGACCTGTAGGTATCGTGACTGGTGCCTTTATTAAAGGGAAAAATATAGAAATTCCAGAAGGCACTGAAATGTATATTCAAACGAAAAATGAGTCTTCTGCTGACGGAATTCAAATAGAGGCACTGTAATTTTGCTTTTGATAAAATAGCCATACATATTTTGTGTATGGTTATTTTCTATTTACATATATTAACATAGGACCTAAGAAGGAAATAGGCGATAATTGTAGAATAATAAATAGTTAATAAATTAACACTAATTAGATTTCTGCTAGGAAAATCCTAGATTAGAGTAGGAGTAATATTTATTATGAATAAGCCAGTAAAGGCATTGTGTGCAGCAATTACGTTGTCGATTTTTTTAGGAACAAGTGTAGTTGTTTTAGCAGCAGAAGAAATAAATGAAAATATTGATACAGTACAAGAAGTAGAGATTGCAACAAGTCAGCAAAATACTTCAAAAAATCAAGACAATCATAAAGTAAAAAATAAAGATAAGAAAAGTAAAAAAAATGAGAATGAAAAAATAGAACAGGAAGCTGCTCCACCAGCCCCTGTATTTTTTGATGGGGATGATATTTCTTTTGATAGTAATAGTGGAGATGTTTACGCACGTGGAAATGTAATAATTATTCAAGAACCTGCGAAAATTATCACTGATGAAGTAGAAGGTAATACAAAAACAAATGAAGTTTGGATCAAAGATTGGGCAAACATAAAACAGCCGAATGTAGATTTAAATGGGCATGATATTTTTTATAACTATCAACAAAAGACCGGGAAAATGGGGAAAACTGATGGTGTTGTAGATAAAAAGTTCATTCATGGGGAGAATGTTGAAGTATCTCCAGAAATGATCACTATTTATAATGGAACTATCACAAAATGTCCTGCAAAGAAACCAGATTATCGTATTAGTGCTGAGAAAATTGAAGTTTGGCCAAATGATAAGCTGATTGCTTATAATGCGAAATTTTGGGTGAAAGATGTAGTAATTTATAGTACGAAGAAGTATACAACTGAAATAGGCGAAAATCGCGAAGATGCTGTTTTCCCAGAAATGGGGTATAATAGTAGTGATGGATTCTTCATCAAACAAACTTTTACTGAGCCAATAGGGGGAGAGGATTCTTCAGTATCAGCCTTTTTTGACTTTGGATACTATACAAAACATGATTTGAAAAATAGTTATGGCTTTGTGCAGAGAAAGCCTAACTATACCTTGATGTTACAACAAGGGCACTTTATGGATGATGATGATGAATGGATAAAAAAGGAACCTGAGCTTAAATTTAATTATGCAACACAACGTATTGGTGATGGACCTTGGAAATATGATTTTGAAGCTATTTATGGTAAGTGGAAGGATGAAGATAAATCAAGTTGGCATCAAGACTATACGATTTATTTTTCTCGTGATGTGATAAAATTAAGTGACACCTTAAATCTTTATGTAGGAGCTGGGTATGAAATAGTTAAAGAAAGTTATGATCATTCTCAAACGAACAGTCTAAAGTATGATGTAACTTTTGTGAATAGATTTAGCGATAAGCTTACAGGCTGGTCAGGATATCACTATACGCAAAATAATAATAATTTGTTTGATTATGACAGTACTGATGTAGCGAAAGAATTAGCAAGCGGAATAAACTATAAGCTTGATGATAAAAATTCTATTACGCTTGAGCAAAGTTATGATTTAGAAAATAAAAGAGTTGCAGATATGGATTATACATTATCTCATGATTTACATTGCTGGGGTATGGATATAACGTATCGAGAAAAACGTGATGAATGGAAATTTATGCTTAAGACGAAACATTGGTTCTAGAAAATTTGATGGGGTGCACAGCGAATGAAAGATGATTTAGTTGAAATAGTTGAGCAAATTCAAAGACAATGTATTTTGGTTATTGGGGATATGGTTGCAGATGTATATTTAGATGGAAGAATCTCAAGAATTTCGCGTGAGGCACCTGTACTTGTTCTTGAACAGGAAAGAGAAAATTTTGTTCCAGGCGGGGCTGCAAATGTTGTTCACAATGTGGCAACGTTGGGTGGCTTAGTTTGGGCTGTAGGTATATTAGGGTCTGATGAGCAGGGGAGAGGCCTTCGTTTAGTATTGGAAGAAAAAGGTGTGAATACCGAAGGTCTTGTCCATGACAGTAGTCGTTTAACGATTAGTAAAACTAGGGTTGTTGCTGGTGGATCTGGAACGGTGAGTCAGCAAATTGTGCGAATTGATCGAGAGACAAAAGCTCCTTTAAGTCAGGTTGTAGAGGCTGAATTGAGTAAAGTTCTAGCAGAATTACTACCCAAAGTTAAAGGCGTTGTGCTCAGCGATTATGGAAGTGGAACGATTACAGAAGCTTTGCGCAAACAAGTGATTGAATTCTGTGATAACAATGCGATTCCTTGTGTTGTGGATTCAAGATATGACTTGTTGTCCTTTAAAGGAGTGCACTATATTAAACAAAATGATGCAGAAGCTGCAAAAGTTGCTGGATTCGAGATAACAAATGATGAACTTTTGGTGAAAGCAGGAGCAATTATTTTAGAAAAAATGAATGCAAAAGGTGTGCTTATTACTCGTGGAAGTAAGGGTATGACTTTGTTTGAAAATAATGGAGCTATTCACCATGTTCCGGTAACCAATAAAAGCGAGGTATTCGATGTAAGTGGAGCTGGCGATACGGCGGTAGCGACGTTTATTTTATGTTTGGCATCAGGTGTAGAGCCTGTTCTAGCTGCGGAACTTGCTAATTTTGCTTCTGGGATTGCAGTGCGAAAGTTTGGTACAGCGGCGGTTACGGCGAAAGAATTAAAACAAGTGATAGGAGCGAATTGACAAATGTTAATACCTAGACGTGATATTGGTGTTCTTGCTGATCAGATTCATATGGCAAAACAAAAAATCGTATTTACTAATGGTTGTTTTGATATACTCCATGCAGGGCATGTTCGTTATTTAAAGAATGCGAAGTGCTTTGGGGATGTTTTAATTATTGGGCTAAATAGTGATAAATCAGTGCGCGCGCTAAAAGGGATGGGGCGACCTGTGAATGGAGAACAAGATCGTGTTGAAGTTCTCGGTGCATTAAAACCTGTAGATTATGTTGTTTTGTTTGATGATGAAACAGCAGAATCATTGATTGAAGAAATTGAACCTGATATTTATGTAAAGGGTGGAGATTATACACTTGATACTTTGCCGGAAGCTAAGGTTGTAGAATCTTATGGTGGAGAAACGAAGCTAATTCCATTAGTCCCAGGGCGATCTTCAACTAATATTATTAATCGTATAAAAGCTTGTAAATAGAGTAATTAGACTAAATTTAAAATATTTCATAGGTTGAGGATTTTAGCTATGACAATAAATAATATTATGGTTGTAAAATTAAGTGCGATTGGCGATGTAATTCATGCATTGCCAGTTTCTTATGCAATAAAAGAAAGTTTTCCAAATTGTAGATTAACGTGGGTAGTTGAGCCACCTGCCTATGATTTATTAAGAAATAATCCATATATTGATAGAATTGTTGTATTTGAAAAGAAAAAGTTTAAATCATTGGGAGGGTTTTTGAAAAATATACCCTCTTTTTCGTCTGTTATACGACAAGAAAAATATGATGCAGTTTTAGATTTACAAGGGCTAGGGAAAAGTGCAGCTATTGCGTATTTAAGTAATGCACCGATAAAATTAGGGTGCGCTAATATGCGTGAATTTAGTGGCTGGGTGAGTAAACCAGTTTGTGGGCGAAATCAAAATGGCCATATTGTTGAGCGTTATCTTGATGTAGCAAGGGAGCTTGGGTGTAAGGTGAATCAAGTGGTTTTCCCTGTGAAAATTACGCAAGAAGAATCTGAATTGGCAAAACGTATTGCTCAGCAGGCAGGAATGAATATTGAAAATAATTATGTTGTGTTAGCTGTTGGTGCAAATTGGCCGAATAAACGCTGGCCGACAAGTTATTATGCGAAACTGGTGGATTGGTTGTATGATAAAAATATCATTCCTGTTGTAATTGGCGGTGGAGTAGTAGATGATAGGCTTATCGCTGAAATTAACGAAAAGTCAGAAATCCCTCCAATTGATTTAGTTGGAAAAACGACATTGAAACAGTTAGCGTATTTAATAAAAAAATCCGTTGCCTTAGTCGGTGGTGATACAGGCCCAATGCATTTAGCGGCGGGGCTTGGAAAATCTGTAGTTGCATTAATGGGGCCGACAGACGCAAATCGTAATGGTCCATATGGACAATTAGCGAATACAATTGAAATAGATGCAGATTGTAAATATTGTTGGAAAAGAAAGTGTCCATTAGATAAAGATTGTTTAGCACAAATTAGCGTTGAACAAGTGAAAGAAAAATTAATTCATTTTATTTAGGAGATAGAGTAGAGATGAAATTTGCTATTGTAGAAGGTACCGTTATTTTTAATAAGGAACAAAAACAAGAAATTGATCAAATTGCCGGTGATTTAATTAATATGGGACATGAAGTTGAGGTTTTTGTTGCGGAAGATTCGAAGTTTTGCAGTACCGCCAATGGCTTAGTAGTAAATAAACTTTCTGGTGTTTTTTCATATAATACGGAGAAAACTATATTAAACTCACTTTTTGTTTCTGTAAAGCGTGAATTAGCTTTACGTTCTTTATATAATAAAGTAATGCAGATTGCAAAACCAAATAGATTTGATGCTGTAGTCTTCCCAGAAGCCACATGCTCTTATATGCGTGTGCTCAGCATGCATGAGTTAAAACGAGGACAAGTGCCGATGGTTTTTATTATACAGGGATTAGTACCGCGGGATTGCAAAAATCTTGGGTCTTACTCAGATCGCCTATTATTAAAAACGAATATACGGATTGCAGTACCACGGTCAGGTAAATATGGATTTGAAGTTGCTGTTCCCAATATTGAACTGATTTATTCTAGAAAATTGGCTGAGCATATAGTAACTTTAGCAACGGATTAAATGGGGGAAAACCATGAATATTTTGATTTTATTTTCACAACCGTGGCGTGTTGGTGGTGCTGAAACACATACAGAAGCCTTAATTAAAGGACTTGTTGGACACGACGTTTATCTCGTTGTTAATCATGGAAGCGATGAAAAAAAACTGGGGAAAATAAAAGAACTGTATCCATATACTAAGATTATAAGGATTCAAACGCGCGGTGTAAATTTATTTAAGTGGCGACGAGACTTTCAAAAACTTTGTGCTTTAATTAAAGAGAAGCGTATCGAAATTATTAGTGCGCAACAGCGAACTTCTGGAATATGGGCTCATTTGCTAAAGCGAAACTTAAAAATTCCTTATACTGTTACGATGCATGACCCATGGCATCGGGCTTTTTTTAAACCTTTGTATGCAAACGTATTTTCAGAAGTGTTTGCTGTTAGTGAGAATTTAGCAAATACCTTAGCGCAAGATTTTAAGATACCTAGAGAGTCGATTCATCTGATTAATAATGGAATTGATTTTTCTTCTTTTTATCCGCTAAATAAATATGCGTGTCGAGAAAAATTGGGATTAAGTGCAAATGATAAGATTATTTTACATGTAAGCCGATTAAGTAGGATAAAAGGTGCTGTATCACTACGTATTATTGAAGGTATGGAAAAGGTTCTCGAGCATTGTCCAACGGCAAAGTTGGTCATTATTGGTGAAGGTCCGTTACGTTTAGAGATAGAAAAGAAAATAAATGAGCTAAAAAGCAAATTTGAAAATCGGTTTGAAATTCATAATTTTGTAGATAATATTCTCGAATGGTATAATGCTTCGGACATTCTAGTTGGTGAGGGGCGCGTTGCAATGGAGACACTAGCCTGTGAAAAACCGATTGTAGCGATTCGCAATGCAGAATCATTTATTGGTGTAATCACCATGAAAAATATTGCCTATGCGTGTGATGTAAATTTTGATGGACGAGATAGGGATGCTTGCACTCAACAAGTGGCGCTAGAAATAGAAAAAGCTTTTGCTGTGACGAACGAGGAATGCAAGCAGATTGCAAACTATATTAAAACGCGTCTTAGTATTGAAACAATGGTAAACAAATATTTGACTGTATTTGAGAGCTTGACTAAAAAATAATGCGATTGTCGTATGTTTTGGAGTAAATGATGAGAAAAATTTTAGTTTTTAATCGGTTAGGAATTGGCGATGTCGTAGTTACGACACCTCTAGCACAATTGATAAAAGAAAATATTGATGCAAAAGTTGGTTTTGTTGTGGCAGCGAAATCAGCAGATATATTAAAAAATCATGACTATATTGATGATGTTTTCCCTTATACAAAACGGACGAAACGAGAAGTCATTTCACAAATTAAAGCAAAATGTTATAATGAAGCAATTATTGTGGATGAAAGATTTAGCTCGTCACTCTTGGCTTGGAAATCAGGCGCAAAATTATTAAATGTAGGAAAAGAAATGTCTGTCGGGATAAAACGCATTTTTATTCGTAAACAACATGAATTACGCGCGAGTGAAGATTTTGGCAGTTATATAAAATTATTAAGTCCAACAATTCAATACAAAGGGATATTACCTAAAGTCGGTAATATGGATGAGACGAGAGCTGAGTATGTGAAGGATTGGTTGAATAAAATTTTTGCAATGAGTAAACAGCTAGTCTTGATCGTACCGCGAAGTGCAGCTGATAATAAAAATTGGCCGCGTGAATCTTTTGCTGAATTGAATCGTTATTTAAATCAACGAGGTGTTGTTCCTGCATATATTGGATCGCCGGCAGATAAAGAATATATTGATCAAATCGGCGGTAAAAAGTATAATGCGGCTGGTGAGTTATCACTCAGGGAATTGCCAGTCATCGCAAAAAAAGCTGCTTTTGCAGTCTCAGTTTGTACAGGACCACTACATATTATTGGAACCGCAAATATACCGATTTTAGCGATCTATGGACAAGGCGAGCCAAAACGATGGGCACCAGCGAGTGCGATTGTTGTACAAAGTAAATTGCCTTGTGTACCATGTCTAAGATTGGATTGCTCACAGCCAAAAGGACAAACGTGTATGGATGAGATTTTACCATCTAGATTAGTCGATATTATTGAAACTAATAAACTGCTTCAGTAGGTGAAGATATGGGGAAACGAATATTACTAGTTGTACCGCGTTTTAATATTGGTGGTGCTGAATCTTATGTATTAACGATTGCTTTAGCCTTAAGAAAGGCAGGTTTTATCGTTTTTGTTGCATCGGGTGGAGGGATGTTAGTAAAGCGATTAGAAGAAGTACAAATTAAACATTTTTTTGTACCAATTCGCTTGAATGCAAAGTTTGCAGCTACACTATTAAAGAGAATCGTTAAACGATATGAAATTGATATTATCCATGCGAATTCTGCCGCTGCTGGAATTGCAGCTGCTTTAGTGAAAAAAGAGATTTCTGTTCCGGTTGTTTACACTGCACACGGCGTGTTTGGGCATAATCAGGCAGAAATGACACTCAACGAATGTGATAAAATAATTTGTGTAAGTGAATTCGTTCGTGAGTCAGCAATTTCACGTGGATTTAATAAAGATAAATTAGTTACAATTTATAATGGAATAGATATTGACAAATTTCATCCTAAAAAGGAAAATAATAATATTATTAGAAATAAATTTAATATACCCGAAGCTGCCTTCACGATTGCGATTGTATCACGTATCAAGAATTTGCGGGATAAGGGACACGGAGATTTACTCAATATATTAAACCGTTATAAAGATGCTGAGAATTGGCATCTACTTGTGATTGGTAAAGGTAAAGCTCTTTGGAAATTAAGGTATGAGTCGTGGAGGCTGGGAATCAGCGATCGCGTACATTTAGCTGGACATATTGTCGATGTACAGAAAGTTTTAGATGGCATTGATGTAGTGGCTTTGCCCTCACAATTTGAAACTTTTGGTTTGGTTTTGACCGAAGCAATGGCAATGGAAAAACCGGTAGTTACTTATGCTGTAGGTGGCACACCTGAGGTATTGGAAAATGGGAAAGAAGGTTTTCTCGTTGGGAAAAATAATTTGGATGCATTATTTGAACGATTAAAATTTTTATCCAAAGCAAATGAAGAAAGGCTTGTTATGGGGCAAGCAGGGCGAAATCGCGTTGTAGAATATTTTACAAGTGAAGTGATGCTTGAAAAGTTGTTACGACTCTACTCGGAATTAAAGAGATAATTTGGATGTGAAACAATGAAACAAAAAATTTTAAACATCGTATCTGGTGCAAAATCAGGAGCATTAAATGTCGCTGTAACTATTGGTGATTTTCTAAAATGCGAAGGATTTGAAGTAAAGCTGATCTTGCGAAAGTATAATAAAGCAGGGATAGCTGAAGCTGATGTAATAAAAGATTGTTGTACTGTAGATTATATTTATTGCTTGGCAAAGCTTATTGATGCAGAAAAACCTGATATTATTATGGTGCATGGATATAGTACGCACTTATGGACAAAACTTGCATTATTAAAAGCAAATCACAGAGCGAGGCTAATTCATATTGAGCATAATGTAGAACGTTATACAAAGTTTAGGGCGTATTTATTAAAAAAATTAGATTGTTGTACGGAAAAATATATTTGTGTCTCAGAAGGCGTTGCAAATTCGTTGCGAAAGTTTAATCTTCCAGATGAAAAGATACAAGTGATTTATAATGGAATTGATATAAACAAATTTGCGATAGAAAAGCAACCTCACTCTGAATTTACAATTGGTATGGTCGCGCGTTTTACGAAGCAGAAAGATCAAATGACACTGATAAAAGCAGTAGAAATACTTACCAAAATAAAAAAAATCCCAGTAAAGTTAATTTTAATGGGAGAAGGAAAGTTAAAGGAACAATGCATGGAATATGTAAAAAAACATAATTTAGCAGAAACTATTTCCTTTGAAACAGGTTTTTTTACGGATTTAATTCCAAGGATTGATTTATTTGTTTTATCGACACATTATGAAGGCTTGCCGCTGGTTTTGTGCGAAGCTATGGCTGCAAAATTGCCAGTGATAGCAACCAATGTAGCTGGTGTAAATGAAATTGTAATTTCGAAAGAAACAGGTATGTTAGTAAAGGAAAATAACAGCGTAGATTTAGCTGAAAAAATAGAAGAAGCAAGGCAAAGAAAAAACTTATACTTAGAGAAAGCTTATCAAAAAGTAAATGAACAATTTTCTTTTAAAAAAATGTGTGAAGAATATAAAAAAATTATTTAATTTAGTAAAAAGGGGCTATTTATTTGAGTTCTAATATTGGAAAATTGGATAGATATATATATATTTATTATATGCTTATTTGCTTTTACTTCATGTATTAATAATGTCATTGCGAATAATATATTAGCAATAGGAGTTTTAATCGGAATAATAAGATGTTACAAAGAACGACTAAGTATAAAAATTTACAAGGGATATATACAGGCAATACTAATTTTTTTGGATTTATATTTATTTCTATTTTTGTTAGTCCTGATATATTAAAATCATCAAAAGAGTTTTGGCGATATTTTAATAGGATGTTCGCATTTTTATTAATTTTATTTTTTGCTCGAGAAAAGAAGCAAATATTAACTGTATTTTTTACTTTTTTACTTTCTATGTTTATTAATAATTTGTATGCTGCTTATAAGGGGGCTTTTTTTATCTATAATGGTGTACAAAATATGCGTATAACTGGATTTGAAAATGGTATTATAATTTTTGCTGGGCATTTATTAATTATGTTACCAATTTTATTCATTTTAATATTTAACAAGCAAATAAAGAACAAAGGATATTTAAAATATATCCTTTTAGCATTTATTATTAGTTTTATTGCATTATTAGAAAATGGAACGAGAATAGCATGGCTTGCTATGGGGATTATTTTACCTTTAATCTTTATTTTAAAAGTGCAAAATCTTAAAAAAATTTTATTTACGGGTTGTATTGGTTTGCTCTTTGTGGGAATATTCGTTTATATGAGTCCTTTTTTACAAACGAGATTATATAGTTTTATTGATTATAAAAATACATCTAATCAGGGGCATTATATGATTGCTCGAGATTCAATAGAATTGATAAAAGATAATCCAATAATGGGAGTTGGGTTAGGTCGTTATAAAGAAGTTTTTAATGAGGAGTATCGATCAGAAGAGCACTTTAGATTAGAGGATGGATTTACACCTCATGCTCATAATAATACATTAACACTTTGGGCAGAAACAGGAATTTTTGGTTGTATGACCTTTTGGTATATGTATTTATCTTTTTTATATTATAGTTTTAGAAGATGGCTAAAAGAAAAAAATGATTCAGATCTAATGTTTTTTATGATAACATTAGCTACAGTTTTACAAGGAATAACAGACTATAGCTTTGGCTTAAATCAAGTGGTGAAAATTTATTTCTGTATGTTAGCTATATATTTAAATTATCAAATATATGAAAAGCAAGTGGAAACAATTAAATAAAATTTTTGAATCAAAATATGGAGATTATGAAAATGGATTTTAAAGCAATAATAAGGGAACATCAAGAGACTGTTGAACAATTGCTTCAGCAATCTATTCCTACAATAGAGAGCATTGCAAAAAAATGTAGTGATGCATTGAAAGATGGTCATATGATATTTTTATGTGGTAATGGGGGAAGTGCAGCAGATTGCCAACATATTGCAGCTGAATTAGTCGGTAGATTTGTAACTGAGCGTTGCAGTTTGCCAGCGATTGCATTAACTACAGATACATCAAATTTAACAGCAATTGCCAATGATTATGGATATGAATATGTATTTGCACGTCAAGTAGAATCTTTAGTGCGTGAAGGTGACGTTGTTATTGGAATTTCTACTTCTGGAAATAGCAAAAACATTGTACGAGCTTTTGAAGTTGCAAAAGAAAAGGGGGCAACCCTTATTGGTATGACTGGAAAAAAGGATGGAGAAATTGAAAGACTGGCGGATATTTGTTTAAAAGTTCCATCGATAGTTACTGCAAGAATTCAAGAATGTCATATTATGGTTGGTCATATGATTTGTGCCTATATTGACGAGGTGATTGGGCTTGAACCGTAAAGAAATCTTAGCAGCAAAGGAATTTGTTTTAGGTAAAGTTAATCAGTGTAGAATTCTTGTTGTAGGCGATGTGATGCTTGATAAATATTATTTTGGGGAAGTTAAGCGCATTTCTCCAGAGGCGCCAGTGCCGATTACTCGTGTAATTAGACAAAAGGAAGCATTAGGTGGTGCAGCAAATGTTGCACACAATTTATCTTTATTAGGTTGCCAGACTTTTTTAGCTGGAATTGTTGGTGATGATATACATTGCCTGAGTCTTGAGACTGAGTTGAAAAAAGAAAAAATTTATGCAGGTGGACTTATCAAAACAAAACGTCCGACCACAACAAAATTGCGTGTGATGGGCGGTCATCAACAAATGCTCAGATTGGACTTTGAAGAAAATCATGCTTTAGAAACTGAATATGAAATAAGTTTGATTCAATATATTTCTGATTTACTCAAGACAGGAATAAATTGTGTAATTATTTCGGATTATGCAAAGGGCGTTTGCACGTATAGTTTTTGTCAACAAATAATCCAATTATCTGCGATGCATCAAGTGCCTGTAATTATAGATCCTAAAGGAGATAATTGGAGTAAATATAAAAATGCAGATTACTTAACGCCTAACTTAAAAGAACTTAATGAAGTTTTAGTGGAGTCAATTATAAATGAAGACGAGGCGGTTAAAACATCAGGGCAAATTGTAAAACGCAAATTTAAGATTAAGAATATTATTGTTACGCGTTCTGAACGTGGACTAAGTTTAATTGGAAATAGGCAAGTTGTCCATATTCCAACGGTTGCACAAGAAGTTTTTGATGTATCTGGTGCGGGGGATACGGTAATCGCAGTATTTGGGGCATCAATTAGTGCAGGACTTTCGCCTAAAGTGGCTGCATCTTTAGCGAATATAGCAGCTGGAATTGTTGTGGGTAAATTAGGAACGTATGCAGTTAGTCAAGAAGAGTTATTGCAGAAATTAGAGGAATTAACTAGAGTGGAAAAAGGGGAATAAAATGGATTTTTCATTTTTGGATGATGCCATAAAAAAACGTGAATGTATTACTTATACAGATACAGAGCCGAAAATAAATGATAATGTGTTTCATATTGCGTATGGAATTGATGCGAATTTTGTTCGCCCAATGGGAGTGGCAATGACATCCATCGTTGAAAATAATCAAGAATCTGAATTCGTTTTTCATGTATTAACTGATGGATTAGATGATGAAGGAAAAGCTTCATTGCGGGAATTTGCAAAGCAATATAAACAGCATATTTTTTTATACTATATAAATAGTATTGTATTTGATCGTTTGCCATCGACTGCACATTTTACAAAAGCAACCTATAATCGCTTTTTGTTACCCAAAGCCTTAGCGAAAATTGCAAAACGAGTTATTTATTTAGATGCTGATATTTTATGTCTTGCCAATTTTACGGATCTGTTGAATTTAGATTTTAAAGATAAAGTTGTTAGTGTTGTTCATGATATAGATGCAGTTGCAAAACGGCAAATTCGCAGTTTAGGTTTAAAGGAAAATCAATATTTTAATGCCGGATTCCTTTATATTGATATAGAAGCATGGAATCGTGAACACATATCGGAAAAAGCTTTAGAGGTATCTTTTGCACGGTTAGGGCAGCTTGACTGGCTTGATCAAGATGCTCTGAATATTGTCTTAGAAGGAAAAGTCCAATATATTGATCAAAAATACGATTATATTTTTGATTTAGGAGGAAATAAATTTATAGAAAATTTGCCTCAAAATACGGTTTTTGTACATTATGCAGGAAGGTTTAAGCCTTGGCACGAATGGTGTATGCATCCATTAAAGGATGATTTCATACATTATGCTGTATTATCTCCATGGGCAGATGTTCCATTGGTACAACCGCAAAGCTATAAAGATATGAAGAAAATGGCGAAGTCATATTTTTACTACAACAAAATTATCGATGGGTTGCTATGGTACGCAAAATATTCATTATATAAAATAAAAGCTAAAATAGGTATGTAATATGTACGATGGAGTGGATTTCATGGAAGAAGAGATTACATTAGTCACGGCTTATTTTGATATTGGTCGCGGTGAATGGGGAAAGTTTAAACGTGGCGATAACAAATATATTTCGTACTTTAAACTTTGGGCAAGAATGAAGAATAAACTAATTGTTTATACCAATGCTGAAGTTGCCAAAGAAGTATTGGCGATTCGAGAATCTTATGGCTTGAGAGATCAAACGCAAGTTATTGTTATTGATGATGTTAGAAGTTGTGACATGGATATTTATCAAAAAATAGAAAAAACAATGCAGCATCCTGTATCGAGAAGATTTCATCGACATCCAAATTATCCAGAATCTTTTTCCCCTATTTTTAATTATGTAGTTTTGTTAAAACCTTATTTTGTCGCTGATGCGGTAAAGCGTAATTTAGTTACTGGCACCGCTGCTTGGATTGATTTTGGTTTTAACCATGGGGGGGAATTATTCTATAAGCCGGAAGAATTTGATTACATATGGAAGTATGATTTTACTGATAAAATACATATTTTTACTGCACGTGAATTAGATGATGAACCTATATTTCAAGTTGTGAAATATATGGATGTTTACATACGAGGAAATTTAATTATTGCTCAGGATTATCATTGGGCGGAGTTATGGCAGCTATGGCGTAATGCAATGGTATCTTTAACAGATGTTGGTTTGTCAGACGACGATCAGACGATTAGCTTAATGGCATATCGGGCTAAGCCTGAATTATTTGAGGCGCATTATATGCAGACTTGGTGTTTACCATTAAAATTATATGGTGGGGAACATTTTACGATGCGTGAAGAAAAAAAACGTAGTAAAGTAAGTTTGTTTTTCCGTAACTTAGAAAAAAAAGTAAAACTAAAATTACGAGAACATGATTTATAACTCGGAATAAGATTTTCCCCACAGCTACAGGCGGCGGGAACTGTAACTAGGTGGGTATTACCTCCTGCCTCGTTGAAACGTCGAGTGGTAGGTTTTCCAGAGGAAAACTTTGAACAATGACGTTATAAGTTTTTTGATGAAATGAGTAGAGTTAAAATGAAGTGGACGAATTTTTTTAATCAATTACAACAAGATTTAAAAGTATTTTTTAGTATTTGGCTGTTGCTTTGTTTATTTCGTATCGGATTTATCTTATGTATGAATCGCTATATTAGTCCCAGTACAGATTGGACAGATTTTGTTTTAAATTTTTACTATGGAATGAAAATGAGTTTGAAAAGTGCGGGGGTAGCTTTATTATTTACATTTTTATTTTCAACGCTGCCGCAACTTGTACTAAACAGAACAAGTTTTCAATATATCCGCTATTTTATAGGAAATGTGTTTATCATACTTATCTGCATATTATTTATGGCAAGATTTGCTTTCTATGAAGAATTCCATGTTGGTTTTAATCAATTTGTTTTTAACGCAGTGAATGATGATATGCAGGCATTGTTTATGACGATAATTGATCAGTATCAGTTGGTGTGGCGCTTGGCAGGTGCTATATTATTTTCGGGGATTTTTATTTGGCTGTTCAAACGTATTTTAGCCTTACCTGTTTATCAATGGCAAGGTAGTAGCGTAAAATGGCAAGAATATGGAAAACGCATTGGAGTTATTACCACATTTATATTATTTGCATTATTTATTCGCTTTGGGGGCAGTTTTAGTTATGCATCGTCGCTTCATTGGGAAAATTGTGCGAAAACAAAAGATGATTTTCTGAATGAAATGATTCTTGATGATATCCAAGCGATGTATCGTGGTTATAGTATCAATGAGCGAATTACCCATGGCATTATGACAGGCGTAGAAAAAGATAAGATAAAGGTATTTGCCACACAAATGAATCAAGGGGATACAGCCGGGGAAAAACTAGAGGATTGTTTATTACATAAAGCAAATGGCGCTGTGATTGAAAGGCCAAATAAAATTTTTATTATCGTCGGTGAAAGCTATGCGCAATGGCCTCTATTGGAAAAGTATAAAGAGTTAAATTTATACCCCAACTTACGCAAGTTAATGCTGCAAGAGAATGCAGATAGTGTCTCGACCTTCTTACCAAATGGGGCCTTCACACCTATGGCTGTAAATGGGCTTATTAGTGGATTATCTGATGTAAACATTTATCCCAATCAACAGGCTGAATCCTATAAATCTGTTTATGCATCAGGATTAGCTCCACAAATGAAAAAATTAGGCTATAAAACAGAGTTTTGGTATGCTGGATTTAGTTCTTGGGAACGTATTAAGGATTTTGCATTAGCGCAGGATTTTGATGCATTTTATAGCTGTTCTGATTACCCTTATGAGAAAGGAAATGTTTGGGGAGCTGATGATCGGTTTATGTTTCAAGCGGTGAGTAAAAAAATTCAAGCTGAAAATGAGCCTATGGTATCTGTGATTTTAACTGTTTCAAACCATGCCCCTTATAGTGTAGATTTAGTGAGCGAAGGTTTTCCAAAAGAAGCAGTTCGTGCGTTGTTACCAGAAGAAAGTCGCCAAAATGAAGATTTATTGAACCGTTTAGGACATCTTTGGTATACCGATAAAATGATTGGTGAATTTATTGAAAAAACTGAACGTCAATATCCTGACAGTCTATTTATTATTACTGGAGATCATGCAGACCGAACGAATATTGAGGATAAGCCTAGTTTATATGAACGCTATACAATACCTTTTGTCATATATGGAAAAGGTGTACATAAAGGTTTATTAGGAGAAAATATTGCAGGAAGTCATGTGAATATTATTCCGACACTAATTGAATTAATTGCACCAAGAGATTTTGCTTACTACGCGATTTCGGATAGTTTAACAGAAGATGCACCAGTAGGATTTAACCATAATCTTTGGATTACATCTAAAGCAATCGGGAAGATTGAGGATGATACTATAGAAATATTACAAAATGCCAATGTTAATATAGAGAACGAACGTGAAAAAGCAATGGATGAAATGCATCGAATGAGAACGATTTCCTGGTGGAGAACGATGAAGGGAAATGATTTAAATTAATAAAAGAACGCAAACAAAAAATGTTTGCGTTCTTTTATTTCTGTCTTAAAATTTTTATCCAACGCTCTAGTTGGCGCATAACGATAAAAATTGTATGGATTTTACTTACTTTTAACTTAAATTCATTTAGTGATTGACGAGAGGAAATTTGAATTCGTGGTAATGCAAAAAGATTAATGTTCCAAAGTGGAACTTGATCAAAAATTGCAAATGCTGCTTTATAACCAACATTTTTGGCTATCAGCATAGTTTCTTTATTAAAATTTCCATAGGGATAGCAAAGAAAATCAATAGATGTGTTTAACTCTTTACTAAGATAGTTTTTACTTTCTAGAAGCTCTGCTTGTAATTGACTTCCTTTACAGGTAGATAGAAAAGGATGGTTTACTGTATGCGAAGCAATTTCCATACCATTTTTTTGCCATGATTTTAATTCGTCTAGAGTCATGGTTAGCGTTGCAGCTTTATGAAAGTCTTCCCATTGGTTTTCTCGCCCAATCCAATTAGAAATAGGGAAAACGACAGCGCTCATTTTATATTTTTTTAGTAGGGGCAAAGCTGTTATATAATTATCCTTATAGCCATCATCAAAAGTTAATAAGACGGATTTTGTGGGGAGCTTTTTTTGTTTAGTATAATGCATATAAACATCGTTCATTGTGACAGTTTGGTAGCCGTTATGATGTAGATATTCAAGTTGTTCAATAAATTTTTCAACAGGTAAAGAATTTCTATCCCCGGGAATGTCAGCAATACGATGGTACATTAATATAGGAATACGTGTAGAAAAACGTAAGTATAGCCATACTATGAAGCAAAAGATGAGGAATAATAAAAGATAGGACAAAAAATCACCTCAAACAAGTTATCGTAATTATTTAAATATAGTATACCGTAAGGTAGCTGTTTAACAAAGAAATATTTAAAAAATATTGCTTTTATAGTAGTATAATAAGTAGATGAATAAAAATGTATATAAATTTCGTTGGAAAGGATAGATAATAGATGATTATAGTAACTGGTGGTGCCGGATTTATTGGCAGCAATATTGTTAAGACGTTAAATGAAGAAGGATATGAAGAAATCCTTATTGTAGATGATTTAGGAACGGGAGAAAAATTTAAAAATCTTATTGGGTTAAAATACTTTGATTATCGCCATAAAGATGATTTTTTGCGTGACATTGAAGAGGGGCTTTATGACGGTGCAAATATTGATGCAGTCTTTCATGAAGGCGCTTGCTCTGATACGATGGAATATGATTGTAACTTTATGATGGAAACTAATTACGAGTATTCAAAAACATTGTTACATTTTTGCTTGGACCGTAGAATTCCATTTTTGTATGCCTCTTCTGCATCGACATACGGAAGCGGAAAAAATGGATTTATTGAAGGCGATCAATGCGAAGATGCGTTAAATATTTATGCCTTTTCAAAATTAGCGTTTGATCGCTATGTTCGTCAAATGCTTCCAGAAGCAAAGAGCCAAGTTGTGGGATTAAAGTACTTTAATGTCTATGGACCACAAGAACATCATAAAGGGAAAATGGCATCTATTGTTTATCAGCTATATAATCAAATGAAAATGAATGGTTATGTAAAATTATTCAAAGGAATAGATGGGTACGCTGATGGAGAACAATTACGTGACTTTGTTTACGTAAAAGATTTAGTAAAGGTAAATCTTTGGTTCTGGAAGAATAGCGCGCCAAGTGGAATTTATAATTGTGGAACAGGAAAGGCTCATACTTTTAAAGCTGTAGCAGAAACAATTATTGCGCATTTTAATAAAGGAAGAATTGAATATATTGATTTTCCAGAAGTTTTAAAAGGAAAATATCAAAACTATACGCAAGCTGATTTAGCGAAACTTGAAGCGGCAGGATATGACGGTGGTTTTTATTCATTAGAAGATGCTGTAAGAGAATATTGCGAGTTTCTTGATGCGGGCGGTTACTTTACGCGATGAAAAAACGAGCTGTTTTTTTTGACCGCGATGGTGTTCTGAATCAAGATATTGGTTATTTGTATAAAAAAGAAGACTTTGTTTGGATGCCAAAGGCAATTGAAGCAATTCGCTACATAAATCAAAAGCAGATATATGTTTTTGTTATTACAAATCAAAGTGGTATAGCGCGAGGCTACTATGAAGAAGAGGATGTAAAGCAACTTCATCAGTGGATGAATGAAGAGCTAGCGAAATATGATGCACATATTGATGATTTTTTTTATTGCCCTCATTATGAAAAAGGCAACATTGAAAAATATGCGATATCATGCAACTGTCGTAAGCCGAAGACGGGATTAATTGATCAGGCTTTTAGTAAATATGAGGATGTTGATAGACAAAATAGTATCATGATTGGTGACAAATTATCTGATGTAGAATGTGCTAAAAATGCAGGATTAAGAGGAATTTGCTATATGGGGGAAGATTTACTAAATTTGGTGGAAGGTGAATTGAAAAATAAGAGTTCCTAACATTCTTATCACCTTCTATTTAGAATATAGCTAAATAGAAGGTGATAAGAATGGAGCAAATTTTGACCTATACTGCGAGCTATGGATTTCCAATGGTAGTGCTAGCTTATTTGCGGTTACACATTGAAGGAAAGCTAGAGCAGTTGCAGCAAAGACTCGAACAAGCGAAAAATGGCAATGAAAAAAGTACCACATAGCATCTTTGTATATGTGGTGCTTTTTTGTAAGTTTTTATGATATAATGAGCAAATAAACTAAGATAATGGGGTAGGTATTTTATGCGGGTAGGATTGGTTGTTCTCACTTTAAATGCTGAAAAATATTTAATAAAATTATTTGATAGTATTCACAGACAAAACTATAAAGTGGATAGAAAATTACTTATAGATTCGGATTCAACAGATAGTACGATAGAGTTGGCACGCAGATATAATTGGGAGTATATATTAATAAAAAAATCAGAATTTAATCACGGGGACACTAGACAAAAAGGCCTTGAATATTTTATCGATATGGATATCGTAATATTTATTACACAAGATATTATTTTTGCTGGTGAAGATGCAATTTTTCAGCTTGTAGAAAGTTTTACAAATAATAAAATTGGTGCAGCTTATGGAAGGCAAATCCCTCACGTAAATGCATCTGCAATTGCCGCACAAGCGCGATTGTTTAATTATCCGGAAAGAGGTAAAATAAAATCTTATCAAGATAAAGAGAAGTTAGGGATTAAAACAGCTTTTATGTCAGATTCCTTTGCAGCATATAGAGTTAAAGCATTAGTGAGTGTAGGTGGGTTCCCCCATGCAATAGTAAGTGAGGATATGTATGTTGCTGCATGTTTACTAAAAAAAGGTTACATTATTGCATATGTAGCAGAAGCTAAGGTCTATCATTCACATGACTATACGATTTGTCAAGAGTTTAAAAGATATTTTGATATTGGAGTTTTTCAAGCTCATGAAAGTTGGATTAGTGAAGAATTTGGTAAAGCTGAAGGTGAAGGCATAAAATTAGTTGTAAATCAGATGAAATATTTATATAAACATAATCTTTTTTTAATACCAAGAGCAATGGGATTAAATGTAGTAAAACTATTTGGGTATAAATTAGGGCTTTATGAAAGATATCTACCAAATGTTTTAAAAAAAATATTTAGTGGACAATCGTATTATTTTAAATAAGATGGGGAGAAAATATAGATGGGATGTTCGAAAATAAAGATTTTTAAAGAAGAAATAATATATTTTCTTGCGCCTTTTATTTTAATTTTTGTTGATTATATAGCAATTACTGTAGCTGTTGTTGGGGCGAAGAGTGTTCGAGACTATATTGCTTTTAAATTTATAAATTCAGCGCCACTGGTTTATATTAGTGACATTTATGGGTACATTATTTTTCCGTTGATTTTTATTGCTTTTATAGCATATGCGGGTATGTATAATAAAAGAGTGCCGTTTTGGCAATGTACAGGAATATTATTTAAGGTTTGTATTTATGTAAATGCTTTAGTTATTTTAATTAGTTATTTGGGTGGGGCATCGGGAACTATTTCTCGTTTATTTATGTTGTTGTTGGGGATTTTTAGTTTTATCTTTTTATGTTTATTTCGTTATATATCAAAACGAATGTTAGTTAGGATGGGGCTATGGCAGCGCCCAGTGATTATTGTTGGGGCAGGGAAAACAGCGGAGATTATTGCGGGAGCATTTGGCAAAGAGTGTGGTATTGGTTATCGAATAGTAGGGCTGATTGAAGATTGTTATCATGAGCGAGATTTAATTAAAGAATATCCACATCTTGGAACATTTAATGAAATTGAAAAAGCTGTGGTTAAGAGTAGGGTTCGTGATGTTATTATTGCAACACCAGGATTAGATAGAGATAAACTTTTAGCGTTGATGCATAGAATCCAGCCTTATGTTAGAAATCTGACGATTGTTCCAGACTTGTTTGGAGTACCTGTAGCAAATATTGAAGCGGAGAAGTTCATTGATGATCGTTTAGTTTTATTAAAAACGAAAAATAATTTAGAATATCCTATAAGCAAATTGATAAAACGGATATTTGATTTAGTGGTAGGGGGTATAGTTTTTATTTTAGTTACTCCCATTCTGTTAATTTTATCTATTTGGATAAAGATTGATAGCCCAGGACCTATACTTCATATTGCTAAGCGGATTGGTAAAGATAAAAAAGAATTTTATTGCTATAAGTTTCGTACGATGGTTGTCAATTCCGATGATATTTTAAAAGAATATTTAAGCCGGAATTTAGAGGCAAAAAGAGAATGGGAGACATTTGCAAAACTTAGAGGCTTTGATCCTCGAATTACTAAAATTGGAAAGTGGATGCGGAGATTTAGTTTGGATGAATTACCGCAGATAATAAATGTTTTAATTGGTAATATGAGTTTAGTAGGACCACGCCCATATTTACCACGAGAAAAGGAAGATATGGGGTATTATCTTAATACTATTTGTTTGACGGTCCCTGGAATAACTGGATTATGGCAGGTTAGTGGAAGGAATAATATTGAATTTGCAGGTCGATTACAATTAGATGCGTGGTATGTAAGGAATTGGTCTTTGTGGCAGGATGTTGTTTTATTGATAAAGACGTTTCGTGTAGTTTTTGGACGTAATGGGGCATATTGAGATTAAAAAGCTTTTGTATTTAAATTTATAATAATATTAAGGGCTAGTTACTAAAATATTTAAAGAAGTCAACAAAATAAATTATATGATTTTGGGGATGTAGATGCATAAAGAAAAGATGATTGATTTTAAAATATTAATGCAAATTCTAGCTAAATATAAAAAATGAATTTAACAATTGTTTTTTTATGTATAACAAGCTCAATGATGATTTCTTTTTTTCTTATACCTAAAACGTATGAATCAAAGAGCATAATTCGAATAGAAACCCAGACTCCAGAGGGAATATTATATGATAGAATCCAGAAATCCATGAATAACCTGGGATATAAAGAAAATATACCAGCATCTTCACTGTTTAAATATATAGAATTAATAAAACTTTGCTTAAGACCAAATATATTGTCAAATGATATGGATGGAGAAGGAAAAAAAGAAATGCAAAAAGTGGAAATTGTAAATATAAAAGGAACTGATATGTATGCAATAACAGTGAAAAGTAATAAAAGAAAAAAGGAAGCTCTAAACTTATATGAGGTCAATTTAGAAGAGTTCTTACTTAGAAGAAAAGAAAAAATCAGCGATTAAGCAAGAAAATTTTTATTTAATATAGAGGCTTTGGATGAGGATATTTGCAGTATAAATGTACAAAATGAAGTTTCTTATCTTCAATTAGGAGATATTAATATAAAGTTGAAAGAAAAATACTTTGATTTTAAAGAATTTAATTTTGAGAAAACTGAGAAAACAGAAAAAATTTCTAATGAGCTTGTAAAAAAACAAAGTCACTTATTAGAATTGGGACAAACGTTGCTATATAAAGATTCAGAAGTGAATTCCATAAAGAAAGAAGTTGAAACTCTAAATTATAAGCTGAATGATGAGGCTAAAAAAGCTGTTTATGCGAAAGGAAAGTCAATACAGCCAAATATTCTTGATTTATTACAAAAAAAGATTTTTTTAGAATTTAGTATTGAGGTAAATGAGGTATTATTAGATACTATTGATCAAATGAAAAAAAATAAGGACAAACAATTTCATAATTTATCAAAAGATGATCAAAAATATGTGGAATTAAAAAGAAATGTAAATAATGCTGAAAAAGTACTATCAATGCTATATACTAAATGTGAAATTGCAAAGACCCAAGGTCAATTAAATATTCAAATTATTGATCCTCCTAATTTGCCTAGTGATCCAATTGGATCAAGAAAGCTTTTAATTATAGTTATCGGGGTGATTATAGGTGGGGGGTTTACTATTTTTCTTTCAATTGCTAGAGATAAACACAAAAAATATAGTGAATTAAAAGAATGACTTATATAAAATTTTTGTGGGGTTAATGTTGGATTTTATTAAATTTAGAGGGCGTATATTAGCAAGAGGAGATTAATATGAGGGTTATTATAATTAATGATTTTGCCTATATTAACGGAGGTGCAGGAAAGATTGCTTTGGCAACAGCGAAAACATTAGCTGAAAAGAATATAGAGGTTATATTCTTTACTGGAGTTGGCCCAATAGATAATTCTTTAAAGCTAATAAAAAATTTACGGACTATATGCTTGAATCAACATGATATATTAACTGATGAAAGCAGATTAAGGGCAATGATCCAAGGAGTATGGAATAAATATGCATTGAAAAAACTAAGGGAAGTGTTATTAGAGTTGGATACAAAAGATACAATTATTCATATACATACTTGTCAAAAAGCACTTTCTAGTTCTTGTGTTTCGATAGCAATAAAAATGGGATTTAAAGTTGTATATCACGTACATGACTATGGACTAGTTTGTCCGAATCTTGGTTTTTATAATTATAAAAAACAACAAGTGTGTAATGAGCGTGCGCTGAGCTTTTCATGTATAGTATCTAATTGTGATTCTAGATGCTACTTACATAAATTTTGGAGATGTATAAGACAATGGGTACAGAATCAGTGGGGGTTGATGCCTAGAAAAATTGAAAATTATATATTTGTCTCTAATTTTAGTTTTTTCATATTGGAAAGATTTTTGCCGCAAAATTCTCAAAAATATTTTTTGGATAATCCAATTGATATTTCCCCGCAAGAATGTGTTGCGATAAATAAAAATGATATGATTATTTTTATTGGTAGGCTTTCTAAAGAAAAGAATCCTATATTATTAGCTCGGGCTACTAGGGATTTAAACATGTCTACTGTTTTTATAGGGGCTGGTGATTGTGAAGATAAAATTAAAGAAATTAATCCCAAGGCAGTTATTACAGGATGGCTAAGTAAAGATGAGATGGAGATATATATAAAAAAAGCAAGAGCGTTAGTTTTACCATCTTCATGCTATGAAACTCAGGGATTAGTAGTGAATGAGGTTGCTGCTTATGGAATACCTTCTATAGTCTCTGATGTTTCTGCGGCTAAAGATTTTGTTGAGGATAGAGAAAATGGATTGATATTTGAAAATAATAATCTTGATTCATTAAAGATAAAGCTTCAGGAATTATTTGATGATAAATTTGCAGAAAATTTAGGAAGAAATTCTTATAATAAGTTTTATAGTAAAAATTTTAGCATTAACTTGTATATAGAAAAGTTAATTAAGATATATCAAGAAATTTTGGAAAAGTAGTTTTGTAATATATTTTTAGTTGGTATAGCAAATATAGGTGAAAAATATGAATAATAAAACTCAAAAAATACATATATATTTTTTTTAGTAGCTATTATTTTATTACCATTAGACTCTATAAATGTATTCAATAACTTATTGGGCGGTTTAGGAAAAAAGGGATGTTTTATCCGTTTTTTTTAGGGAGTATTATTTGGATTTATAGAGCTTTATCAGAGAAAAAGTTTTTTTATAAGTAATTTAACTACAAAAATTTTATTTTTATTTTTTAGCACAATACTACTTTCTGGTTTAGTGAATATTACTGAAATATATTTTAATCAATATCAGGGGATAAATGGGATAGATGGATTTATAACTCAAGTGGTAGCATTCTTTTTTTATATGTTCGTTTCATTGTATATTTATAATAGTTTACGGTATCTACAACTAGATGTTTTAGAATTATTGCAAAAAGGATGTATTATCTCTTTTTGTCTTGCAGGAAGTTACTCAATTTTTGAGATAGGTGCTATATATGAAAGTAACATTTGTATTAATATATTAAATTTTCTAGATGGATTTTTTAGAAGTGGATCTGTAGAAAGTGTGTATAGGGTTCGTTCGTCATCAAGTGAGCCTTCGATGTTTGGAATGTATAGTGCAGTTATTTTCCCATGGCTAATGACTGCTATTTATTTATATAGAAAAAGAGTTTTTTACACTTTTTTATTTTTATATTTAATTGTACTAAATTACTATTCTTTGTCTAGAACTTCTTATATTATACTTTTGATTCAATTAATTTTATGTATTTATCTTTTTAAAGACATAATGTTCAAGAAACATAAATTTAATTACAAAAAAATATTAGGTTGTTTTTTTGTGCTGTTATTTTTATTACTTTTTTGTTTTGATATAAAATTTTCTGGGGAAATGAATTTTATTCACATTTATTCATCGATCATATTAAGTGAAGGAACAAGTTACAATTTATCGAATATAGCAAGATATGGGTCTCAGGTAGCTGCACTTAAAATTTTTTGTTTCACCCAATATTTGGTGTTGGATTTGGGCAATATGGATTTTATGCAAGTGATTTTTACCCGCAATGGGCTTGGGAAAGTTCAGAAATAAGCCAATGGGGCTTAAATACGTTAATAGATCCTAAATGGCCTCCAGTTCATGGGCTATATGCGCGAATTTTATCAGAATTAGGGATAGTGGGATTTTGCTTCTGGATAGTAATTTGGATTAAAATATTTAGAGATTTACTAAAATTTAAATGTCGTAATCTTAATATAAAAGATGAAATAAGAGTAAAATGTTTAATTATTAGTCTCATTGGGACTTTACTAACTGGTTTTGTAATGGATTCTTTTCATTTTTTCTCCTATTGGATAATAGTGGGAGTTTATTGGGTGATTATATCAAGTTACAAAGAGATAGAAGATGAGACCAGAGAATAAAATGGCGAAATATAAGTATTTTGAGGAGAGAGTTTTCATGGAACAGGTTTGTGTAGTTGGGTTAGGGTATATAGGTTTGCCAACGGCCAGCTTATTGGCAAATAAAGGGTTTGAAGTGTATGGTATTGATTGCGTAAAGGATATTGTTGATACAATTAATGCAGGCAAAATACATATCGTTGAGCCTGGATTGGATTGCTTTGTAAAAAAAGCCATTGAATTAGGAAATCTAAAAGCGGGATTAAAACCTAAGGAGGCAGATGTTTTTATTATAGCGGTGCCTACTCCATTTAAAGAAAATAAAAAGCCGGATTTAAGTTATGTTGAAAATGCAGCAAAAGAGATTGCTCCATATATAAAAGAAGGTAACCTTATCGTTTTAGAATCAACTAGTCCTGTAGGGACTACAGAGAAAATTTTTCAATGGATAAAAGAAGAAAGAAATGATCTCAATATGGAAAATGTTTTTTTTGCTCATTGTCCAGAGAGGGTATTACCAGGAAAAATTATAGAAGAGTTATCTAGAAACGATAGAATTATTGGTGGAATTAACAAAAAATCTACCGACTTGACGGTTAAATTTTATCGGAGATTTGTGGAAGGTGGATTATTAACAACTGATGCAAGAACCGCAGAACTTTCGAAATTAACGGAAAATGCTTTTAGAGATGTTAATATTGCCTTTGCAAATGAATTGTCAATGATCTGTGATAAACTAAATATCAATGTTTGGAATTTAATTGAATTAGCAAATCGACATCCCCGAGTAAATATATTGCAACCTGGGCCTGGTGTTGGGGGACACTGTATCGCTGTTGATCCATGGTTTATTGTTGATTCAGCACCAAAAGAAGCTTGCTTGATTGCCACTGCTCGGAAAGTTAATGATCAAAAAACAAAATATATAATTGAAAAGGTCTTAGACGAAATAAGAGAATGTAATAATCCTATAATAGCTTGCTTAGGTCTGGCTTTTAAACCAGATATTGATGATCTTCGAGAAAGTCCTGCAATGAAAATTGTTGGGGATTTAGCAGAAATACAAGATGTAAAGTTATTATTGGTAGAGCCTAATATAGAGAATATGCCTGCTACTTTAAATAAATATAGAAATTTAGAGTTTATGAATATAGATAGTGCAATAAAAAATGCTAACATTATCTTATTGTTAGTAGATCACAAAGAGTTTAAAGGTTTAAATCCTAGAATATTTTTAAACAAAATATTAATAGATACAAGGGGAATTTTTAAATGAAACAAGTACTTATAAAAAAAGGTCAAGCCGTCGTTGAAGAAGTTCCATCTCCACAAGTTGAAGAAAATAAGGTTTTGGTAAAAGTTATTTCGTCTTGTATCTCAATAGGGACTGAAATGAGTGGAGTGAGGAATAGTGGAACTCCATTGTGGAAAAGAGCCATTCATGAGCCTCAGAATGTAAAAAAAGTTTTTTCTATGGTTACTACTAGTGGATTGGCTAAAACCAAACAAATTATAAAAGGAAAACTGGAATCAGGAGTTCCGGTTGGTTATTCGGCATCAGGAGTTGTTATCGGTGTTGGGAATCAAATTAGAGACATAAAAGTTGGGGATCGGGTTGCATGTGCTGGAGCACAGTGTGCGTATCATGCTGAAATTATAAATGTTCCACGTAATTTATTAGTGAAAATGCCAGACAAGGTCTCTTTTAAAGAGGCTAGTACAGTAACATTAGGGGCCATTGCGTTGCAGGGTGTGAGACGAGCGAAGACAACGTTGGGAGAATGTTTTGTTGTTATAGGACTTGGGGTCATTGGGCAAATCACGGTACAATTGCTAAAAGCAACTGGATGTAAAGTTATTGTCAGTGATTTAGATAAAAATCGTATTGCAATGGCAATGAAAAATGGTGCAGATGTAGGGATTCATCCTGACGATGGTATTGATCTGGATATTGTTAACCAGGTAACGAATGGTATTGGTGCTGATGGTGTAATTATTACGGCAGCAACAAAATCAAATGAAGTAATTTCCACTGCATTTAAAATGTGTCGCAGGAAAGGCAGAGTCGTATTAGTTGGAGATGTAGGATTGCATTTAAATCGGGCAGATTTTTATGAGAAAGAAATTGATTTTTTTATTTCTACATCTTATGGACCTGGACGCTATGACACAAAATATGAAGAACATGGATTAGAATATCCAGTTTCGTATATTCGTTGGACTGAAAATCGAAATATGCAGGAAGTACTGAATTTAATTTCTTGTAAGAGGCTTAATATTATAGATATGGTTGAGTTTGTATATTCAATTAATGATGCTTCGAAAGCTTACGAAGTATTAAAAACATCGAATGTAAAACCTCTAATGATTTTATTGGATTATCCTGAAAATAATGAAAAAAACATCGATGTTGTCTACTTTAATAAAAGAAAGTTCACTAAAGATGTAATAAACATAGCAGTAGTTGGAGCAGGCGGTTTTGCAAAGGGAATGCACTTGCCAAATATAGAAAAACTAAAGAATCTATATCATTTGCAAGCTGTGATGAGTAGAACTGGGCATAATGCAACTGCTGTTGCGAAGCAATTTAATGCTAATTATGCAACGACAAGTTATGATAAAATTCTTGAAGATGAAGATATTGATGCGGTATTAATTGCTACAAGGCATAATCTTCATGCACAGATGGTAATGAAAGCATTGCAAGGAGGAAAGCATGTTTTAGTAGAAAAGCCTTTAGCAATTAATGAATTTGAATTAGCTGAAATAGAGAAATATTGTAAAGAAAAAAATATAAATGGAAAAGTTATTTTGACGGGGTTTAATCGCAGGCATTCTAAATACATGAAAGAAATTTATAGATATACTGTTAAACGTACAAATCCAATGATTATCAATTATAAGATGAATGCGGGATATATACCATTAGATCATTGGGTCCACACTGAGGAAGGTGGAGGCAGAAATGTTGGTGAGGCTTGTCATATATATGATGTATTTAATTTTCTAACAAATGCAAAAGTTATTGATATATCTGCATCATCTATTCAACCTCAAAATGAATTTTATAGTTCTAAAGATAATTTTATCGCTACTGTTCGCTATGGCGATGGTTCTGTTGCTAATTTGATTTATACAGCAATGGGAAATAATATTTATCCAAAAGAAACAATGGAAGTGTTTTTTGATGGAAAGATGATTGTTTTAGATGATTATAAGAAAATAAATGGATACGGAGTGAAATTAGCAAATATAGAAAGTAAAATTAGTGAAAAAGGGCAGTTAGAAGAATTAGAGGATTTTGCAAAAGCAATAAAAGGTGGAAATGAATTTCCCATACCTCTATGGCAGCAAATTCAGGCAATGAAAATTGCTTTTGAAGTAGAAAAAATGATATGAATTTTGTGAATATCTTTTTAAATAGAAAGGAGAGTGACTATAATAAAAGAGTATTTAAGAGACCTATATTCATTAATGCCCGACATTGTCCAAAAAGGAATTGATTTTGTATACGGGAAAATACCGAATGATGTAAAATTCGGTAATGAATATTCTAAAATGATTAGTTTGCTAAATGTTTCACAAAAATGGAGTCGTGAAGAAAAAGATGATTATGTATTAAGTCATCTTAAGCATTTGTTTATTCATGCTTATGAGACAACTCCTTATTATAGAAGAAATTTTAAAAAATATGATTTTGATCCTTATAGATTTGATTCAATTAAGAGCCTCGAGATGATTCCTACAATTGACAAAAAAACAGTTCAAGATAATATTAATGATATGTTATCAACCTCTTTTCCAAAATCGAAAAGAATAAAATGTACTACTGGTGGTACCACGGGTAATCAGATGATTTTTTATTTACAAAAAAATTTTTCTATAGCAAGAGAGAAAGCTTATTTTGATTATTTATTTAGAAAGATGGGATATGTCAATGGAAAGTCTACTATGGCTGTTTTGAGAAATGATATTTTGCCAAAGGAGTGTCTTTGGCGATATGATTATCGTAGAAATAGTTTAATTCTAAATCCATATTGTTTAACTGATGAGAATATGCATTTAATTGTTCAAAAATTAAATTCGGAAAAAATTGAATATTTTCATGTGTATCCTTCATCAATCGTTTTATTGTGTGATTATATAAGGAGAAGTGGAGACAGTTTAGATTATAGACCTAAAGCAGTTTTTGCTAGTTCGGAAAATGTTTATCCAGGACAAAAAGAATTAGTCGAAAGTATATTAGATTGCAAATTTTTGATTCATTATGGACATTCTGAGATGGGTGGGGTTGCGGGATGGTGTTGTAAATATTACCACTATCATATTGAGCCAATTTATGGATACATTGAGCTATTAAATCAAAATGGTTTGGTAATTTCAGATTCTGGTATACGTGGTGAAATTGTAACGACTGGATTTAATAATTATGTATTACCATTAATTCGTTATAAAACTGCAGATTTTGCTAGATATGAAAATTCGGTTAATGATTGTGATTATAGAACGCTTTCATCTATCGAGGGACGATGGATGCAAGAACATTTGATTGGAGAAAAAGGAAATAAGGTTTCGATGACAGCCTTAAATATGCATTCAGAGATATTTGATAATGTTGTAAAATATCAATTTTATCAGGATACTGTTGGAAAATGCATATTAAATATTGTAAAAGGAGATGGGTATACATTAAAGGATGAAAGTATAATTTATTCTGCGTTAAATGCGAAGTTAGGAAATGGATTTCAATTAAAGATTAAATATGTAAGTAATATAGAAGCAAGTAAAAGTGGAAAGTTTCGTTATATTATTCAAAAAATTATATAATAGAGGTGAATAAAATTAAGAAAGTTATACATTTAGGGGTGCTACCACCTCCTTTAGGAGGGATATCAACTTATTTATATAGGTTGAGCCGGTTAAATAAAGAAGAAAAATTTATTGATGTGGGGAAAATAGGGAGGTTTAACCTTCTAAAAATATTAATTCAACCTAATAGCCACTTTATAAATCATATTTTTTCATTTAAGCGTCTTTTTTTTATCTATATGATAAATTTATTGAAAATAAATTCATATTCAATAGTACTACATGGTGAAGGATCACGCTTGTTTTATCGCAATTCGAATATGTGGGAAAAATACATAATGAATAAAATATTAAGGAAAGCACAATCAATACAAGTAGTTAATGAACACATAAGGTCATATCTTTTATCAATTTTACCAGGAATAGATGATAAAATTCATATAAAATGTGCTTTTTTGCCTCCGCCGATAGAAGATGAGGAAAATATATTAAAGACTTATTTAAATGAATTGTTTATTTTTATTAAAGAACATGAACCTTTAATTGTTGCAAATGCATTTAAACTAGTTTTTTTAAATAAGATTGACTTGTATGGTTTAGATATGTGTATTAATCTAGTTGCTGAAATGAAAAAAAGATATTCTAACATTGGATTAATTTTTGCTTTGGCCGATGATGGAAACAAAGATTATTTGAATGAAATTAAAGAAAAAATGAAAGTTTTGCAGATAGAGGATAATATATATTTCATGACAGGTCAAAAAGAGCTTTGGCCATTATTCAAAAAGGCTGATTTAATGGTTCGTCCAACATGTACAGATGGTGATGCTGTTAGCATCAGAGAAGCTTTGTATTTTAAGTGTCCCGTAGTTGCAAGTGATGTATGTATTAGACCAGAAGGAACAGTTACTTTTCAATCAAGAAATCAAGAGGATTTTTATGTAAAAGTGAAAGGGAATATAGATGGGAAAAATGATATTTAGAAAAGATAAGATTATAGAGTTGTGTACTAATAAAAGAGTTTTACATTTAGGCTTTATTCAACATTCAGCGTTATATGAAGATAAAATTAAAAATGATGATTGGTTACATGAAAAAATTAATAAAGTTGCATTAAATTTAATTGGTTTTGATTATTTGAAAGATGATGTTGAAAAGATTAAAGAAAAATATGGATATGAGTGCTATTGGGCAGATGTGACTAATTCCGAAAAAATGAAAGGATTAACTAATTTAGGAGCTTTTGATGTTGTGGTTTGTGGCGAATTGATAGAACATGTAGATAATCCTGGGCTAATGTTAGAAAATATTAAAATGTTTATGAATAGAGAAAGTATATTAATTATTACAACGCCAAATCCATGGAGTAGGCAAAGAATTAATTTGATTAATAATAGAATATTGGAAGAAAAATGGCTAAATAAAGAGCATGTTTGTTGGTATTCATATCAAACATTAAAACAACTACTAACACGAAGGTGTTTTGTAGAAAAATTTTATGGATATTATATTTCTGAAAAAAAAGAGGATTTTCAAGAGCTTTGTTTTATGGATAAAATTAAAAGCTTTTTTAAAAAGAAATTTATTTTAAAAAAAGAATATTTGTTCGATGGACTATTTTTTGTAGCTAAAATTAAGTGAGACTATATTATATGGGGAGATTTTTATGGAGAAATGTAAATATTATAAAAACCATCGTACGGCGGCAACGCTAATGATTGATGACTTATCATTTACAGCTATTTTTGAGAAGAATATGTTATTCCCATATAATGATTGGGGATATGGTTTAAAAGAAGAAGATTCATTGTATAGCTATTTTGAAAGAAGTTTATTATGTAAATATCCTGAAATTAAAGGAACCTTTTTTATTCCTTTACATAGACATGAATTTCAAAATATTAATTCTGGATATGATGTAAGATTTAACGAAAATGAAGGAAATATTAAAAAATTCATTCAAAATATTAGTAAAAATTTTGAAGTGGCTTTTCATGGAATAAAACATGGACGTTATTTAGATATTTCACAATGTCATAGCAAAGATAATTGGCAACAAGAATTTTCATATTTAACCAGAAAAGATATAGAAATGATAAAGGCCGAAATTAAATTATTTGAGGAAAAGTATGATATTAGACTATTTGGTGGGAAATATCCTGGATATGCAAAAAATGATGAATCAAAAGATATTGTAGAAAAACTAGGATTTAAATGGTGGGCATCTGATAGCAATATGATAAATGAAATCGTTAGAGGTAAAAATAATTATAATTATTTTGGAGATGAGTGTGATATTTTAGACATGCCATCTAATTTATCTGGCGATAGTTTTAAGTTTTATTTAACTAAGAACAATAATTTTTTATTAGGAAGTATAAAAAAAGTTATAAAAAATATAAAATTAGAAAAATATATACAATATTTATATCAAAATAATTTTGTTATCTCAATACAAGAACATTTTATGAATTTGCGTACAGATGGCAGGCGTCAAACCCCAAATGTTTTTGATGATATTGTATCTTTAGATAAAATTTATGCAATTTTACGGGGAGCTGATATATGGCATGCTACCTGTAGTGAAATTGCACATTATCTTGATAGTTTTGACCATACTACCATAACAAAAATGGAAAATGGAAATTGGAGGATTGAGTATGATGGAATATGGGATGAAATGTTTTTGTCAGTGAAAAGTAGTAGTAGATATTTAAAAAATATTCATACGGGAGAAATTTTACATGGGGTATACAAACAAGGGGATTGGTTATTTAATGATATAAAGGAAGGGGTATATAAGGAAATTAAATAAGCAAAAGTGAGGATACTATGTTAGAATGTAAAATTTATAAGAACTTTGATCAAGATGTGCAAGATTTGTGGTGTAATCTTAACAACAAATATTTAAATACTTCTTTTGAGTGGTTAAATACCTGGTGGGAGGTATTTAAAAATAAAAATGATAATCTCTTTGGGCATGAGAAAGAATTGTTTATTATTGTCTTATATAAAAATGGATGTGCAACAGCAATGTTACCATTAGTCAAATATTATAAGGTTAAATATAGAGTTAAGATATACTTTTTAAGCTTTTTAGGAGAGCAATGGGGAGCTACTTATATAGATGTTATAGGTCAAGATATAAAAAATACAGAAATTGAATATATGTTTAAATTTATAAAAAAACACATTAAATATGATCTTATATTGTTTTCTCATGTTCATCAAAAGTCCATATTATTACAATCTAAAATGTTAGAACATAATTATTTACTATCTGGATGTCCTCAAGTATATTTGGGGGATATTTATAATTATGAAGATTATAGAACTAAGTATTATTCGAAAAGTTTAAGACAAAATATTAGAACTGCATTTAATCACATAAAAAAGGAAAATCATGTGTATGATTTTTCAATAGAAGCATTTTCGACAGAAAATTTTAAGTCTATAGCTGACATATCTGTGTCTAAATTAAAAAGCGGGAAACATTCAATATATTTGGATAAAGATAAAAAAGAATTTATTCGTCAATTAGGAAATAGAATAAAAAATGATATTATATTTATAACAATAGATGGAATAAAAAAGGCGTATAGACTGAATTTTTATTTTAAAGATAGTAAGTATTGCTTAGATGCATCTTATGATAGAGAATATTATAAATATCAGGTTGGTATTTTGTCTGTCGATGAAAGTATAAAGGATAGTTTCAATAAAAAAGTAATAATGCATTGTGAAGGAACAGGTATTGATGAATATAAATTGAAATTTATAAAAGATTTTTGTGAAATTTATACTTTGCTTGGTTGTGGTAACTCATTAATAGGAAAATTGATTATATGGAAATATAAATTTGCAATGAGGAAAAAAGAACAAAATTTTATAAGTAAAGTGAATGAAATGAGTAAGTATTTGAATGGAAAATAAAATATTTAAAATATTTTCTGTATATTTTTTGTCGAATCTTTTAGCAAAAATAATAAACTTTATATTTTTTGCATATTTAAGTCGTTTGTTAAGCATAGAGGAAATGGGACAGTTTTCATTAATTAATATGGCAGTCACTATTTTAAGCTTATTTATGTTATTTGAAATACAGTCTGGTTTTAATAGATATTATTTAGAGCAAGAAGATAGTAAGAGGAAAGATTTCGAAATATCTATTACCAATTTATTGATTTTAGTTAATGTAGTTATTTTTTTTATATATATGTTATTAAAACATATTATTGGTACTGTAAATATTGATTTTATTGATCAATCTAAAAATATGATTGTTATTTTACTAATACCACTAGCTACGGGAATTGTAAATATATATCAATCTAAAATGAGGTTGGTTCAAAATGTAAAAAAAGTTGCTTGTATTATGTTAATACAAGCAATTGCGAATGTAGCTAGTTTTTTTTGTTTTTTTTATTTAGAAATAGGTATAATATATTCTCTAATATTATCATTACTCTTTCAAAATATTGTTATAATACTACTATTTTGGGATAATTATAAAGAGTGGAAGTTAACGATAAAATGGACTTTGATTAATCAGAGTTTAAAATTTTCATTATGGCTAATTCCTTCTACTATTGGTTCTTATTTTTCATTATTATCAGGTAAGTATTTTTTGGGTAAATTTGGATTAATTAAAGAGGTAGGCATATATGAAGGAAATAATAGAGTCGCAAACAATTTAAGCTTTATTATGGAGCCTATTTATATGGCAATTATGCCTGTTTTTTATAATGAATATAAGTTGGAAGTTTTTAAAGAAAAATATTATAAAATTCTTAGTGTGATTTTTTTATTGTTATTTTTATTACTGATTTTTTTAAGCATTTTTGCAAAGGAAGTCACTTTGATTATTTTAGGAGAAAAGTATATAAACTATATTCAATATCTATATTTATTTATATGGATGAGTATATTTATGTTTTTGGCTAAAATTTTTGCAATAAATATTCATTTGTCGCAGAAAAGTCAGTTTGATACGTTAATTGAATGTTTTTCTGGATTTTTAAACGTTATACTCATTTACTCATTTATTTCTTTTTATGGATTATTAGGGGTAGTTTTGGCTATAACATTAGTCTATATGATAAGAGTATTTTTATATATTGTTTTTGCAAATTATTGTTTTAAAAAAATAAAATTATCTCTCCTGTATATTTCGGTATATTTTCTTGTTGGCATGTGTTTGACCTTTATGCATTTTTACTTAAGAGATAATAGTATATATATAAGAATTGTGATGTTTATTATAGAGTTTTTAGTATTTGGGAGTATTTTTTTTAAAATATTAAATATAAACTATGACGGACTTTTTAATAAACTTTTATCAAAAATGAAAATTCATTAAAAATATATAAATGTGAAAGATAGGAAAATAGATGTTTACATTTTACTTAAGAAAACTTTGTACTATTCCTAGAAATCAGTTAATAGAAAGAGGATATAGGTTTTTTATTCAAAAAATTAGTCAGAATGTACAACGTTGTAGAGATTCATATAAGTGTACGTATTTAAAAAAAGAAAATTTAGAAATAGAATCGTTAATAATTAATATTAATGATATTGATGAAGATAGAGAAAAAATTTTAAATTTAGCTGATTTATATAGTGAACATTATTTTGATTTGCTAGGATCTGGTTGGGTACAAATTAAATATGATATGAGATGTTGTGGATTAGAAGGATACATATATCAAGAAAAGAATAATAATGTATATGTTGATGAAAATGGAGATTGGTTAAAAAATAGGATTAATGAAAGTAATTTTGCATATGCAAAACAAGTTTGGCAGAAAATAGATAAAGATTATGAGCCAATTGATTGGCAATTGGATTTTAAGTCGGGGTATCGATGGTCGGAAAAGACTTGGTATATGAATATTACTTATGGAATAAATCCAGGGGTTGATATAAAGGTTCCATGGGAAATATCCAGAATGCAGCATTTGGTAATGTTAGCTCGTGCTTATAGATTGTCTAATGAGATAAAGAAGGAAAAATATAGACAAGAATTTCGTAATCAAATTCTAGATTTTATTTCATTGAATCCGCCTAGGTATGGAGTAAATTGGCGATGTACAATGGATGTTGGAATACGGGTTGCTAATTGGCTAATGGCATATAATTTATTTAAATCTTTTGGGGCAATCTTTGATACTGACTTTGAAATTATTTTTGCATCATCTGTTTATGATCATGGAGTTCATATTATTAATAACTTAGAATATACACCTCGTTTTCGCTCTAATCATTATTTGTCAGATATTGCTGGATTATTATTTGCAGCATTTCATCTTCCTAATAGTAATGAAACTAATGCATGGATGGCTTTTGCCATACAAGAATTGAATAGCGAAATGGAACATGAATTTCATGAAGATGGAAGTAACTTTGAAGGATCTACTAGTTATCATAGATTATCTACAGAAATAATTTTATATTCATCATTGCTATGTTTAAACATAACAAAAGAAAGGCGTAAGTTTCTAAAACATTATGATGTTAATTTTCATAAAGTTAAGCCAATTTTAAAAAAAATAAATGAACAAGAATATACAATTGATGATACAATTATTTTCCCCCATTGGTATTGGAAAAGGTTAAAGTTAGCATTAGAATTTACTAAAAATATTTTAAAAAATAATAAGGAAGTTCCTCAATTTGGTGACAATGATAGTGGCAGATTTTTTAAAATTAATCCTATTTACGAAGAGATGACGGTTGAAGCTGCTGTTGAAAAATATGAAAATTTAAATCATTATAAAAATAAAAACTTAAAGATTTATTATGATGAAAACATATTAAATCATGCTCATTTATCAGAAATTTACGATGTTATTTTTTTCAATAACAAATTAGTTAAAGAAAAAAATTTTGAGACAGAACTGGTAAAAAGGTTATTAGGGAATAAAGTATTGGACTTGTCAGATAATGATAAAGAAGCAAATCTAAAGGGAGAGGGGAGTTTTAAAGAATTTGTAGATCCATTAGAAAGTCCTTTAGTGAAAAAAAATGAGTATTGCTTTCATAGTGAAAAAGATTTAATAGAAGGTTTAGGATTCTACTCTTATGCAGGAATGGGCCTGTATATTTTTAAGTCCAAGTATTTATATTTGGCAGTTCGTTGTGGTGAAGTTGGACAAAATGGAAACGGTGGACATTGTCACAATGATCAATTAGCGATTGAACTTAGAATAGAAGAAAAAGACATTATCAAAGACCCTGGAACGTATTTATATACGTCAGTTCCAGAAAAAAGAAATAAATTTAGATCTACCAATGCACATTTTACCATTATAAAGAAAAGCCGGAGAGAGCAAAATGATTGGTTGGATGGTAAAGAAGGATTATTTTCGATTATTGGTGATAGAACTGATGCACAAGTCTTACTCTTAAGAAAAAACTTTATACTAATGCAGCATAGTGGATTTGATAAAAAGGTCTATCGTTGTATTGAAATTTTACCTCATAAAGTTATTATTCAGGACTATGGTGAGGAGATAATTGAAAATATGATGATTAAATTTTACTCTAATGGATACGGAAAATTAATTGTTGAAAAGGAATAGTATAATGAAAAAAAAGGCATTAATGGCATGTTGTAATTATTGGGATTCCCCCTTTCATGTGGGCAGTCATCATATTGCAAAGAATTTATTGGAATTAGGATGGCAAGTTGGATTTGTGTCAGACCCAATATCATTGCTGCATGTCTGTAAAGGATTAACAGATGATTTAAAGAAAAGAAGTGAAAGTTTCTTTTCAGGAGGATGTTGGGATGAGTCCCATAATTTATATACGTGGGTTCCAGGAGCAATTGTTACTCCAACAAATAAGTTTGGATTAGATGGAAGATGGTTGCATTATAATTGGCATAAATTATCTGTGCCCAATGTAATAAATAAAATAAAACAGGAAGGTTTTGGCAAGGTTGATTTACTATATATAGATAGTAAATATCAATCCTTTTGGTTAAATAAAATTCAGTATAGAAAATCAATTTTTCGTGTTGCTGATAAAAATGATGAATTTTCATCGTCTGCTAAAATAACAAATGAAATAGAAAATTATATTGCATCAAAAGCTGATTGTGTTGTTTATAGTGCAAGTACGTTAAGCGAATATGTTTCAGAAATGAAACCTAACGATTCCTTTCATTTAGCTAATGGAGTGAATTTTAATCACTTTTATTATGGAGACCACGATCTTCCAAATGATTTAAAATTTGTTCCTGCCCCTAGGATTATTTATGTTGGTGCAATGGCAGAATGGTTTGATTTTGAATGTATGATTAGGATTGCAAAAAAAATGCAAGATGTTTCTTTTGTATTTATAGGAGATAATGAGAGCTTAAATATTGAAGAAAAACTACCTACTAATATGTTTTTTTTAGGGAAAAAAACATATAGGGAATTACCATCGTATTTGCATAATTCTAATGTTGGTATCATTCCATTTAATGTAGAAAAATATCCAGGGCTTGTGAATAATATAAATCCATTAAAATTATATGAATATATGTCTGTTGGTTTACCGGTAGTATCAACCTATTGGGAAGAATTGAATAATTTAAAATCACCAGCATATTTGTACAAAAACCAAGAAGAGGCTATTTTTTATATAAGAAAAGCATTAAATGAGAAAACTACTTTAAAAGAAAAATATATTAAATATGCACGAAATAATACATGGAAAAGCAAAGTGAAAAATTTAGTTGAGTATCTATCTTTATAATTTAGTCTAAATATTAAATTTTTATAATATTTAGATATATAAAATCAATTAAAAAAGACATCTAATTTAGATATATTATTTTGAAGGTGAAATTATGAAAACGATTATTGTAACAGGTGGGGCGGGATTTATTGGCTCAAATTTTGTCCATACAGTTTTAGAAGCTCAAAAAGATGTTCAGGTAATTAATTTAGATAAATTGACTTATGCGGGGAATTTGGATTCGCTTAAAGATATTGATGGTGATCCTAGATATACTTTTGTTAAAGGAGATATTTGTGACAGTTTGTTAGTTGAGGCGCTTTTTGAGAAGTATAATCCCGATGCAATCGTACATTTTGCGGCGGAATCGCATGTGGATCGTTCAATAGATGGGCCGATGGAGTTTATTCAAACGAACATTAATGGAACTTTTAATCTTTTAGAAAGCGCGAGAGAGTATTGGCTAAAGCTAGATCAAAAGGCAAAAGAAAGTTTTCGTTTTATCCATATTTCAACGGATGAGGTATATGGTAGTCTTGGCGATACTGGTTATTTTACCGAAGAAACTTCTTATGCACCGAATTCGCCTTATTCAGCTTCAAAGGCGTCGGCAGACTTATTAGTTCGTTCTTATTATCATACATATGGATTGCCTACGATTATTACGAATTGTTCAAATAATTATGGACCTTATCATTTCCCTGAAAAGTTAATTCCATTGATTTTACTCAACGCTTTAGAAGGAAAAGAGTTGCCTATTTATGGCGATGGATTAAATGTGCGAGATTGGTTATATGTAAAAGATCATTGTGAGGCAATTTGGCAAGTATTGATGCAGGGGAAAATAGGAGAAAAATATAATATTGGTGGACATAACGAGAAAACGAACTTGTGCATCGTTGAAACTTTATGCGATATTTTAGATGAGAGAGTCCCAAAGGCAAATGGAAAATCATATCGAGAGCAGATTGTATTTGTAAAAGATCGTCCTGGACATGATTTACGTTATGCGATTGATGCATCTAAAATAGCAAAAGAGCTTGGGTGGATACCAAAAGAAACTTTTGAGACAGGAATTGTTAAAACGGTAGATTGGTACTTGAAAAATCGTGATTGGTGTAATCGGGTACTAGATGGTAGTTATCAACGTGAACGACTTGGACTTGGAGAATAGGAGGACCTATCATGGCAATTCGTAAAGGCATTATTTTAGCAGGTGGATCTGGAACTAGGCTTTATCCAATTACAAAGGCGATTAGCAAGCAGTTGGTTCCCGTGTATGACAAGCCGATGATTTATTATCCATTAACTACATTGATGTTGGCTGGAATTCGCGATATTTTGATTATTACGACGCCGGAAGATCGTCATGTGTTTGAGACTTTATTAAAAGATGGAAGCCAATGGGAAATTCGTTTATCTTATGCAGTGCAGCCGAGTCCCGATGGGTTAGCGCAGGCTTTTTTGATTGGGGAGGACTTTATTGGCGATGAAGGTTGTGCCTTAGTATTAGGAGATAACATCTTTTATGGCTATGGATTTACGCAAAAATTGCGAGAAGCGGTACAGCGAGAAAGTGGAGCAACAGTTTTTGCCTATTGGGTGAAAGATCCTGAGCGATATGGTGTTGTAGAGTTTGATGATGATGGACAAGCAATAAGTATTGAAGAAAAACCGCAAAGCCCTAAATCAAATTATGCAGTGACAGGTTTGTATTTTTATGATAAAAATGTAGTGAAACTTGCAAGACAGATTCGCCCATCGGCGCGCGGCGAACTTGAGATTACGGATTTAAATCGTCTATATTTAGAACAAAAAAATCTATATGTAGAGACTTTGGGACGGGGTTATGCTTGGCTTGATACAGGTACATATGATTCTTTATTACAGGCATCAAACTATATTGCAACACTGCAAGAACGACAAGGGTTAATGGTTGCTTGTCCAGAGGAAATTGCTTATCATTATGGTTATATTACAAAAGATGAGTTGCTAGAGATAGCCAACACGATGAAGAAGAATGCATATGGTGAATATTTAATGTCATTGGTAAAAGAGTAGGTGATTTGCAAGATGAAAGTAGAAGAAACAAAATTGGACGGTGTACTCTTAGTCACACCTAAGGTGTTTGGGGATTCACGTGGTTTCTTTTTGGAAACTTGGAGCAAGGATAGATATAAAGAGATTGGCATTGCATTTGACTTTGTGCAAGATAATCAATCTTTTTCAACGAAGAATGTATTGCGTGGCTTACATTTTCAAAATCCGAATGCACAGGGGAAACTTGTGTCCGTAGTCAAAGGTTGTGTGTTTGATGTTGCAGTAGATATTAGGAAAGGTTCAAGGACGTTTGGTGAGTGGGTTGGTTTTAAGTTGTCAGAAGAAAATCATCAACAGTTATGGATTCCGCCAGGGTTTGCGCATGGGTTTTGTGTATTAAGTGATACGGCTCTTTTTACTTACAAATGTACAGACGTATATACTCCGTCAGCAGAGGGGGGGATTCTTTGGAATGACCCTGAAATTGGGATTGATTGGCCAGTGGAAAATCCAGCTTTATCTGACAAGGATCAAGTGTATCCACAATTGCGTAATTTACCAGAGAATCGCCTGTTTACTTATACACAGAAAGAAGCGATAAAATGAAGATTTTAGTTACAGGAGCAAATGGACAACTTGGCAGAGAGATAGCCATACAAGGACATGCTCATGAACTTATTTTGACGGATTATGATAGTTTAGACATTACCAATGTAAAAGTAACACAGTCTTTTTTTCGTGAAGTAAAACCAGAGGCTGTAATTCATTGTGCAGCTTATACGAACGTAGATAAAGCTGAAAATGATTTTGATGGTGCCTATAAGGTAAATGTAGTTGGTGCACAAAATATTGCCGCGGGATGTTTAGAATATGGTGCGCGGATGGTATATGTAAGTACAGATTATGTTTTTGATGGATTAGAAAATAAGGTTTATTGTGAGTATGATAAAGTAAATCCGCAGAGTGTTTATGGCAAGACGAAAGAACTTGGCGAGCAGATGGTGCGGGATATTTTAGGGCGGCATTATATCGCGCGGACAGCGTGGCTCTATGGGGATGGCAATAATTTTGTTCGGACAATGCTGAATCTTGCGAAGACAAATCCAGAGCTTAAAGTAGTCAATGATCAGATCGGTACGCCGACATCGACGACGGAGTTAGCAAAGAGTATTTTTAGATTGTTAGCTACCGATGCATATGGAACTTACCATATGACGTGTCAGGGGCAATGTTCTTGGTATGATTTTGCATGTGAGATTTTTCGCCAAGCCAATTTAGAAGTAAAAGTTCATCCCGTATCTACATCTCAGTTTCCACGCCCTGCAAAACGTCCGCCATTTTCAGTACTAGAGAATTATCTGCTGAAAATGACAATTGGGGATGAAATGTGCAGTTGGCAGGAGGCTTTGAAAGTATACTTGGCAAAGAATTAATATATACTAATATTTAATAAATTGGGGGGAGCGCGGTTTGTTTGGTAGGGGGAAATATATATCTTTTATTATTTTATTTGCATTGTTTTCTTATATGCTTTTAATTAATTTTTATACTCCGCTGATGGCTGATGATTATCGTTATGCACAAAATTGGGAGCAGACCAGGCATTTGGAAAGCTGGTCAGATATTGTTGACTTTCAGGTGGTGCATTATCTTGAGTGGGGTGGGCGCAGCGTTGCTCATTCTTTTGCACAGGCGATGTTGTTTTTGGGGAAGCCGGTATTTAATGTTTTAAATAGTCTGGTGTTTATTTTATTAATTGTTTGTATTTATTATCATGCTCGGGGGCAGGTTACTAAGGATTTTGAGCCGATGTTTTTGCTTGTTGTGATGTTTTTAACTTGGTTTTGTATTCCTACGTTGGGTGAAACCTCAATATGGTTGACCGGGTCATGTAATTATTTGTGGATGACAACGTTGGTTTTAGTCTTTTTATTGCCATATCGGTTAGCTGTTGTGAAGAATTTTTCCCAAAATAAATTAATGACAGATTTTTTACCGACGGTTATGTTTATTTTTGGAGTGTTGGCAGGTTGGACGAATGAAAATACGGGGCTAATGCTAATTGGTGCATTAGTTTTGGCAAATTTATATTGTTGGCAGCAGCGGTGTTTAAAAAATTGGATGTTGTTTGGTTTACTTGGAGCTGTATTTGGTTATGGTTGTTTGGTTTTTGCTCCCGGTAATTATGTACGGATTGAAGAGGCGACAGCGGAGGATTATTCGTTTGTTCAGAATCATATTATTGATCCAATGAAGACGATTAGTACATTGACTTTAAAGCAGTTACCGATATATTTGTTGTTAATGTATTTGGTGCGGCGAATTTTTCAGTATAAAAAGCAGTTTTTAAACAGTGGGAAATGGCTTGCGTGGAAAGAGGAAAATGCTGAGATTTTGTGGAGTAGTTGTTGTTATATTGGACTTAGTTTTTTGGCGTTGCTTGTCATGTGTGCGGCTCCGACTTTTCCGCAAAGAGCGGGCATGGGGGCAATGGTTTTTTTGTTAATTGGAACATTGAATCTGTGGCGATTAAATATTTATGCTGAATGTATTTCCGTTAAAAATAAAAAAAATTTCGCAATATTGATGGTTGGTTTATGGTCGATTGTGGCGATTTGGGCTGGCAACGGGTACCATACGCTGTATGTTGAAAATCAGGCAAGATTGGCTAATATTATAGAAGCTAAAGCCAATGGGGTACAGGATATGCGTGTTCAGGCTTTTTCGGTGGAAAATCGTAGTGCGTTTGGGATTGTGGTAGTGAATGATGTGGGGGAAGAGTTGTATAAGTTTCGTAGTGTTTATTATGCAAAATATTTTGGCTTTGCAACGATGGCGAGACAATGATTGCTAGAAATGAGTGAGTGCAAGTGATGAAGTCAGTTACGATTATTGTTCCTTGTTATAATGAGGAAGCTGTATTGGAGAAGCTTTATGCTAGGCTTGATACGGTGTTGAATAGTTTAGATTCTTATAGGTTTGAGGTATTGTTTGTTAATGATGGAAGCAGTGATAATACTTTAACAGTAATTAAAAGTTTGCATCAGCGGGATTCGCGAATTTCTTATTTGGATTTTTCGCGAAATTTTGGGAAGGAGATGGCAATGGTCGCGGGGCTTGATCATGCTGATAGTGATGCGGTGGTCTTGATGGATGCAGATTTGCAGCATCCGCCTGAGATGATAAGGGATATGCTTATTTATTGGGAGCAGGGCTATGACGATGTATATACTAAACGGAAAAATCGTTTGGATGAAGGGGTTATTAAGCGAAATATAACTGAAGCGTTTTATAATATATTGCAGAAGGTAAGTCGTATTGATATTCAGAAAAATGTCGGGGATTTTAGGTTGCTTGACAGGCGGTGCGTAAATTCGCTTAGACTTTTGCGTGAAAGTCAGCGATATACTAAAGGGATGTTTAGCTGGGTAGGTTATAAGAAGAAGGAAGTGTTGTTTCAATGTGAGCCAAGAGCTGCGGGGCAGACAAAGTGGAATTATTTTTCTTTGATAAATTTGGCCATAGAAGGAATCACTTCATTTACAACTCTGCCATTAAAGATTGCTTCGTTGTTGGGCAGTTTTATTTCGATTATTGCAATGTTATTTATGGGGTGGATTATTTTAAATACGTTGCTGTATGGTGATCCGGTGCAAGGTTATCCTACATTGATGACAACGATTCTTTTTTTGGGTGGAATTCAGCTGATTTTCTTAGGGGTTATTGGTGAATATTTATCGCGTATTTTTAATGAGAGTAAAAATCGTCCATTGTATATTATTAATGAGTATAATGGGAGAAAAGTAACTTATAGAGCTCGAACAGAACGTGATAGAGAATATTTGGATGAATAAAGATGGAGCGGTTTAATGAAGAACTTAATTATAAACGCAGATGATTTTGGCAGGCATGTTTCCATTAATCAGGCAGTTATTCAGGGGTTTGCGCATGGGTGTATTCGTAGTGCTTCAATTATGCCGAATTGTGATGCTTTTGAAGATGCAGTTAAGCAAGCTTCGGGGCATACAGACTTAGGAATTGGGGTGCATTTTACGCTGGTAGGGGAAACACCATTATTACCGCATGGACAAGTTTCTTCATTGGTAGGTCAAGATGGTAAATTTTATTCGGATTATATAGGGTTTGTAAAAAAATTCTTTCTAAGAAAAATAAAACTGAGTGAGATTTATGCTGAACTTAATGCACAAATGCAGAAAGTCAAGAGAACGGGATTGACTGTTACGCATATAGATAGTCATCAACATATGCATGTATTGCCTGGCGTGATTGACGTTGTTTTAGGGGTAGCTAGGGAAAATAATATAGATGCAATTAGAATTCCTAAAATTCCAGTAAATTTTACTGGTGGATACAATTGCTCTATTGGGCAATGTGTTGGAAGAACTGGGTTGTCATTTTTAGCTGAACTGGCTAAATGGAAAGCAAAAAAAGCAGGCTTTAGAGTTCCGGATTATTTTTCCGGAATTGTGGCAGGTGAGGCTGTGACAGAGGACTGCTTAAATGAGATTATTGATGGAATGAAAAATGGAGTTACTGAGGTCATGCTACATCCAGGGAAGAATAATGCACTATTACATAAAGATTGTGGTTGGCATCATAATTTTGAGGTAGAGTTTCAAGCGGTGATGAGTGAGAATATACTAAAGAAATTAAGCAGTCGGAATATTAAATTGATTTCATTTAAAGATTTGTAATGGAGTGAGCCGGTTATGGAAGAAAAAATATATATTACTTTTACTCCGTATCATGTGTTTTTGGCGAGTATGCTTGCCTTAAAAAATAAAAATGCAAAAAATATTTTGATTATCATTGGCGATTTTGATGCAACGTGTATTTTTCAGTCGTTAAAATCAGAGGATATATTTAATGATTGTATTATGTTGCCAGGGTTATATAGAACGGATAAGAATCGCAATACATTGAGAAAACGAAATGCAAAATGGATTATTCAGTTTTTATCTAAGTATCAAAAGATTAGTCAGATTTATTTAGGGACAGATACACGAAATGAAGCACAGGCTGCTGCGTATAAAGTGAAAAAGTTAAATCAATCTGCAGTTATTGCTGTTTTGGAAGATGGAGGAGATTTTTATAATAGTTGTGATGCCGGATATGTTCCCAAAAGTTATTGGCATCAGATGTATAGTAAGTTGAGCTTTGGCAGATGGTATGAGGATGTAAAAATTGCAGGATTGTATACGGCAACCGAGGAAATTCATATGATTTATCCTCAGTTGGCGAGAGTGGAGTTAAGGACGAAAAAAAGATTTGCAATAGAAGGAAATTTTGGTTTTAAATCTCCTTATCAGAAATTTTTAAGTAGATACTGGCAGGGATTTGGGGAGGAAAAGCAAAAAATTGCCCGAGCGGATGGTTTAATTATTATTGCACATTCCGGTTTTACAAATCAGTTTTCTGAATATGCAGAGCTTATTCAACAGATTTCTAATAAGGCAAGAGAAAAAGGTAAAAATATTGTTGTAAAATATCATCCCCGTGAGGAAAAAGGAGACTATTGCAATTTAAAAAGTTTAGGGAATATAGAGTTTTTACCAGCTCAAATACCAGCGGAGTTTATTTATATGATGAAAAGTAATCTCAAGTTTGTGGTTGGGGATATTTCTAGCGCATTAATGACTGCGAAATGGTTATTGAAGGAGCAGATTTGTGTCTATTCAGTTGCGCCTGTACTTAAAGTACAGGATAAATGTTTACTGGATGTTTTTCAATCTGTAGGGATTCATCTGGTAAATCAAACTGTAGATATAGAACTTTAAGAGGTGAAAAAAACTTGAGGCATCATTGGATTGTACAGGTTATATTTATTTGTTTGTGTGGCTTTGCTCTTACTGTATCAATGAAAAATTCGATAGCGGATTTTTTTATTGGAATTGCATTTTTATTTAGTTTATATGGGGTATACAGGGGGGAAGCTGATTGGAACTTAAAAGCAATAAGGCGGTATATTATCCCTATTTTTATTTTTTTTCTTGGTTTTTTTCTATTAATTTTTGCAAGTAGTGATATAGTTATTTCGACAAAGGCTTTTTGGCGATATTTTAATCGGATGTTTCCTTTTTTTATCGTCCTTCTTTTCATTAAGGAGAGAAAACAGTTGTTGATTTTATTTGTCTGTGCCATTGGTTCGCTGTGGATTGATAATTTATATGCGATTTATCAGGGCATTGCTTTTTATATGGATGGGCAGCAGTATATTCGGGCAGCGGGAATCAGTGGGGATGTTATTGCTTTGGGTGGCTTTTTACTGATATATTTACCAATTTTCTTTCTTTTAGTTCAGGATGAAAAGTTCAAAAAAAGGTTATTTGTTTATTTAGGATTGACAGCAGTTGGCTTGGTTGCTTTAGTTTTTAATGGAACGAGAATTGCGTGGTTAGTTGCAGGTATTTTATTGCCTTTGTCAGCTATTTTATATGGGAAAAATATAAAAAAAAGAGTTGGTTGTTTAGTTGTGCTTTATCTTATTGCGGGTGGAATAGCTTATCAATTTCCCTTTATTGCAGAGCGGATTCATAGTTTTGTTGATGTAAATAATATATCGAATCAGGGGCATTATTTGATAAAAGCCTCTACAATAGAAATGATAAGAGATAAACCACTTTTAGGGCATGGGTTAGGCTTTTATCCAGAAGTGTTTAATGCAAAATATATTTCAGAGGAGACCAAGCGAGTTGAAAATCACATTAGTCATGCGCATAATGATACTTTGCTTATCTGGGCAGAGACTGGAATTGTCGGAATAATTTTATTTTGGCTGATGTTTGGGAGCTTTTTGTTCTTTAGTTTCAAAAGCTGGTATAAAGACCGGCAAATCGAGGATTTAATGTTTTTTATGGTAACTTTAGCTGCTGCTATGCATGGGGTTACGGATACTCGTTTTGGAATGCATCAGGTAATGAAAATGTATTTTTTTCTAATGGCAGTTTATTTAAAGTATCGATATAATGTTTATCGTTAGATCCATAGTAGAGATGAAAGAAAATATTTGTGCAAATGAAGTGTTCGCTCAAGATTATGAAGCAAAAAGTGTATGCTACATGATTAGCAGGTTGAGAATTTAAACATATTTGGAGTGACTGATGACTAATAAACGGATACAGGAGATTTCTCGATTTTTATTTGTTGGAGGTGTCTGTTTTTTTATCGATTATTTTTTGCTTTATATATTTACTGAATATTGTGGAACTTCCTATTTAATATCGTCGGGCATGTCCTTTACGATTTCGTTAATTTTGAATTATTTTATGTGTATATTGTGGGTGTTTTCTAAGGCGAAGAAGCAGAATATGAAGCAGGGGGTTGTTTTTATCGGGTCAAGTATAGCAGGGCTTGGAATTAATCAGATTTGCATGTGGGGTTTTGTGGAGTTTTTGGCTATGCATTATATGGCTGCTAAAATTTTTGCGGCAGCGATTGTAACGGTATGGAATTATATATTGAAGCGAAGAGCTGTACAAATGTAAAAGGAAAAGAAATAATTATGAATATCATTTCTCTGCCTTTAATTATATTTTAGCATTGATCATTCAGTATAAATTCATAATTTTATCTTATAATTATGATATACTATAAATGTAAAAATTAATTTTATATGGAGAGACTCTGATGAAAAAAATATTAATTACTGGTGGAGCTGGCTTTATTGGCTCACATATTATAGAGGTATTGCAAAAAGAAAACTGTGAGATTACAGTTTTAGATAATTTACATATGGGACTTAAAGAAAATGTGCCTGAGCGTGTTCGTTTAATTGAGCTGGATATACGTGATAAAGGTGTAATTGATATTTTTGAACAATATCAATTCGATGTCGTACTTCATTTAGCCGGACAAACGATGGTGAATGTTTCAGTGGATGATCCTTTTTATGATGCAGATGTAAATATTATGGGTACAGTGAATATCTTAGAATCATGTCGTAAAACTGGCGTTAAGCGTGTTATATTTTCATCAACTGCTGCGACATATGGTAATATTGAGGAAGTACCAATTCGTGAAGAATTTTCAGTCAATCCATTATCTTTTTATGGATTGAGCAAATTAACAGTAGAGAAATATTTAAAACTTTATCATGATTTATATGGATTAGAGTATGTGATTCTGCGTTATGCAAATGTATATGGAGAACGTCAAGGGGATGGCGGTGAAGGTGGCGTAATCAGCATTTTCACGAAAAAGATTGCAAAAGATGAATCGTTTGTCATTCATGGTGATGGTAAACAGACGCGCGATTTTGTCTATGCTGGTGATGTTGCAAGGGCGAATTGGTATGCTGCGAATACTGAGTATTGTAATACAATTTATAATGTAAGTACGAATAGTGAAACGAGTATTCGTGAGTTGGTAGATTTATTGGAAAGTGCATCGGGAAAAACTATTGATCGACAATATGGTGAGCGTCGTGAAGGTGATATTTATCGTTCAGTATTAGATAATTCAAAAATAGTTACTAACTTAAATTGGAGGCCGATGATAAATCTACAAGAAGGTCTAAAGCGGACCTACGATTATTTTGTAAAAAGTAAATAATCGTGGATTTATTTTATAAAATGTTGTTGATTTTACATTAACAACATTTTATTTTTTTGCATTGAAGAATAGCGCTTTTCATAATGTATAGCATTAAATAAAATTGAAGGAGAGAGTTGCGATGAGAATTGTGATTAATGGTGGGCATTGCCCGGGCCGAGATTGTGGTGCACTTGGGCGGATTAGCCAAGAGGCAGAGATAACGAGGGAGTTAATGGCAGCTGTGGCTGGATATTTACGTGCAGTTGGCTATGAAGTCCTAGAAGTACAGGAAAATGACCTAAGTCAGGTGGTGAAGAAAAGCAATGATTTTGAGGCGGACCTATTTGTGGCGATTCATTGCAATGGTGCAGCAAATAGGAATGCTCGTGGGACAGAGGTTTATTATTTTAGTCCTAAAGGAGCTATTGTGGCTCAATGTATTCAAAAACAAATTGTAAATTCATTGGAAACTTTAGACCGAGGGATAAAAGAATCTGCTACTTTTTATGTATTGAAGCAGACAAATTGTATAGCTGTTCTTGTTGAAACGGCATTTATAACGAATGAAGAAGATGAAAAATTTTTACTTGTAAAACGAAATGAATTTGCGAGGGCGATTGCAAGAGGAATTACAGATTATCATGTAATTTTAGTGCGGGAGGAATAAGAAGCGCGAATTGGTGAATGGATAGTATACTGCTGAAAGAAAAAATACGTTATCTTTGGAATATTTGTAAATATTGATGCAATTTATACAGGACTTTTGGAAGTTTAGAAAGAATATTTAATATTAAAATAATCAATATTGAGTCTAAAAATAATAGACATAAATTTTTACTTTATATCATAGATTGATCAGGTAGTTACTTTTTAGCTACTCAAACAATATAAAATATGATGGAAAGATATGGAGTTGATTTGTATGGAATTAAAACGAACTGCATTTAAAGCTTATGATATTCGGGGGAAGTTTCCAGAAGAAGTAAATGAAGAACTTGCTTATCGTATAGGGCGCTCTTACGTAGATTTGTTTCATGCGAAGAAAGTAGCTGTTGGGCATGATATCCGTTTATCTGGGAAAGATATTCGCAATGCGTTGGTACTTGGACTTACTGAAGCTGGTTGTGATGTTGTTGATATTGGTATGTGTGGCACTGAAATGATTTATTTTGCAACTGCACATCTAAAATTAGATGGCGGTATTATGATAACGGCAAGCCATAATCCAAAAGATTATAATGGGATGAAATTGGTTCGTGAGGAAGCCCGTCCGATTAGTGCGGATACAGGATTAAAAGATATTGAGAATATGGCGATAGCAGGTAGCTTTAAATCTACAGAGGGCGTTGCCTTTGGAAAGATTGCTTACGTTGATATTATGGATGATTACATAGAGCATTTACTTACCTATGTGGATCTAAAATCATTGAAACCTTTAAAGGTGGTTGTAAATGCGGGAAATGGCGCCGCAGGGCCTGTATTAGACCGATTGGAAAAAGTCTTACCATTTGAGTTTATAAAAATATACAATGAACCGGATGGAAACTTCCCAAATGGTGTACCAAATCCTATTTTATTTGAAAATCGTGAAGCTACGGCGAAAGTGGTTCGCAAGCATCATGCAGATGTGGGAATTGCGTGGGATGGTGACTTTGATCGTTGTTTCTTATTTGATGAAAAGGGCGGATTTATTGAAGGTTACTATATGGTTGGATTCCTTGCACAGGCTTTTTTAAGTAAGAATCCTGGGGCGAAGATTATTTATGATCCTCGCATGATTTGGAATACAATTGAGCTAGTAGAAGGTGCTGGTGGAGAAGCTGTGATGTGTAAGAGTGGTCACGCTTTTATCAAGGAAAAAATGCGCAATGTAGGTGCCGTATATGGTGGAGAAATGTCAGCCCATCATTATTTTAAAGATTTTTCTTATTGTGATAGTGGAATGATTACCTGGTTGCTGGTTGTAGAATTGATGTGTAAAGCAAATAAATCGCTCTCTTCTTTAATGGCAGAACGTATGGAACGTTATCCAATTAGCGGTGAGATTAATAATACCGTAAAAGATGGGAAAGCTGTGCTTGCCGCGCTTGAGGAAAAGTATGGAAAAGAAGGAAAAGTTGTAAAAGTAGATGGACTCAGCGTTGATTTTCCAGAGTGGCGCTTCAATGTGCGGATTTCTAATACGGAGCCAGTATTGCGCTTGAATGTAGAGGTACGTCAAGATAAAGCGTTATTAAAAGAAAAAACAGAAGAATTATTAGAAATTATTAAGGCATAGAAAAAGGGGAGCAAAATGAAACAGATTCGTAAAGCAATTATTCCGGCGGCAGGACTTGGAACAAGATTCTTGCCAGCGACAAAAGCGCAACCAAAGGAAATGTTACCGATTGTGGATAAACCTGCAATTCAGTATATTATTGAGGAAGCAGTAGAATCGGGAATTGAGGAAATTCTGATTATTACAGGACGAAATAAACGTTCGATAGAGGATCATTTTGATCGCTCTATCGAATTGGAATTACAGTTAAAAGAGCAAGGCAAATATGATTTGCTTGGCTTAATTGAAGATATTTCAAAAGTTACGATTCACTTTATTCGTCAGAAAGAGGCTAAAGGCTTGGGACATGCTGTGCTTTGTGCGAAACAATTTGTTGGCAATGAACCGTTTGCGGTAATGCTTGGTGATGATATCGTTGATGCTGAAGTTCCATGTTTAAAACAGTTGATGGATGTTTATAAAGATTGTCATGGCAGTATTCTTGGAGTACAGGAAGTTGCAAAAGATAAAGTTTCCAGCTATGGAATTGTCAATCCAAAAGCAGTAAAACATAATGTTTGGCAAGCGATTGATTTAATTGAAAAACCGCTAGCGGAAGAAGCACCGTCACAATTGGCTGTATTGGGACGTTATATTTTAGAACCGGAAATTTTTGAGTTTTTAGAAAAAACGGAGCCAGGACGAGGAAATGAAATTCAGTTAACTGATGCGATTTGCCACTTGGCAGTAGATCATAGAGTTTATGCATATAACTTTAAAGGACGTCGTTATGATATTGGCGATAAGCAAGGCTATTTAGAGGCCACTGTCGAATATGCATTAAAACGTCCGGATTTAAGAGATAAATTTTTAACTTATTTAACGAAAACGGTAGGGCCATTAATTAAGTAATATTGGAGATGAATTTTTGTTATGACATGTGTAAATGCGAAAAAATTAGTGTTAGAAACAGGATTCACGTTTGATTATGAAAATTTAGTGGGAAGCGGAAAAGTTACAATAGATGATGTAGCGTTGTTAGAAGAGAAAATTAATGACGCACAGGCTGCGATTCAGGTGATGCGTAAAACCGGTGTAATTCGCGGGCATTTATCAAAAGATGGAGAGCCGGAAAAGGTACTCTTTAGTCAATTACCCTATATAAAAGCAGAAAATTTAAACTCTCCCGCTGTAATTCGAAAACTAAAAGATTTCTCTGCCTCAATAAAAGATCGTGTAGATGCAGTAATATCCTTTGGAATTGGCGGGTCTTTTCTTGGGAATAAAGTTCTTTTTGATATACATTGCGGTGAGTTTTGGAACGGAATGTCAAAAGTAGAACGCAATGGTTATCCGCGGATGTATTTTAGTGGGAATAATATTGACCCGCGCCGGACGAGTGAATTGGTTGAAAATATTGAACGGATGGCAAAAACATATCACAATCATGCAGGAAAAAAGTTTTGTTTAATGATGATTGTCATTTCGAAATCAGGTGGAACACTTGATACCATGTCAAATTTTATGGTGGTTTATGAAGCATTAAGGAACCACAAGCATATTGATATTGAGATTGTTGCTGTTACCGATCCGAATGAAGAAAAGAAAACGTTATTAAAAAAATTAGCGGAAGAAAATCATTGGTCGACTTTTGCTGTGCCGGATGGTGTTGGCGGACGGTTTAGTATTTTTTCTGAGGTAGGTCTTATTACTGGTGCTTGTATTGGTTTTGATATTGAAGCGTTTTTAGCTGGGGCGAAATCAATGGATGAAGTATGTCAAAATGATGACGTATGGCAGAATCCTGCATTATTAAATGCAACACTAAAATATTTGGCGGCGGAAAAATATGGCAGAGATATAGAAGTATTAATGCCTTATGCAGATTATTTAAAATCCACGTCGGAATGGTATATTCAACTTTTAGCGGAATCGCTTGGAAAAAAATATGATCGCAATGGTAAGATTGTAAATTATGGACGCACACCGATTGTAGCGGTGGGAACAACGGATATGCACGCGCAGACGCAGCAACATCAAGAAGGAGCATTGAATAAAGTCATTCAGTTTATTCGCGTAAATGAATGGGATATTGATCCTGTAATTGGTGATATGTTCCCATCGGCGCAGAAGTTGACAGATATTTCGGGGATTAGGATGAGTCAAGCCCTTGATGTTGCATTGGCTTCAAATGCGCAGGCTCTAATTTCAGACTATCGATTTAATGCGACGTTTACGATGCCGAAAATGAATGCATTTCATTTGGGTGAATTACTGTATATGCTAGCAATATCGATTGCTTATGAGGGTGAGCTTGCAGATGTAGACGCATTTGATCAGCCTGGAGTGGAAGCGTACAAACGAATTATGGGACCTAGCTTGCAAAAATTAAAAGTTAAATAGTGCAAAAAATACAAAAATCCTGATTTTTTACAGGATTTTTCTTTTTTTTGTAGAATGAATTAGTCGTATAGTTTAAAAAGGCAGGAAAAGTATAATGAAAGAAAAATTTGAGGAGTTTTGGAAAGAACCAAAGCATAAAGTTTTGGTTTTAATTCTTGTAGTTTTGCTCGCTTATTTATCTGTGGAGGGTCTACTAAATAAAAATGTTGAAGTTGTTAACGTAGGGCAAAATAATTCAATAGCAACGGATGCGAAGAGTCAAAATAAGTTGGCGTCTACAACGATGCATGAGGTAGATATGCAAAAAACAAATTTGCAGGAAGTCACAGATAATACGAAAGTGCCTAAGCGCAATCCATTTGAAGTACCGGCTGCATATAGGGAGGTCAAGCCGATGCTGAGTCCGGAGGGGAAAAGTGGTGCACCTCTAAACGAACAAGTCTCAAATCCTGCACCAGTCAATCATGAAAAACCAATTGCTAAAGGGCTTATTGGGACTTCCGATCAATCAATCGCTATTTTAGAATATAACAAGGAACGGAAGCAATGTATGGTTGGAGAATATATAGGACCTTATAAGGTAGCTGGTATGTATTCTGATTTGGTAACTCTAGAAGGGCCGGAAGGCACGATATCTTTAAAGGTGGGACAATGATGTTTTTGCAAAAAAAAATGTTTGCGTTGGTTTTTACTCTTGTTTTTAGTCTGATGGGGGTAGTTCAGGCTGGGCCACAGGTATCTTTAAATGTAGTTGATACGGATGTACGTGATGTGCTTAATTCGTTGGCGCGTTTAGGTAATGCGAATATTGTGACTGATGGCGATATAAAAGGAAATATCACGATACAGATTCATTCACTCGATTTTGATTCTGCGCTAGATTTAGTAACAAAGATGAAGGGGCTTACCTATCATAAAGCGGGGGATGTTATCTTAGTTGGCCCAAAAGATAATATGAGCTCTAATTTCGGCTCTATGCATATTTTTCAATTGAAATATGCAAATCCAAGTACTGTAATTTCTGCAGCTTCTTTAGCTTTAGGATATACAGAAAGTGATGCGAAGACTCCTGCAAGCACTTCGAGCAGTGACTCTGTTTCAACTTCCGGAACTGATGGTATTGCTACGACAAAGGTAATCAATCGTGCAAAGGAAGAGTCAAATCTTGTTCAAGTGAATAACGGGATTACCAATCGTCTATCTATAGATAAGGCAACAAATTCTTTATTATTTTATGGCACGGATGAAGAGGCAAATAAAATTGCACAAATGCTAACATCTATTGATATTCCGTATCAACAAGTATCTGTAGAGGCAGAAATCATTGCGATTAATAAAGATGCATCAAAAAATCTTGGAATTGAGTGGAATTGGTCATCCTTGCCTCAATATCCAGAATATGAAACAGAATATGAAACTTTGACTAATAGCTATACCGATAGTAGTGGAAAGGAATATCAATTTTCTACGCAAGTCCCAAAACAGACGATTACACGTAAATGGGGAGCTAGTGACGGACAATTGGCTGGAGGGATAGTTAGTTTTGGACGTACACCGGAAGGACATTCGTATGAATTTTATTATTCGGCAACGATTAATGCATTAGTTACTGATGGAAAAGCAAATATTTTAGCTCGTCCCAATATACAGACGATGAATGGAAGAGAAGCGGTTATTAATATTGGTGGACAGATTCCGATTTCAACAGTGACAATGAATGATAACACATCTACGACTAGTATTGAATATAAAGATACTGGTATTATCTTACGTTATACACCGCAGATTAATCCAGATGGATATATTACAGCAAATGTATATACGGAAGTAAGTTCGCCGGTTTATGTAGAAGATTTGAAAGCATATCGTTTTAATAAACGTTCTGCTGATACTGTAGTCAGATTAAAAGATGGAGAAACGATGGTGATTGGCGGGCTTATTGGCAGTGAAGAAAGCAAATCCTATAGTAAAATACCATTCTTAGGCGATTTGCCGATACTAGGTAAATTTTTTAGCAATCATAACAATACAAAAAATGAATCAGAAGTAATGATTTTCTTAACAGCACGTATTATCAAATAGGATGTGGTACAGAGATGAAAATAAGGGTATTGATTGCAGATGATCATTTGCTCTTGCGGCAAGGCATTCGCAAAGTACTTGAGCTAGAACCTGATTTTGAGGTTGTTGACGAAGCAATAAATGGGCAAGAGGCATTATCGAAAACATTGATATTAGAACCAGATATTTTATTATTAGATTTAAATATGCCGATGTTAAATGGTGTAGAAGTTGCTAGACAGTTAAAATCAGCGAAGGCAAAGACGAAGATTATTGTTTTGACTATGCACGATGATGACAATTATGTCATAGAGTTATTGAGAAGTGGTGCAGCGGGATATTTATTAAAAGATGTGGAACCATCTATTTTAATTAAAGCGATTCGCATGGTGAAAAATGGAGAATCATTTATATATCCTGAAGCAGCAGAAAGCCTTTTTGGTGTAACGCAATGTTCAGGAAATATTGGCGCACAGGCAGAGCAAATTTGGCGTGAGCGCCGTAGTGAGCGATTAACGGCACGGGAATTAGATGTTTTACGCTGTATAGCGCAAGGCTTTAGCAATCAAGATATTGCGAAGACGTTATTTGTTAGTGAGAAAACGGTAAAGAATCATTTAACAAATATTTTTCGTAAAATTAATGTCAATGATCGTACGCAGGCTTTGTTATATGTACTAAAAAATAAAATTATGACGTTGGAATAAAAAGAGACTCCTAATGGCGATACTTGCTATTGGGAGTCTCTTTTTTTTATAAATTTATGAATTAAATTCAACTTTTTTTGAAAATAGGATAGAAAAACATTTGAAAAAGCGCTATGATAATAGATATGCTATTTTTTAATAGGGAAAGGGTGGCAGTATGGCTTCCTATCCGATCAATCTTAATTTAAAAGATCGATTATGTATTGTTATAGGTGGTGGGCGTGTTGCCTGGCGAAAAGTCAATAGGCTTTTAGATACAGGTGCAAAGCTGCGTATCGTTAGTCCGCATGTTATTGAGGAGCTAACGGAGCTAATTAGATTAAATCAAATTGAATATTATCAAAAATTTTATGAAAAAAAAGATATTATGGGAGCTTTTTTAGTGATTTGTGCAACGGACAACAAACAAGTAAATGCTTTGATAGGGGAAGATGCACAAAAAAATGGTGCACTTGTTAATGTTGTAGATGATAGTTATCCGAGCGATTTTACGGTTCCTGCGCAGATAAAGCAAGGGGACTTACTGTTGACGATATCAACGAGTGGTAAAAGTCCAGAGGTAGCGCGGCAACTTAGAATGGAACTTGAGTCTATATATGGCCATAAGTCTTATGCGGATTTTATTACGTTAGTTGCTTCTTTTCGTGAAAAATTAAAACACATGGATATACCGTCTCGTCAGCGTGAGTTATTTTGGCGACAGATGATAAATAACGAAGTATTAGAATTCGTGCGAAATGGTGAAATTAGCATTGTGGAGGCAAGATTTAAAAATGCAATTAGTAGTTTTAGGGCTGAATCATAAAACAGCGCCGGTTGATGTAAGAGAACGTTTTTCATTTTCAGAAGATCAAGTGCGGTTGGGATTGCGTAATATGGATCTTTATGAAGGCATTAATGAAGCTGTTATTATTTCAACGTGCAATCGTACAGAAATGTATGCAGTTGTTGATGATTCAGATGATGGATTACCGGTATTGAAAGAGTTTTTTTATGATATGGCAAGTAGTGATGAAAATATTGATGAGTATTTATTTTTTTATGAAAATGATGAATGCATTCGTCACTTGTTTCGTGTAGCAGCAAGTTTAGATTCCCTGGTCATTGGTGAGGGTCAGATATTAAGTCAGGTAAAGAAAAGTTATGCGATTGCGCGAGAAATGGGCATGGCGAGTACCGTGATTAATACGTTATTTCATCGTGCGATTGCTGTCGGTAAGCGCGTTCGCACGGAAACGCGAATTGCCTACAGCGCAGTGTCTGTGAGTTATGCAGCAGTTGAACTCGCAAAAAATGTGATTGGAGATTTAGCGAAGGTTAATGTTCTTTTACTAGGCGCTGGGCAAATGGGTGAATTAACAGCCAGACACTTGGCTGATGCAGGTGTAAATCAAGTTTTGGTAGCAAATCGCCGTTATGAGCGAGCTGTTGAACTAGCAGCTCAATTTAATGGACGAGCTGTTGAATTTGATAAATTTATGACTGCAGCACTTGATACGGATATCGTAATTACCTCTACTGGAGCACCACATTATGTGGTGAAGAAATGGGAAACTTCGCAGTTGATGAAAAAACGTAAGGGACGACCGCTAATTTTTATCGATATTGCAGTACCACGTGATGTTGAGCCAGAGGTTGCGAATTTAAATGGTGTTGAACTATATAATATTGATGATTTGGAAGCTGTAGTGGATTCTAATATAAAAATTCGTGAGCAGGAAGCAAAAGAGGCAGAGCGTATTGTAGAAGAGGAAGTTGTTGAACTTGTAAATAAGTTTCGTTATTTGTCTTTCCGACCAGTGATGGCTCTTTTAACGGATAAAGCAAATCGGATTCGTGAACGTGAAGTGAAACGAGCAATGAGCAAATTTGAAGATATTACACCTGAAGAACGCAGGATTGTTGAAAATATGTCAAAGATGATTATTCGTAAATTACTGCGTGAGCCGATGGTGCGGATGAATAGTGCTGCGGGAACGGGACATGAGCAGTATTATATGAAAGCAATGAGCGATTTATTTAAATTAGATACAATAGGGGAGAGTCGTAAAATTGAGAAAATCAGTAGTTATCGGTACGCGCGGCAGTAAGTTAGCGCTTTGGCAGGCAAATTATATCGCCGATTGTTTAAGAAAGCAGTATCCGGATTTGACGGTTGAGCTAAAGCAAATCACAACGACGGGAGATAAGATTCTTGATGTGCCGTTGGCAAAAATCGGTGGCAAGGGTTTGTTTACAAAAGAGTTAGAGAATGAAATGTTATCTGGAACGATTGATTTGGCAGTGCATAGTTTAAAAGATATGCCAACAGAGCTTCCAGAAGGTCTTACTTTAGCTGCAATTACTGAACGCATAGCTTCTGGTGATGCGCTTGTGAGCAATCTTTTTTCATCGCTTCAGGCATTGCCCAAAGGTGCTAGAGTCGGAACTTCGAGCTTGCGTAGAAAAGCACAGCTTTTAGCATACCGACCGGATTTAATTATTTCTGATTTAAGAGGAAATGTAGATACGCGGCTTAAAAAACTTGATGATGGCGAATTTGATGCTATTGTTTTAGCTGCAGCGGGATTAAAGCGTTTAGGTTGGGAAAAAAGAATTGCAGAAATTCTTGACACGAAGGTTTGTTTACCTGCGGTTGGGCAGGGGGCATTAGCAATTGAGACGCGTGCGGATGATCAAGCTATTTTAGATTTATTAGCATTTCTAAATGACGAAGAAACGCGTGTAACGACAACAGCGGAACGCGCTTTTTTACGTACGGTAGAAGGCGGCTGTCAAGTTCCAGTTGGTGTCTATGGAACGGTGGTTGGTGAAAATCAAATGCAAGTAGAGGCATTGATTGCAAGCCTTGATGGCAAGGTTGTTGTACGTGATACATTGCGAGGATCGTTTGCAGATGCAGAAATATTGGGGATACGTTTAGCGGAGAGCTTATTAGCGCGTGGTGGGCGCGAAATTATGATTAGCGTAGGCTGTATGGTATAAAGTAAGACTTGATTCAGGAGGATGAGACATGGCTGGAATGGTTTATTTAGTGGGTGCAGGACCTGGAGATTATAAATTAATTAGTATGAAAGCATGTGAATGCATACAGAGAGCGGATACGATTGTTTATGATCGATTGGCGGATGATCGCTTACTTTCTTATGCACGTAAAGATGTTGAACTTATTTATGTAGGAAAAGCATCGAGCAATCATACGATGAAGCAGGAAGACATTAATCAATTGCTCGTGGATAAAGCAAAAGAGGGCAAAATTGTCACACGATTAAAGGGTGGAGATCCTTTTGTATTTGGCAGAGGCGGCGAAGAGGCTTTATTACTGGAAGAAAATCATTTGCCGTTTGAAGTCGTACCAGGGATTACTTCGGCAATTTCAGTTCCGGCATATGCAGGGATTCCAGTAACGCATCGTGGCATTGCAACGTCGTTTGCCGTGGTAACGGGGCATGAAGATCCGACGAAAGCAAAGTCCAATATGCGTTGGGAGAAGTTAGCGACAGCTGTAGACACGTTGGTATTTTTAATGGGAGTAGAAAATTTACCGCATATTACATCAAAGTTGATTGAAAATGGACGCAGTGCAGATACACCAGCGGCAGTGATTCGCTGGGGAACTAAGCTTGATCAGCGTACATTAATTACAACGGTCGGAAAAGCGGCGGAAGATGTAAAGCTAAATGATATTAAACCACCTGCAATATTTATTGTCGGTGATGTAGTGAATTTACGCGAAAAGTTAGCGTGGTTTGATAACAAGCCGCTGTTTGGTAAGACGGTATTAGTTACTAGAGCACGGGAACAAGCAAGCTTACTTACCAGCAAATTAGAAGAGTTAGGTGTAAGATGCATTGAAGCTCCAGCAATTCGCATTGTAGAACCTGATACTTATGAAGCAATGGATACGGCGATTGAGAATTTAAGCGATTATCAATGGCTCATTTTTACGAGTACAAATGGTGTGGAAAGATTTTTTAACCGTTTAAATAGCAAACAGCTAGATGCTAGAGCGATTCGTGGTAAAGTAGCAGCCATTGGAGTTTCTACGGCAAATGCTTTACGCAGTTATGGTGTTTTAGCTGATTTGATTCCAGTGGAGTTCCGTGCCGAAGGCATCGTTGAACTTATGCAGGATATGGTAAAACCGGGCGATAAAATTTTGATTCCTCGCGCAAAGGTTGCCAGAGAAATTTTGCCGCAAAAATTACGTGAACTTGGAGCGATAGTTGATGTCGTAACTGCTTATCAAACGGTAAGCGGTGATGTAGACAAAGACGCGTTAAAAGCAATGTTTGTAAATAATGAAATAGATTTAGTTACGTTTACAAGTTCTTCTACCGTAACAAATTTACTTGATATCTTAGGTGAAGATGGTGCGAAAATGGTTTCTAGTGTAAAGACAGCTTGTATTGGCCCAATTACAATGCTGACTTGTGAAGATCATAAAATTACACCAACGATTGTTGCCGAAGAATATACAATTTCTGGACTTGTTGAATCCATTAAAAAAATGTTTGAAATATAATAAATACCCTATGACTAAACGATGGTCATAGGGTATTTCACTAGGATTATTGCATTTCTATGGATTACTGGGTATAATTTTTTAGATGAAGGTTTTTAGATATAAATTTAAAATTTCTATATAGGGGATGACGTAAATGAAACAGACATTGAGACCGCGTCGAATGCGTATTTCGGAAGGGGTTCGCAGTTTGGTTCGTGAAACTTCTTTATCAGTAAAAGATTTTGTTTATCCAATTTTCGTTGTACCAGGGGAAAAAGTCAAAGAAGAAATTTCCTCTTTGCCAGGCTGCTATCATTTATCAGTGGATGAAGCGCTAAAGGTAGCAGAGGAAGTCGTAAGCCTTGGCATTCCATCAGTTGAAGTGTTTGGCTTGCCAGCATATAAAGATGAAATAGGTTCAAGTGCGTGGGATATGACAAGTCCTGTACAACAGGCGATAAGAGCAATCAAAGAAAAGTTCCCGGAGCTTGTGATTATTGGCGATGTTTGTTTATGTCAGTATACAAGTCATGGTCATTGCGGACAGTTATGCGGACAATATGTAGATAATGATGAAACCTTGAAGTTATTGGCGAAGGTTGCAGTAAGTCAAGCTAAGGCTGGTGCAGATATGGTTGCGCCATCCGATATGATGGATGGCAGGGTTGCAGCAATTCGTCAGGCTCTTGATGAATCAGGGTACCAAAATGTATCGATTATGTCTTATGCGGTAAAATATGCTTCCGCTTATTATGGACCGTTTAGAGATGCAGCGCATAGTACACCGCAATTTGGTGATCGTCGTTCTTACCAAATGGATCCGGCAAATTCGCGTGAAGCGTTAAAAGAAGTAGCACTTGATACGGCAGAAGGTGCAGATATTATTATGGTTAAACCAGCGTTATCATACCTTGATATCGTTCGTCAAGTACGTGATACTACGCATTTGCCAGTAGCCGTATATAATGTAAGTGGTGAATATGCAATGGTGAAAGCGGCGGCTGCAAATGGTTGGATTGATGAAAAGCGAATCGTACTAGAAACATTATTGAGTATGAAACGTGCCGGCGCGGACATGATTATTACATACCATGCATTAGATGCAGCGCGCTGGTTAGCTGAAAAATAGGAGGCTGAGGAAAGATGGCTTTAAATTTAGAAAAATCCGCAGCAGCATTTGCTGAAGCAAAACAATATATCCCTGGTGGAGTAAATAGTCCGGTCCGTTCTTTTCGTAATGTTGGCGGCACTCCGCCGTTTATTACGAAAGCAAAAGGCAGCAGGATTTATGATATTGATGGCAATGAATATATTGATTATATCGGTTCATGGGGCCCAATGATTGTTGGACATGCTAATGATGAAGTCATAGCTGCACTAAAAGAAGTAGTTGATCGTGGGACAAGTTATGGTGCACCAACTTTGCTTGAAACGAAATTAGCAAAGTTAATTAATCAGATTATGCCATCAATGGAATTGATTCGCATGGTGAACTCTGGAACAGAAGCGACGATGAGTGCGCTTCGCTTAGCAAGAGGCTATACTGGCCGCGATAAAATTGTAAAATTTGAAGGCTGTTATCACGGGCATCATGATAGTTTACTGGTAAAAGCAGGTTCTGGTGCGGCGACTTTTGGTGTACCTGATAGTCCTGGTGTTCCTTCTAGTATTGCGAATAATACGTTGACGATTCCATATAACGATATTGATGCTGCAGAAAAAATCTTTAGTGAGGTTGGCAGTGAAATTGCGGCAGTCATTATTGAACCGGTTGCCGGGAATATGGGATTAGTATTACCTCGCCAAGGATATTTACGTAAATTGCGTGAAATTACCACGAAATATGGTGCGCTATTAATTTTTGATGAGGTAATGTGTGGTTTTAGGGCTGCGCTTGGCGGAGCGCAAGCGGCGTATGGGATTACGCCTGATTTAACTTGTTTAGGCAAAATTATTGGTGGTGGTCTTCCAGTTGGGGCTTATGGTGGTAGACGTGATATCATGGAACAGATTTCACCGGCTGGGCCAATTTATCAGGCAGGTACACTTAGTGGTAATCCACTTGCGATGACCGCAGGAATTGCAACGATGAAAATTATTTCTCGTGAACCTGAATATAAACAACCTGACTATAGTCGTCAGTTAACGATTAAGACAAAACAGTTGACAACGGGGATGGAAGAAATGGCGAAAAAAGCAGGGCTTAAATTGCAATTCCATCAAGCTGGTTCAATGTTTGGCTTATTCTTTAATGAAAATGAAGTATATGATTATGCGACATCGGCGCAGTCTGATCAAGAAGCATATAAAATCTATTTCCATAGTATGTTAGAACAAGGAATTTATTTAGCGCCGTCTCAATTTGAAACAGCATTTATGTCTGGTGCACATACAGAGGAAGATATTCAAAAAACAATTGCAGCGAGTGAAGTGGCTTTTGCAAAAGTTGCAGCGTGGAAAAATTAAAAAGAACTTAACAAAAGAAGCAGACTCATTTTGAGTCTGCTTCTTTTATCCTTTTAATGGGGTTGTAATTACTTCGATATTATCGCCGCTTTTTACAGGTGTTATATATTCGGCTGGGCGACTGTTGAGTAAAATTTCTACACTGACTTTGCTAAAGGCGCTAGGCGCTTTATAGCCGACCGTGAATAAAATGTCGCTAAGTATTGGCGTCCCTTTATCTATTAGCTCATAAGTAATTTCAGCGCCATCTTTTGCAACGTCATCGAGAACTGCATTATTTCCATTCATTTTTATGGTATAATGACTCGTTGGAATAAAATGTTTTTTCTTATTAAAATATATGTGGATTCCCTTATCAATCGTTTCGAGTTGAAGGACTGTACCTAATTGGGGGACTTTCGGTTCGATTAAAGTAATTTCATCATTTGGTTCAATTGGATGTGATACTGTTGCCGGTTCATCATTTACGAGTATTGTCGTCGATACACTATGCTGAGTTTTAACCCCATTTACTGTATAGGTAAATCGATGGGGTTGTGGAGAATAACCTGCGCTTACAAGTATTTCACCTAAATTTTTCAAATTGCGATAGGTAACGATATCACGGTCTTTTAATTGCTGATCTAATTTGGCAGGTTTATCATTTACTAAGAGAATTGGTGATACAGTGTAATTTTCATTATTAATCAAAACGCTCATATCTTCTGCTGGTTCTACGACATCTTTTAAATACACAGTAGGTGCTTTACCATTAATTCCGCACACTACAGATATTTTATCTCCATCTTTAATTTCCGTATCTAATGTTGTTTTTTCGTTATTTAAAAGTAATTCAGCTGCTGTCCCCATTGTGCCAGGAATAAATTTTGTTTGTTTATTGATAGTAACGGTAATTGCAAGACCGGGTTTACCATTTAAGTCTTTTAGGCCAATGCCAGCAGCAAGTAATGCATCTGAGAGGGTTAGTTTTCCAAGATTAAATAGACGATAAGGGGTATTGTTTACATGTACTGTAATAAAATGCAAGCTTTGAGAAGCTGCTACTTTTAAAATCCCAAGTGGGGTTACGTTATCTGGCTGTTTTAACTCATCAGGAAATTCCATTCCATGAATTGTATCAGGTCGCCGTACGGCAACTCTTGGGGCAGGAATTTCTAACGCTTGTGCGAGCATTTCTGGTAAAAGCGGAGTTAAGGAACCACCTCCAACTAATAATACAGCTTGGGGTGATTCTTTATTTAATGCAATGATTTGGTTGGCAATAGCTTGTGCCAGTTCACCGACATTCGGCTTAACTTGTGCAATGATTTCCGTAGGTGACAAATTGTATTCAATTCCAAGAATATCTGAAAAAGTGATTGTAGTTTCTGTGGATGTTTTTGGCATGGTTAATTCGCGTTTAATTCTTTCGGCGACATTGAAATCTAAGAGATACGCTTGTGAAATTGCTTCTGTAATTTCATCTCCGGCAAGTGGAACCATGCCGTAACCAATAATCGTACCATTTTTTGTTATTGCAACGTCAGAGGTGCCTGCACCAATATCTACGAGAACTAGATTTAAATGGCGCATTGTTGGTGGGATTAATACGTTAATCGCAGCAATTGGTTCTAAGGTTAATGCTGACATCTCTAAATTGGCCGCTATTAGTGCTGATTGCATTGAGTCGATAACTTGGCGAGGCAAAAACGTTGCAATTACTTCTATATGTGCTTTTTTCCCGCGTTGTCCGACTAATGTTTTTAAAGGAACGTTATCAAGCTTATAGGTTATGGTGCTATAGCCGACACAATAATATAATGTCGGATCGTCTACTGTATTAGAAGTAGCAAGTTTTTTTTGTGCGGCTTGAATGGCGGAAAGTTCTAAGGTGCGTTCATTTTCTGGGGTGATGATTTCTGATATTTCCATTTCTGCTTCGGCAGTAATCGTATAGAGTGCACGCCCTGCTGCTGCAACCGCAGCATGATTTAGTGTTCCAACGCGATCTTCAAGTTTTAATTTTACTGCTTCTAGTATTGCAGCAACTTCGGGGACATCGTGAATTTGACCATCTAGCATTGCTCTGGTATTATGCTCTTTACGTTCTGCTGCAATAATTTTTATATCTTTACCGATTTTTTCGGCTACGATGCCAATGACACTTCGTGTTCCAATATCTAGTGAAAATAATAGATTTTTATTCATAGGTGAGCTCCTTTATCTAAAGTAAAAAATAAAGTAAGAGTTGACTCAAGTGGAATTTTTACTCTATTTGAGTTCTGGTTATCAGGTAACAATGGATTATTTCGAGAATTTGTGTGATTATTCCTTTGATTTTTAGCAAAATATATAATATTATTAGTAATTGATTTTGATTTTATTGTTTTATACTGTATTTTGCTGTGGAAATTTAGTACAATATAAATATGAATGTTTAACTGGAAGTTTATACTTTCAACTGAAAAATAAAAAAAGAGATAGTAGGCCTTTGGGTTTGAAGGCTGATAAATTGAAAAAGCAATATATTGGGATGTTGTTTTTGAGGAGGATTGTCGTGAATAATATTCATGTAGTTTTAGATAGTACTGCGAGAATTCCAGCAGAATTATTGAAACAACATAAAAACTTGCATAAAGTATCTTTAAAAATTAGAGTTGCCGATAAAGAGTGGAATGAAGATGAATTACCATATCAGCAGTTATTTGCTGAGTTAGATAAAGCGAAGACAATGCCACAAACTTCACAACCTCCACTTGGTGAGTTTGTAGAGTTATTTCAAAAGCTTGTTGATGAAGATGCAGAAGTAATCGTAATTACTGTTTCTGGAGCGCTCAGTGGTACAGCCGAAGGGGCACGAACTGCGGCGCGCAGTGTAGATGCGAAAAAAATTCATGTTATTGATTCGGAAACTGCCGATATTGGTCAGCTAGGAATAGCAGAAGCTGCACTTCAAATGATTGCAGAGGGGCTTGATTGTGTAGAAATTGTTCAAGGTCTAAAAGATAGAGTAAGAGCTACGCATACGATGATTTTACCTGATTCTTTGGAACATTTGCATAAAGGTGGTAGAATTGGCGGTGCCGCAACATTGCTTGGTACAATTTTGCAAATTAAACCAGTACTTTATTTAACCGAAGGAAAAATTTCGGTTTTAGATAAAGTAAGAACACGCAAACGTGCTATGAATCGAATGATTGATGAAATCGCAAAGTGTGAACGCATTGAATATGTTGGTGTGGTTCATGCTGGAGCACCCGAAGAAGATTGTTTAGAATTAAAAAAACGTGTACAGGAATTATATCCATATATGAAAGTTACGTTAACGGAGACTAGTTCAGTAGTAGCTGCACATACAGGGCCAAAAGCGTTAGCACTAATATATCAGGAAAAGTTATAGGAAGGAGTGCAATCGATTGGCGGGAAATAAAGAGATTATTACCGGTAATGATTTTAAATGCATGATTGCAGGTGCGTATAATGCATTTTCATTAGAACATGAAAATATTAATCGTTTAAATGTATTTCCAGTACCGGATGGCGATACGGGAACAAATATGCTTCGAACCTTGGGAGCAGTTGCAAGAGCTGTAGCTGAAGCGTCAGAAACTTCTATTGGAGAATTGAGTAAAAAAGCAGCTACAAGTGCGATTATGGGAGCGAGAGGAAATTCAGGGGTTATTTTATCGCAGATTTTTCGCGGTTTAGCACGTGGGTTGGAAGGAAAAGATACCGTTTGTTCAGCTGGTCTGGGGAAAGCGTTTCAATATGGTGTTTTATATGCATATCGTTCAGTATCTAAACCTGTAGAAGGGACGATTTTGACTGTTGCAAAAGGGATTGCAAAAGGTGCTCATCATGCAGTACGCGCTGATTTGCCTATTATGGAGATATTAAAAGAAGCTGTCGCAGGTGGAAATCGTGAATTAGCAAGAACACCTGACTTATTACCAGCACTTAAAGCTGCAGGTGTGGTTGATGCTGGTGGTAAAGGGCTGATTGTTTTTTTAGAAGGATGCATTGCTGGGTTGGGTGGTGACTTACCGACGACTCCAGAGGTTACTTTTGAAAAAAGTTTTAAAGCAGCAGCAAAGATGCCAGCGGAAGATTTTGAGATTACACGTCCATATTGTACAGAGTTTATGGTAAAAGATTCTACGGTAAAGGCTGTAGAAGCGCGAAAAGTCTTAATGGAAATGGGAGATTCTCTAGTTGTTGCTGATGGCGGCGAAATACTAAAAATTCATATTCATACAGATAATCCAGGCAAAGTATTGGCACAAGGAATTTCTTGGGGTTCTTTACACGATATTAAAGTGGATAATATGGCAGATCAACATCGTAGTTTGGTTATTGATGAAGAAGCAAAAGACCCTGAGCTAAAGGTAGCTGTAATTAGTGTGGCTGCCGGTGAAGGACTGGCTGAGATTATGAAGGGATTAGGTGCTTCGATTATTATTTCGGGTGGACAGTCGATGAATCCGTCAGTAGAGGAATTTGTTGATGCAGTCAATAGTAACATTGCTGAAAAATATATTATTTTACCAAATAACAGCAATATCGTTTTAGCGGCGGCACAAGTAAAGAAAATGCTTGGGGACCGAGTTGAGATTGTTCCTACAGTAAATACTCCGCAAGGGCTATCTGTGCTTATGGCATTTGATCCATCGTTAGATATTATGGAAAGCGTAAATCATATGACTGAAGCGATGCAAGGTGTACGTGAGGCGGCGATTACACAAGCAGTTCGTGACAGTAAAGTCGATGGCGTTTTAGTAGAAGAAGGCGCTTATCTTGGTGTAATTGGTGGTAAAGTAAAATTATATGGTGATAATATTAATAAAGTGATTGTGGATACCGTTAAAAAAATTTCTGATGACGAATGTGAAGTTGTCAGTTTATATTATGGAAAAGATATTAGGACAGAGGATGCAGAAGCTTTTGCTGAAATGTTAGAAGATACTTTTCCAGATTTAGAAGTTGAGATTTATGCTGGTGGACAGCCACATTATCATTTATTGATTAGCGTTGAATAATAAGATAGGGATGTTGCATTGTGGCGACATCCCTATTCTTCTAATGAATTTTTGGAAAATAAAATTTTTATAATGGAAAGTATTTTATTTTTGGTCATACAATAGAGATAGATAGGAGGAGTGAATATGTTGACGGAACTTTCTATCCATGATTTTTTTACAAAAATGGCTGGGAAAGAAGCTCCAGGTGGTGGAAGCGGAGCGGCAATGACGGGGCTTAATGGTGTATGCTTATTAGAAATGGCAGTCAAAGTATCGAAAGTATCTTTAACAGAAACTGAATTTTCAGGGGCATTAGATGAGCTGACTCGACTACATCAAGAATTGGAGAATTTAATTAATGCAGATGCGGAAGTCTTAGCAAGAGCTCTTCCTGCGTTAACGAGAGTTGGACCAGATGGAAGTCAAGAAGAATGGAATGAAATTTTGTTAGAAGCGGTACATATACCGTTTGAGATTGCACAGGCTTGTATAGATGCATTAGTGGTCGCAAAACAAATGAAGGATAAATTGCACCAAAATGTTGTTTGTGATGCGACCTTTGGTGCGATGAGCTGCAATACGGCATTGCAAGGTGCAGTGCTTTTGGCAGAGCTCAACATATCTTTGTTGCGCGGTGATGCAGAGTTAATGGAAAAATTAAAAATAGACATGATGAATTTTGCAGAGAAAAGTGATATGTTAATCGATGCTATATTGTGTAAATAAAAATAGCAGGAAGAAATCTTCCTGCTATTTTTATTTGGAATCCTAGCTTAATTTATATGTCTAAGCTTTGTCTGTTTGCTCCGGGACCATCGTTTGCAATAGCTACAGCCGCTTGTTTAAATGTTTTCATATCATTGACCATATGCAAACAGGCATCAAGGAGTGTCATGCCGAGGGCTGCTTGGCAGCCTTCATAGAGGGTTGAATCAAGATAAAGATAAGCATTTAGATTTAGAGATTCAATTGCTTCTTTATGAAGTGGTTCAGGTGAAAGAGAAGCGTTAATTAAGTAATTATTAATTTCCTTATTCATGCTTACAGCAATTCGTGCGGCTAATGCAGTAAGTGGCCCGTCAAGCATGATTGCACATTTATTTGCAGCGGCAGCGATGATTGCTCCAGTAATAGCCGCTAATTCCACGTTATCTATATTAGTGAATGACTCTAGGGATTTATTGGCAAATCTATTTGGCACTTGCTGGCCATATGGAGTGAGGTTTAAGCTTTCACCAATTCCAAGAATTCTGCTACCTTTTTTAAATTCTTGATCGGCGACTTGCATACCTAATGCTAATGCTTGCCCGCAATTCATTTTACTATTGTCTAGATCAGCAATTGTAAGATTCGCCTTTGTATGTGAAGCAAAGGCGTAAATCAGTGAATTTTTAGGTGTAGAAAATAGAAGTATACTTTTTTTCAAATTCTTTGGTTTAGACATTTCGGTTATACCTGCAAGCTGGACAGCTAATTTTTCAAGATGTCCAAGACTGCCAAGAGGTTTTGTAAGATTATCAATATGTAATTGGCACGCTTGCATTGCTTCATTATCTAATGAAGCGGCAATATAACGATCAGGCAATATTTCAGATAACATCTGATCTGGATCAATGATTGTTGTGTTTTCAGGATTAGATTCATGCAGATAGGATTTTATCGTAGCGTCAAGGATTGACATGGCAAGTGCGGCTCCAGTCGCTTCCCCAAAACGAAAATGCATATCAATATATGCTTTTAATTCTAATATTTCGAGGGCTTTGCTATGTGCAGGCTCAGCTGATAGGTGTGAGCCAATTAAGAATTTTTTTGATAGTGGACAAAGACTCGCTGCAATTAAAGCGGCTGCACTTGCATTAAATCCATCGATGACAACAGCAGCACGGTTCGCTGCACAACCGAGGATAACGCCTGCCAAGCAACCAAGTTCAAAACCACCAACTTTTTTCAAAACGTCTAGGCCATCATTTGAATTTGGTTTATTTACCGCTAATCCTTTTTCTACGACTTGGATTTTTTTTAGTAATCGTTCATCAGAAATATTAGTTCCACGACCAGTTGCCTTTTTGGGAGCTAGCTTAGCAAAAGCTGCGACAATTGCTGCACTAGAGGTCGTATTGGCGATGCCCATTTCCCCCAAACAAAAACAACGATAGCCTTCAGCAATTTTTTGCGTGGCAATTTCAATTCCAATTTCAAGTGAACGAATTGCTTCGCTTTCGGTCATTGCAGGGCCTTTTGTAAAGTTTTTTGTGCCGTAATTGATTTTTCTATCAATAAGTCCCTCGATTTTTTCCATAGGCGCAGCAATGCCAACATCGACTACGACTAAATCAGCACCACAATGCAAGGCCATTGCGTTAGCACCTGCACCTTTAGCGACTAAATAATTACGTGTCATTTGTACTGTTGTTTCAACTGGATAGGCACTTACACCTTCCTCAGCGACGCCATGATCTGCACAAGCGACTACCATACATTTTTTTGGTACTGACGGGGTAATCTCATTGGTAATACCGACGTATTTTTGTAATATAGTTTCAAGATAACCAAGGCAGCCTTCAGGTGTAATTAAATTATGGCTAGCCTTTTTTATTTTTGCCATTGCTAAATCATTCAGAGGTGTAACTTTAGCAATTGTACTTTTTAATAAATCCATAATAACCTCACTTTAATTTCTTTAGATGTTACGATTAACTATCGGATAAAAATATAGAAGGTGCAGCCGGTAGACGGTTTGCACCGATTTTTTATGAAAATATAAGTTGTAAATTAGATAGATGAAGGTTGGATTGTATTCACTTTGGTTATTTTCATAAGAAAATTAATCACTCCAAATACCTTGAGACTTATTATAACATGGAGATATAGGAGAGTAAACTAATGAAAAGCTTGAATTTTATGCCTAAAGGGTAAGATGAAATTCAAGTTTTTTGCATAAAAATTTTGTTAATATTCTGTAATTTGGTCATACTAATTCCAAGTATCTGGAAGGAAGGTGTTTTTGTGGAACAAAACCAAAAAGGTTCTTTATATAAAAAGATATTTGAATATATTCAATATAAACCTAAAACGGAAGAAACTACTTTTGTTTTGCCAGAAACGGAAGAAGAACAATGGATTGCATATAACAAAACAAAAGCAAAAGCAAGTGTTTTAGATTGTCTATCGGATGTTACAAATGGAATAAAATCTTTATCTGAGGTTATTGAATTAGCGAAAGAAAAATGTGCGTCGGGAAAGTGGACAAAAGAAGATATAGAAATATTAAAAATTCGGTTAGAAATGTTAGAAATGCGAGCTGATGAATTAGAGCCAATTATTCTTGCCTATGAGCATGGCAATATGGACCGGGGAAGAATTAGTGTCAGCAGCAGTTTAATTGAGAACAAAACGACAATAGAAAGACTATACCATTTACCAAAAAATAAAGACATTCAAACTCGCGAATTTGAATTAAAAGGAAAAATCCCCGTTAAAATGATGTTAAATTACATTGATGGCATGGTTGATAAGCAATTGTTAACCTTGGCATTATTACAACCGTTGATGTTGTTTGAATATGAAAAAGAAGGGTTGATTGGTGAAAGTTTAACTGATAAATTGGTAAATAATTTTATTCCACACTTGCAGCCGCTTAAAATAACGACTTATCAAGATGTGACAAAAAGTATCAATGCTGGCGATTGTGTTTTATTTATTGAGGGTTCAAAAGAGGCATTGGGAATTGATGTAAAAGGATATAAAAGCCGTGGGATCGGAAAAGCGGAGATTGAGAAAACCACACGTGGTTCGCAAGCTGCGTTTGGTGAAGCATTGCGTCCAAATACTGCACTGATTCATGCTATGCTGCAAAGTACGAATCTAGTAACAGAATTATTTCCTTTAGGAAAAGTAAATGCGAAAAATTGTGCGGTAATGTATGTTGATGGAATTGTAAATGAAACGGCGAAAAAAGAATTAATTCGACGCATCAAAGGGGTAAAGCGTGATGATGTCTTTGATGCAGGCTCGTTTAGTCAAATGATTTCAGATAATAAACTTCAGTTTCCTGAAAATTTATCTACTGAGCGTCCCGATCGTGTAGTTGCAGCACTTATGCAAGGACGAATTGCCTTTATGGTTGATGGTGATCCCTTTGCTTATATTGCGCCAGTTAATCTGTGGGATTTTTTTCATAATCCGGAGGATTATGAAATGCGATTACCAGCGGCTATGTTTATGCGTATCTTGCGCTATACGGGTTTACTTTTAGCATTTTTTTTACCAAGTATATATATTGCGCTAGTATTATTTCATTATGAAGCAATACCAACAGAGATTCTTTTAGCGATATCTGGTTACAGGCAGTTTGTTCCATTTACTTCTGTCTTAGAGTTATTGATGATGATTTTTTCCTTTGAATTGATTCGGGAGGCAACGCTACGTGTACCAGGTCAGCTTGGAGGATCTATCGGTATTGTGGGGGCAATTATTCTTGGGCAGGCGGCAATCTCAGCAAAGTTAGTTAGTCCGCTATTAGTGGTTGTTGTTGCAATTACTGGACTAGCTTCCTATGTCATTCCTGAATATCGATTTGGATTTGCAGTGAGAATTACGCAATATGCAATGCTCTTTTCAGCTGCGATGATGGGCTTGGTTGGCGTAAGTATTGTATTTCTTTTAATCTTATTAGAAATGGTAGGATTAAAATCTTTAGGCGTTCCATTTTTAGCACCAATTATTCCTAAAACGTCGACGGTTACAGATATTTTACGGGTGCCTAATTCATATGAGAATGATTTATGGCGTCCAGATGAATTAAATACTGAGCGGGTACAGCGCAAATCAACAGCAAGTGAGTCATGGCGAGAAGAGAAGCCTACACAAAAGGAGGAAGAATAGTGAGTTATGGCATTGGAAAAATAAGTGCAGTAGAAGGCATGACCTTAGTAGCAATGTTGATTGTTCCGAGTATTTATCTCACAGAACCTAGTTTATCTATTGGGTTTGTGGGAAGCTCAGCTTGGCTGTTGAAAATTTGCAGTGGTTTGCTATTGCTAGGTCTTTTATTAGCAATCTTGAAAATCTATCAAAACTATATTGATAAATTTTGTAATGGACGAATGATCACATTTTTTAGTTTTGTACAAGGGGTATTAGGTCGTAGTGGGGGAATGATATTCTTTATTTTATGGGCAGTTTTGTTTCAACTTTCTACGGTTTTGATGATTAGAGAATTTACAGACCATACATTAATGACGACTTTAAAAACGGGAAATTTAAAATTAGTTTTACTTATTTTTGCTGCTGCTGTTTTTTTTATGATGCGCTATGGGTTAGAGGTAATTTTACGCTGTGCATATCTTTTGTTAGTTGTACGGGCGATTACTTTAATTATTTTACTTTTTTTGTTATTTTCCTCTTACGATGTTACGCAATTATTGCCATGGCAAGGCTATGGCATGGGGAGTTTAGCAAAATATTCTGTTTTAGACATTGGTACAGGAGCAACCTCGATGGCGATTTTTTTCATTATTCCGCATTTGCAAAATATTGCTACAATGAAAAAAAGTATTTTATATGGAATGGCATACGTAACCTTTTTTAAGATGATTTTAATTCTCATGATGATTATGACGTTTGGAATTATTGTTTCGCCAGAGCGCGTGTTGCTCTTTTATGAATTGGTTCGGTGTGTGAATTTATCGCAATATGTGCAGCGGGTGGACTCAATTTTTATTTTGATGTGGTTGACAGCAGGTTTGATGTCAATTGTAGTAACGCAATATTTATCGGTAATGATTTATTGTGAAGCTTTTAAATTAACGGATAGTAAAGCTTTAATGGCGATTGCAATGTTATTGACTACGAGTATAGCGATGTTGCCTGATTCAACAATTACCGCATTAACAATGAGTGGAATTTTTATTTATCAATGGTCAACGGCTTTTATGGTGTTTAGCTTTATTATTTTGGGGATTGGGTATTATGTGAAATGTCGGAGGAACAGCTCATGTGTTGGACAAGGCCTAAGATAATTATTGTAGTAAGTTTATTATTTGTTACTTTTTTATGTAGCGGTTGTATAGGAGGGCAAGAGGTAGATGATTTATCATTTATTTTGACCATTGGAATTGATAAGTCAGATGAACCTGATATGAATATATTTACTTTTCGCATTGCTATGCCTAGATCTTTTACGGGAGATTCTGGGGGAGAGAATAAAGATAAAACAAAACTTGTCAGTGTAAAATCGCCTAACATTACAGAAGCAATTCGACAACTGGGGATTGCGTTGAATCGTAATCCTGAGTTAAGCCATACCTCTGCTTTATTTATTAGTGAAGAGGTTGCAAAAGAAGGCATTTACCCATATTTGACGATGTTTCTACGTGAACAAGTATATTTAAATACGATGTCAATTTTGGTTATTGAAGGTGAGGCAAAGGAGGCTTTGAAAAAAAATACGGCTCCTTTTGAGCTTTTTCAATATCGATGGATAGATAGTTTAAAAAGAGTGCAAAAATTTGCCGCTAGTTCTCTAATTAATGATGTAAATCAATTTTATATGCAGATTAAGGAACCCACACATGCAGTTGCAACCGGATATGGAACCATTGTTGATAATAGCTTACAAAAGAAATCCCCAATGCCATTACCACATCAATCCATTCCACAGTATGGAGTGGAGGATTTTCCAAGAGAAGGCGGGACAGAATTAATTGTTGTAGGCTCAGCTATTTTTCGTGATTGGAAAATGGTTGGTAAGTTAAATATGAGTGAAGCGTTTGGCGCAGTGTTATTAAATAAAGGGATACAAACTACATTAACAGTTGAAGATCCATTTGCTGAAGAAAGAAAAATAAGTTTAGGTATAGATGTAAAAAATCCTAAAGTCGATGTTGATGTAGTTGATGAGAAAATGAAAATTGATATTAATATTATAGCGAATTGTGAGTTATCGGATGTTGTAACGGATATGGATTATACGAACAAAGAAAATCGTCAGACTATTGAGAAAAAAATTAATGAGGCAATAGAAAGTGGTGTTCAGGCCTATTTTAACGCAACACAGCCATTCGGTGCAGATTGTATTGAAATTAGCAATCAGTATCGAGCAAAGGTAGGAACATGGCAAGAATGGTCAAGCCATGATTGGCCGAATTTATATAGGAATGCAGAAGTTCATATTAAGGTGAATTCTAAATTAAAGCGCTCTGGTTTATTATGGAGAGAAGTAGATGAAAGAGGAGCAGGAGATAATGTATAAGTTATTTTTGGTTCTTTGGTTAGTTATGGCCGGAAATTTGGCTCTTGGATATGCGCGTTATGTTCATGATGATGAAAACAATAAGGCTGGTGCATTTGCAGTTTTCGCTTTGGTTATATTGGCTGCTGGGGCAGTATATATGGCTTAATAAAAAAATGCTGACTTCAAATAATATTTTTATTTGAAGTCAGCATTTTTTATTTTCTATCCGATGACGGGAAGTCTAATAGAGTAAAAAATCTACCTGAATTAGGTCCACTTTTATTTTGAGGATACTTGATCTTCTACTTGTTTTAAACTTAGTCCAATACGGTTTCTTTCCGCATCAATGGAGATAATCATAACATCAATAATATCGCCGACAGAAAGCACATCGAGTGGATGTTTAAAGTACTTGTGGCTGAGCTCGGAACGATGAATTAGTCCAGCTGTCTTAATTCCAATGTCGACAAATGCACCAAAATCAGTAATGTTGTGAACGGTTCCTTTAACTATTGTACCAACAGTTAAATCGGTCAGCTTTACAATACTTTTACGGGTAAGTGGTGCAGGCAAATCTTCGCGAGGATCGCGTCCGGGTTTGGCAAGAGCGGAAATAATATCGCGAATTGTTGGAAGACCTGCATCTAAAGTTTTCGCTAATTCTTCAGGGTTGATATTTTGTAATTTTTCCTGTAAATTAGCAAGTTTATTTTTATTGGTTAAATCTTCAAGTGAAAATCCGAGTTCTGTTAATAAAGCTTTAGCTAGATCGTAGGATTCTGGATGAACTGGTGTATGGTCAAGTGGCATGTCACTGCCATTAATTCTTAAAAAGCCTGCACATTGGGTAAAGGCAGCTTGTCCGAGACGTGCGACTCTTAATAATTCTTTACGGCTTTTAAACGCTTGGTGTTCATCGCGATAAGCAACAATATTTTTAGCAACTGATGCGTTAATGCCAGAGACATGCTTTAATAATTCAATAGAAGCTGTGTTTAGCTCGACACCAACATGATTTACGGCAGATTCAACAACTGTCGCTAATGTTGTTGTAAGTTCCTTTTGATTTACATCGTGTTGATATTGGCCAACACCAATGGATTTTGGATCAATTTTTACAAGTTCAGCCAGCGGATCTTGTATACGGCGGGCAATAGAGACAGCGCCGCGAATTGTTACATCGTATTCGGGCAATTCCTCTTTGGCGAGTTTTGAAGCGGAGTAAACGGAAGCGCCAGCTTCATTAGTAATTAAGTAATGCACGGCAAGGTTGTGATCTGCAATTAATTTTGCCGTGAATTCTTCTGTTTCATAAGAGGCTGTACCATTACCAATCGAGATAAGGGTAATCTGATGCTTTTTGATTAGGTTAAGGATTTTTTCGGCGGCTTGTTTACGTTGTTCATCGCTTGCAGTAACATAAATTACCCCGTGGTCCAGTACTGTTCCTGTTGGACCGATTACCGCGAGCTTACAACCCGTTCGATAGCCTGGATCTAAGCCAAGTACAGTATGCCCGGCGAGTGGCTGCTGTAATAAAAGTTGTTTTAAATTCAAACCAAAGACACGGATTGCTTGTTTTTCTGCGTTTTCAGTTAACTGTGTACGAATTTCACGTTCAAGTGCGGGAAATAGTAATCGTTTATATCCATCTGTGATTGCGGCAAGAATAGTGTCCGCAAAAATAGAAGAACCTCTGATGATTTGTTTGGCAATTAAATCAATATTCGTATCGTGATTTGTTGCTAATTTTACTTTCAGCAGCGATTTTTTTTCACCGCGATTAATCGCTAGAATACGATGCGATGGCAAACGATTTATGGGTTCACTATATTCACTGTACATCAAAAAGGCTTTACTTTCCTCGTTATCTGTAACAAGTGTTGTAGAGATTTGCCCGTATTGCCATAATTGGCGGCGAAGCATTGCGCGGATTTTTGCTTGTTCGCACACTGTTTCAGCGATGATATCCATAGCGCCGTTTAATGCATCTTCAGCGGTATGAATTTCTTTTTCTTCATTGATATATTGTATAGCATAATCCAAAGGATTGCCCTCAACTATCTTCTGCAAAAGGATAAGCTCAGCGAGGGGTTCAAGCCCTTTTTCTCGAGCAATTTGTGCACGAGTGCGTTTTTTGGGTTTGTAAGGTAAATAGAGATCTTCTAACTCTTGTAATTTCGTCGTTTTCTCAATCGCTGTTTTTAATTCAGGGGTAAGTTTTTCTTGTTCCTGAATACTGGCGATGATATCTTCTTGGCGTTTGATTAGATTGCGGAGATATTGCACACGCTCTTCAATAGAGCGAACTTTTTCTTCGTCTAATTCACCAGTAACCTCTTTGCGATATCTAGAAATAAAAGGAACGGTATTTCCCTCGTCAAGTAATTTTATTGTCGCATTTACTTGAACTGGTTTAACATCTAGTTCACGGGCAATAAAATTAGGGATTTCTGCTAAAATCATATAGTCACCAACTTTTCTTTTAATAGGAGTATTATAGCATAATTTAAAAATAAAATGAGGACTGAATCATTGATAAGAAAAATCTTCTTTGTAAAAAATGCACAATGTTTTGTGTATGATTTTACTTGATGTGTACAAAATAATGATGCAGGAAAGGAGGGGTAAAATGTTAACAGAAAAAGAGTTGCTTTTAATGGAAGATTTTTTAAATGCAGCACAAAGTTCATCTGATAGTATGAATAACTTGGCTAACTCATTGCAGGATGCGCAAACAAAACAATTATTTCAACAAATTTCACAGAAAAATAGTCAAAATGCACAGATGATTAGCAAGCATTTGAATGCAGGACAAAATATTCAATAATGTGGAGGTGTAAGAATGCCAAGCAAAATGAATGGTGAGGCAGATCAGTTTTCTGAACAAAATGTATTGCAGATAGCATTAAATGAAACAAAATTAATGGCAAATGGGATAAATACATGTATTTTAGAAGCAAGTGACGATCAACTCCGTCGCGATTACATGACTGTGCTAGGTGATGTATATTGCCAGCAAAAGCAAATCTACGATATTATGGAGCAAAAAGGTTATTATCAAACACAACAGGCAAAACCAGAAGCTGTTAATCAAGCAAAATCAAAATTTATGTCGCAAAGCAACTAATTCACAAAAACCCTTACATTAAAAATGTAAGGGTTTTTGTGAATTAGACAAATGTACATATTGACAAAAAATGAATTTTTCAGTTATGATATAAGCAGATAAAAATAAACGATAATTTTTGTTATTAAGGAAAATGTATTAGATGATATTGAACTTGATAAATGCAGTCAAGAGATAGAGAGGAGGAGAATAGAATGGATGAACAAAGTGTTACGAATTTACTAAGAGAAAAAGGTTTTAAAGTGACACCACAAAGGCTGGCAATTTATGATGTGTTGGCAAAGACAAAAGAACATCCAAGTGCCGAAATGATTTTTAATCAATTGCAGGAGTATTATCCAACGATGAGTTTGGCAACTGTTTATAAAACGATTGAAATACTAAAAGAAATCGGTTTAGTTCAGGTATTAAATGTTGGCGAAGACAGCTTCCGTTATGATGCAACCGTTGAAAATCATCCGCATATTCGTTGTATGGTATGTAAACGTGTAGATGATGTGGAAGAAGTGGATTCCAGTGATTTTATTGAAAAAATTAAAGAAAAAACTGCTTATCAATTAACAGGACAACAATTTTACTTTTATGGAATTTGTCCCAAATGTATGGTGAAGCATTAAGTTATAGTGATTAAGCACAAAATATGCGCAGAAAAGTATTTTTCTGCGCATATTTTGTCTGTTCAATTAAAAATAAAATCCTCCATTGGAGGAGGAAAGTGCCACAGCGTGATGGCGCTAATCCGAATTACTCTTCATCGTTTTGTGCTGAATTCATTTTGCTGTTGATACAACCAAGTAATTCAATAATTTTTTGATTTTGAGCGATAATCACTTCTTGGTTTTTTAATGCGCATGCAGCTTTTACATTTAACTCTTCTCTCGTATCACTCAATTCATGAGCTAAAGATTTTGCCATTTTTTCAACGTTAGGCATAAAGAACCTCCCTATATCAAAGTTTTGATTATTTGATTTGTGCTTGGTAGAAGTCTTTTTTTCTTGCTCATTTATGGGGCGAAGTTTTTTGGACATGACAACACATCCTCTATTTGTATTTAATTCATTTTATGCAAGAGTTAGAAAAATAGTTACGATATCCTATGTGCTTGTATTGTTTTTACGAAAAGGATAAAATAGATTTAAGTTTTGTTTATCTAAAGAGAGTATTGCTAGTCTGGGTTGAAATGTATTTGAGAAGGGATTTTAAATAGATGAGTGTTTTTAAAGCATGTGATATTCGTGGAATTGCAGAGAAGGATTTAACAGATGACGTTGTAACGCAGATTGCAAAAGCGGTTGGTGTAAAACTGAGTGGAAAGCGTATTGTGGTAGGGCATGATATAAGGCTGTCATCACCTCGTCTTAAAGAGATCGCAGTCAGGGAGCTGGCTGCATCAGGGTGCGAGGTTGTTGATATTGGTACAGTAGCAACGCCAATGTTTTACTATGCAGCAAAACATTGCAATGCTACTGGTGGGGTAATGATTACGGCCTCGCATAATCCTGCACCTTATAATGGATTTAAGTTACTGCTAGGTGATCAGCCGATTCGTGAAGCGGATATTTTAGCGATTAAAGATTTGTATGAGAAAAAAAGTGAGATTAGAAAAAATGGTAGTATTGAAAAATTTGATATTATCGATACGTATATTGCAGACATGGCAAAAAAAGCCGCGCCAGGCAGGTTGAAAATTGTTCTTGATGCAGGCAATGGCGCAGTTTCGGATTTTGCACCGAAGTTTTATCGTGCTTGTGGCTATGAAGTCGTTGAATTATTTTGTACGCCGGATGGTAATTTCCCTAATCGACCGCCAGATCCTGCATTGCCGGAAAACTTAACATTATTATGTGAAAAGGTAAAGGAATGTAAAGCTGATCTTGGAATTGCTTTTGACGGCGATGGAGACAGAGCGGGATTTGTCGATGAGACTGGACGAGCTGTAGATAATGATGACATTCTAGTATTATTGGCGCGTAATTTTCTTGAGCAAGAAAAGGGAACAGTTGTATATGATGCAAAATGTTCTATGGTAGTACCAGAGCAGATTGCGCTTGCAGGTGGAACTCCTTTGATGGCGAGAGCAGGGCATACGTTTATCAAAGAAAAGTTTTTACAAGAAAAGGCGGTATTTGCCGGTGAACTTAGCGGACATTTTTTCTTTTGTGAACTAGGGTATGATGATGGAATGTTTGCTGGTACAAAGGTTTGTGAATATGTCATGCATCATGGTAAGCTATCTGAATTAATCGACGCGATACCAAACTATATGTTAACGACGGAAATCAGAATAGAGTACTTACCGGATAATAAGGAAAAAGTTTTAGCTGAAATTGCAGCAAGGCTAAAAGGATATCAGGTCAATTTAATTGATGGCGTACGCGTAGAATTTTCCGATGGATGGGGCATGATTCGCTCTTCTGTGACTCAGCCATTATTCACGCTTCGTTTTGAAGCGCATACACAACCTCGATTGCTTGAGATTGAAGAAGTTTTATTAAAAGCCTTACCATTAAATTTGCGTGAAGAGGTACGTGAAAAATTGCTAGATGTAAATGAGGGAAAATAATTTATGCGGGTTTCAGTATTAGCAAGCGGCAGTTCGGGAAATGCTACTTTTATTCAGATGGGAGAAACGAAATTACTCGTTGATGCAGGGATTAGTGCTAGACGAATTAAAAACTCTTTAGCTGAAATTGGCGTAGCAATTGAAGAACTGCAAGGCATTTTAATTACACATGAGCATCGCGATCATATTAATGGATTGGTTACGTTGACGAAAAAATATCAATTACCAATTTATTCGCGAGCGAATACGTTTCGCCAGATGTATTGTCGGGATTTATTGGCAGACCGTTGTTGTAATGCAATTGTCGATTGTCTGGCGATTGGTGATATTCGGATTGAATCATTTAGCATCTCCCATGATGCGGCTGATCCAGTCGGATATTCTTTGTATCGCCAAGGATTAAAGTGCACAGTAGCAACGGACTTAGGTTTCGTTACAACTGGGGTACAAAAAGCTTTAGATGATTCTGATGTGGTTGTGCTAGAGGCGAATCATGATGTAGATTTATTGCAGCAAAATCCAGCGTATCCACAAACACTTAAACAGCGAATTTTAAGTAACCGCGGTCATTTGTCCAATCAAGATGCGGCGTGGGCATTGGTGAAGATGCGCAAGAAAAAGCATTGCAAAGTGTTATTGGCGCACTTGAGTGATGAAAATAATAAACCAGATTTAGCATATGATACAATCTGCAAGATAGTAAGTAAACAAGGCTGCGATTTAATTGGAAGTATGGATATTAAAGTAACAAAACCGGATGAAACGGTGAGCTTAGATGATAAGTATAATCTGCGAAGTGAAGGAGTTGGATAGGAATGAATCAATGGAAAAAATTTAGACCTTATATACTTACTTTAGTAATTGGAATTATGTTTGGTGCAACATTATTAGCGGGATGTTCTAGTAGATTTTTTGCAAGTGAAGCACCAAAAGAAAAAGCAGAAGCGAGCAATTTGGCTGCTCCGACACCTGCTGATTTATCTGATGCAAGGAATACACCAATCGTACGGGCGGCACATAGTGTAGCTCCAGCAGTTGTTGGTATTACGAATAAAGCAGTAGCAAGAGATTGGTTCAATCGCAAAGTTATCGTTGACCAAGGGACTGGATCAGGGGTTATATTTGATGCGAATGGTTATATCGTAACGAACAATCATGTGGTAGAAAATGCACAAGAGATTGTTGTTTCTTTATCCGATGGCAGAACGTTGAATGGTAAGGTTGTAGGTACGGATCCAGCAACGGATTTAGCGGTAGTCAAAGTAGAGGAAACGGGACTACCAACCGCTACTTTTGGAGATTCTGATGGAATTATGGTAGGCGAACCGGCGATTGCAATCGGAAATCCATTGGGGTTAGAGTTTCAAGGAAGTGTAACGACTGGAGTAATCAGTGCGCTTAACCGCTCAATTGAAATTGGCGAACGTCGGTTTAAATTAATTCAGACAGATGCGGCGATTAATCCTGGAAACTCAGGTGGCGCTTTAGTCAATGCAGATGGTCAGGTAATTGGAATTAACAGTGCAAAAATTGCTGTAAGTGGAGTAGAAGGAATTGGACTTGCAATACCAATCAATACGGCAAGACCAATTATCCAAGCATTGATTGATCAGGGTAAAGTAGTGAGACCATATCTTGGGGTAGGGGTGTTTGATAAAGCGACAGCGGCACAGAATGGATATCAATTAAATATTAATGCTGGTGTTTATGTCATGAACGTAACTTTAGGCTCACCGGCAGATAAACTTGGAATTAAAAAAGGCGATATTATATTAAAAATTAATGATACTGAAACAAATAGTGTTGTTGATTTAAGAACGGCAATTGCTGAATGTGCAGTTGGGGATACAATAAAAGTAACCTTTGTCCGCAAGGGAAATCAGCATACGGAATCCGTTCAATTAGAAGAAATGCCAACGGAATAACAAAGATGAGAATAACAATCGTAGCCGCTGGCAAGATTAAAGAAAAATATTTGACGGCTGGAATTAGTGAGTTTACAAAACGCATTACGCCTTATGCAAAGTTAAACATTGTAGAAATTGATGAAGAAAAAATGCCGGAAAATCCGTCAGAAGCAGAAAAACAAAAGACGCTTACCAAAGAAGGTGAACGTCTACTAAAGCAAGTTCCAGAAGGAAGTTATCTCGTTGTACTTGATGTGTTTGGAAAAAATATTTCCTCAGAAGAATTAGCAGGAAATATTCAGCAGTTAGGGGTGCAAGGAACGAGTCATATTACCTTTTTAATTGGTGGAGCCTTTGGCTTATCTAAAGAAGTCCGCCAAGCTGCAAAAGAAAAATTAAGCTTTTCAAAAATGACATTTACGCATCAAATGGTAAGATTACTACTCGTCGAACAAGTTTATCGCGCATTTAAAATTATGCGTGGTGAGAAATATCACTGGTAGTGGTGCAGAATGTCCTCCAGACTGTAATTTTAGGAATTGAGTTCGTTGATATAGTCTGATATCTAGTAAGAGTATTAAAAGCCAGCGATGTTTATTTCATAATGCGAATTAGAAGTTATCGCTGTTTATGCTTTTAAAAGATTGTACTTAGAGAAACAAAGCGATCTATTTTTCAACGGGGATTCATAAAGTAGCCTGGAATATCAAACTGGGGGTAATATAATGTTCAAAGAGATGCGAAGAAAAGAAAAATTGATGAGTGAAGACACAATGGGGAATATCCTTCGTAAAGCAGGGTTTGGAACTCTGGCCTGTATAGGAGCGGATGGCTATCCTTACTCAGTCCCACTTAATTATGTTTATGAAAATGATAAAATTTATTTTCATTCGGCTAAATCAGGGCAGAAGATTGATCATATAAAATTTCAAAATAATGTATGTTTTTCAGTTGTTAGCTACTACAAGATTTTGCCTGAAAAGTTTGATACTGAATATGATAGCGTGATTGTTTTTGGCAAAGCGCATTGTGTAGGCGATGCTTCGGAGAAGAGTCAAGCGCTTAAGCTGTTGATTAAAAAATATTCCGAGAACTATTTGGCAGAGGGGACGGATTACATCCAGAGATCGTCCAATGCGACGGCTGTATACCGAATTGATATAGAGCACAAGACGGGAAAACTTGGTAGGTAGTGCAATATTCACGCATTTGACGTATAATTTGAAGTATTAGATTAAGCAGATAGGCGGTATGTTATGAAAATTTCTAAGCAAGATGCGTTGATATGGTTTGATTTTTTTGCGCAATTACCAGAGGATGAAGAGATTAATGTAAAACATGAAGAAATTATTTACGCTACTTTTGCGCAAATTGAAGAAGCGGTTGATGATAGAAATAATAAGCTGATGGCTCAAATTAAAGGGTTAAGAACGTTAGAAAATAGAACTCTTTTTGTGGGGAATGAAAGCAAATTCCCGCAAGGCTGTCGCTCTTGTCTATTAGGTACTGGGTTAAGTGCGATTAGGAAAACGAACAAGTGTAACTTGGAGTGTAAATTCTGTTATAATTATGGGGAACTAGACGATATTCATCCAGTTGGCGAAGGTATGTGGGAAATTGGTGGAACAAAATTCTACGAAAAGGATATTGATTTACTTCTTTCTATTCACCAAAAACCTACGGGGATTTCCTATGTTTATTTAGAACCCTTTATGGAAATTGAAAAATATTACTCGGTGATAAAGAAATTTGCTGCGGCAAACATTCATCAGCATTTATACACAAATGGAACTTTGGCCACAGAAGCGACTTTGAAAGCGTTAGGGGAAGCTGGCCTTGATGAGATACGTTTCAACTTAGGTGCATCTAATTGCGCGGATAAAGTTATTAAAAATATTGGAATTGCTAAAAAATACATTAAAAATGTAGGGATTGAAACGCCAATGACGCCTGAGTTTTTCGAAGCATTTTTCAAGAAAAAACAAGCGATTTTTGCAACGAAACTTGATTTTATCAACTGTGCGGAATTGCATTTGAATGAGAATAATATCAACAATTATTATGGGGAAAATATGTACATTTCAAGACATGGCTATATATCGCCAATTTGGAGTAGAGAGCTAACTTTGAAATTCATGAAAGTAGCGGATGATGAAAATTGGGATTTAGCAGTTCATGATTGTTCAAACAATACAAAGTTTGCTAGAAGTCTAAACTTGAGCAGTAAATCGGATATGTGGTTTGGCGCTAGTAACTATGCCAGTGAATTTTCTATGATTCCCTATGAAATATTTATCCCGATCTTAAATGATGATAATTTTAAATTTTTAAAAGAAGAAGAACTGCCTGAAGATTACAAACCCGAACTTATAGAATTTTAGAATATGGGATTGTTTACTTTTAAAAATTTAATGAGTAATAAAAAATAAATGCATGTAAACATTTTTACATGCATTTATTTTGAGTATTGGCATTTTTAATTTGGAAATATTTTAGTTGAAATTTATGTTTTATTATTTAAAACTCTCGGAGATGATATTAATAAATCCACGAGAGGAGATTTTATAATGCCTAAATTTTCAAAAGAAAAATTAAAAATGTTTGAAAGCAAGCTTCTTTCAGAAAAAGAACAACTTTTACAGACGGTATCGGCAATAGAGGAAGCCGGGCTAAAAGATACAATGGCAGATACATCGACAGAACTTTCTATGTATGATAATCATCCTGCAGATATAAGTGACCAGGTTTTTGAACGCAGTAAAGATGTAGCGCTAATAGATAATGCAAATGTTGCATTAAAAAGAATAGAAATGGCGCTAGATAAAATACAAGAAGGAACTTATGGAGAGTGTAATCATTGTGGAAAATCTATTGCGGTAGAACGGCTCGAAGTTTTGCCGTCTGCTACTTTATGCATATCATGTCAGGAAGAAGCTGATGAAAGAGAGTTAACCTTACGTCCTTTGGAAGAAGAGGTTTTAGTTCCGCCTTTCTATCAAAACTATTTAGTGTATGACCGATCATATGATGATGGCGTTGAACCAATAGATATTTTACAATCGGTAATGAAATATGGAAGTTCAGATTCACCTGCTGATACCCCAAATATAGATGACGATGATCGATACCCAAGTAGTAATGATGAACAATTACACATTATTAGGGACTCTGATCCTATAATTGATGATGATTAAAACGAAAAATGACAATAATCTTAAAATAGATTGTTGTCATTTTTCTTATTTTTTTGGGTATAAATGAATGATTAAAAAGGTAATCGATTCAATCATTTCTATTTCTAGAATAAGATAGATGATAAATATATGGGACTTAAGGTCGTTTCTTTTTTATTGGCTGTTAAAGTATAATTAATGCAGGGATATCAATTAGATAATGAGTGGGTGTCCTTTATATTGAAGATAAGCTACGAAAAATAGTACATCTTTATTGGATTTTACTGGATTAAGGGAGAAGTTGTATTATGACTAAAATGGTGGCAGTAAAAGATTTAGTCCCAGGCGATATTCTTGCAGATGAAGTTTTGTCTATCTCTGGAAAAGTGCTTCTTGGAAAAGAAGTTGCATTAACTAATCGACACATTTCTTTGTTGAATACTTGGGATATTCAAAGTGTATTTATTGACTCTGATGAAGAAGAGATGGAAGAGGCTGAAAATAAAGATTTTGTAAGTAATCAATTTATAGTAAAAGAAGATCAGCCATCTTCTAATGAATATATAAGATTTAATCAAGACTATGATTCGATAGTAACCAATATTGTACAATCTTTTGATATTATAAAACAGCATAGAATTATACCGGTTTCTCAAATGAAGGGTAATGCAGGAAAAATATATTCCTCTATTGAGAGCAATTTTGAAATATTGAATCATTTGCTTGTTAGTGATAACAATTTAGCGGATTGCATTTCTAGGCATTCTGTGATGGTCGCTTATTTTTCTGGTATAATCGCTAGGCAGATGAATTGGAGTCAGCAAGATATAGAAGGTGTAACCGTTGCAGCGTTATTGCATGATATAGGAAGTTTGGTTGTAGATAGAAAACCAATTTCCCATAAAAGTGCATATCTTTCAGAGACTGCAGGTTTGCTTAAATTGGCGAATGGGTTGTCTGCGGAAATCATATTGGGAATTGTACAACATCGGGAATATATGAATGGAACCGGTTTTCCAAGAGGAACTAAGGGGCTTCAGATTCATCCATATGCTAGGATTCTTTCAATTGCTGATAACTTTCATAATTATACATATAATGAGAAGGGAATAAATCCATTTCCAATACTAGAGTTATTTAAACGTGAAATGTATGGAAAATTCGATACGGATATATGTCAGACTTTTATTTCACGTGTTAAAGATACACTGATATTAAATAAAGTTATCCTATCCAATAATCAAGAAGCAGAAGTTATTTTTTTAAATAAGAATAATTATGAAGAGCCAATCGTAAAGTGCTTAGATAATCAAATTATTGATTTATCAAAAAGAAAAGATTTAAGAATTTCTCGAATTGTTACTTTCAATTAGCGTGGATTAGCAATAATTGATGAAGAACTTTTAAAAGTTGAATAGTTCATAAAAGTTGTCAATGAAAATTGGTTAAACTTATTACTCCCTAGGGTAATTAGTTATAATGCGATGGAAAGCATAATTAGTATTAAATTTAAGTTAGATTATACTATTTTTAAATACAGTTAGAGTATTAATTATTTTTCTTTTAATCTTCAGTGTATTTTATATGATGAAAAAGTTTCAGCGTATTTCGAATATGGCGATGTATTTATTACTTCTTATCTTTAGACAATAAATTGATTTCTGACAAATAAATTATTGAAGAAGGTAAAGAAATTCTTGAATTAAAATGAATTTTAGAGATAAAATAGGGATAGAGTTTTTTATAAATATACAATAAACCATTTATTAAAAGTCGTCGACCGACAGTAGTGTAAAAAATACTAGACATCGACGACTTTTTTAGGTCAATTTTAAATGGATGACGAGTAAAAGATAAAAAATTTATGCTTTTTTATCTTTATGCACTAGAAAATGTATAATTTTACATGTTTTTTATTATATAATAGGATTATTAGCTTACCTATAAGGAATTGAAACATTTTCCGATTTCGCTAGTGGTGCGTGAATCCGCATCATTATTAGCTTACCTATAAGGAATTGAAACTAAAAATGGAAACATTTATGTCGATTATGGATGGATAATTATTAGCTTACCTATAAGGAATTGAAACTCGTTCCGATGGAAGTAGACATATTTTCAGTAAAAGGAATTATTAGCTTACCTATAAGGAATTGAAACTAAGTTGTTTTCAAAATACTAAGCTTTTCATCTTCATATTATTAGCTTACCTATAAGGAATTGAAACATCTAATTGAAGCTGATCGCATTAAAACGCCCCCAACATTATTAGCTTACCTATAAGGAATTGAAACTTGCTTTTATTTCATCTTCTAAATTTTTTAGTTCACATTCATTATTAGCTTACCTATAAGGAATTGAAACTCTTTAAAATAAGGCTCAAGTTAATACTTTTAACAAGATTATTAGCTTACCTATAAGGAATTGAAACTCTACTTTCATTTCATCAGAAATATTTTCTTCAAATGATTATTAGCTTACCTATAAGGAATTGAAACAATGCTTCTTCTCGATGAATCGTCGTTTCTGAAACCCCATTATTAGCTTACCTATAAGGAATTGAAACACATCCATGATTAATACCCCTTTCTTTATTTCGGGATTATTAGCTTACCTATAAGGAATTGAAACGGGGGTAATAATGATGCAGGTAAGATTGAGTGATATAGATTATTAGCTTACCTATAAGGAATTGAAACTATCTATGAAAGCTATTATTGAGGTTACAGTCAAAATTATTAGCTTACCTATAAGGAATTGAAACTTGTTTATAAAAATCATATTCGTTTTCCATTCTCCATTATTAGCTTACCTATAAGGAATTGAAACACTGGTACTCCAAAGATTCTTCCGACACCTTCGGATTATTAGCTTACCTATAAGGAATTGAAACCGCGATTGCTAATGCCAAATACCCAGGTGTTAGGGGATTATTAGCTTACCTATGAGGAATTGAAACAGTGCGTTTCTGGCTTGCTCCACAGCTTCCTCCGGGTTCATTATTAGCTTACCTATGAGGAATTGAAACTAATGTTCTCAGAGAGATTTTGTATCTGTTCAAGTTGTATTATTAGCTTACCTATGAGGAATTGAAACTCTGTGTTATCTGTATTTTTATAATTAACTTTTATTGTATGGAATGAAGTGTACAGAATTGGTAAAATTATATATACTTTTATTATTAAAGCTTTATAAGGAGGGGTAATCATTGTTCGAAAAAATAGATGAAAAGCAATTAGAAATAAATCGCTATAGACCGCTGAATCATATACAGTTAAATGAATTAAAAGATTATTATAAAATTGGTTTGGTGTATTCATCTAATGCCATCGAAGGCAATACATTAGACATATCTGAGACGAAAGTTGTTCTCGAAGATGGTATTACTATTGGTGGAAAGCCAATGAAAGATCATTTGGAGGTAATTGGGAGTGGTGCAGCTTTTGATGAGATGATACATATGATTAATGATAAAAAAGAATTAACAGAGCAGTCAATAAAGCGATTACATAAAGTATTGTACGCGCCTATCGATATAAAAAATGCCGGTGTTTATAGAAAAAAACAAGTATATATTAGTGGTTCAGAATACAGCGTAGCAACTGCTAGTGAGATTGCTTTAAAAATGAAAGAGTTTATATTGAAAATGACTGAAATCAAAGATACTATACATCCCGTTGAGTATGCAGCAAGATTTCATCAGGAATTAGTATATATACATCCATTTATTGATGGAAACGGACGATTATGTAGGACGCTTATGAATTTGATTTTTTTGCAATATGGGTATCCTATCGTATGTATTTCTCCAATTGTAAAAGCTGATTATATTAGAGCCTTAGAGCAGGGACATAAAAATCCAAATCTATTTATTAAATTTATCGCAGAGCAAGTAATAGAAGGACAAAGAGATTATCTTAGATTGGTAAAGTAAAGAACAAAAATCATCAAGTTCTAGCACTATAAAAATGCTAAACCTTGATGATTTTTTTGTTTCAAAGATAAAATAGGTATCTCCTTAATGAATTATATAGTATGCAATAGTTAAACACTTTATGTATTATTACGGAGGAAAAACAAGGAAAATGTAGAATTTATTATTAGATGCTAATTTAAACAATCATTTTGTAATACATCATATCGAAGCGGAGAGAAAACAGGTGAGATGAAGGAGGATGAAGTATGGGTTCATGGAAGTATGAAGTTAAATTGCGTCAACTAACACCACTTATTCATTTTCAAGCAGAGCAACCTCAGGCAACGTTACGGGCAACAGAGGTAAAACCCAAATTAGATAGATTCTTATTGTGGTATCTCGCTCCGGAGCGGTTTAGTGGGATACTGTCAGGAAAAGATGAAAAAAAATTATTATTGGAAATTGCTCGTTCAAAAAAATGGTTGCTTCCAATGGTACAAGGAGATGGTAGCGCTGCTTTAAATTATAAAATGCAAATTAGTGCTGATGAAAAGGACAAGATTGACTTAGATGGTATGGGTGCATATTTTTCAGTGGGGCAAGATGATAAAAAAATGGGAGTGTTCAGTAGAGGACTTATAAATTTAACGATTCTCTGCTTTAATGAAGAACTTCTCGGTAAAATAAAAGAAGTACTGCCGATGTTTTTTGCAGTACACAATTTTGGTTTTCGACAAAATAAAGGATTTGGATCGTTTTTAGTGAGCGATGATAGCGGTGAAAATTCGCTAGGTAAAAGAGAAGACCTTGTAAAAAAATATGTTCAAATGGTAAACCAAAATGATAACTCGCAGATGAGAATATATAAGTTGGAATATAAAAAAAAGATGAAAGTGGATTTTGAATTAGTATTAAAGATAATTAATAATTTCCACAAATATATAAAATCTAAGTTGCTATTTAACTATGTCAAGTCAAAGGATAATAAAATAATAAATGAAAAAGAAATAATGAATGCGTTAGTAAATCAAAAAAATCTTTCTAAAGGAAAATATAAATATATAAGAGGAGTATTAGGATTTGCCAATCATTATACTTTTAATAAGAAAAAGATAAAGTTCAATTTGACTGCTGGCGAAATCAAACGTTTTCCTAGTCCATTGTATTTTTTACCGGTATATGATATGGAATATGACAAGGTTAAATGTTTAATTTTAGTACCTAGTAAATTATTAAAACGATTATATGACATTAATCCAACGATAGAAATAAAACCGGAGATAAATGATGAAAAAGCAAAAAAGATACCAACAATAGAATTGCCAAGAGATGTTTTTGATTTATATAAATTTTTCCAATATCTAATTACAGCGAGTGCGAAAGATGACAATCTATATAATTTACATCGTATTAATGAAAAGGATGGTGTAGACAATGGCTAATCATATATATGTGGGGATTACGATTGGTCCGATTTATGCTACGCTGATGCGTACTTCTACACCGGCGGGAATGTGGTTTGTCAGCACGATGTTCTCTAAAGTTAGTGAAGAATTATGTAAGGAATTAGTGGAAAAGGGGTTAGAGAGGGAAAATATTTTTTCACCATATTTTGGAGAAGATAAGAAATTATTAATTCCTGATGGTATTGGCTTGTATCATGACCGTATTCTATTTTTCACTGATTCTAATTTTATATCTAAAATACCAGAATGTATTATGGCAGTTAAGCAAAGAATTGCAAGCTATTTTGATATATCGCTAAATGAAAATAGAATAGAAACAAACGTGGAAAACTCCACTGAATTTATAAAAGAATATTTACAGATCCGTTATGCTTATTATCAAGAAGAGAAATTTTCACCCGATGTAATTTTCAAATTAAATCATACTTTGGACGTGATGGAGTTACAGGAAGGCTATATATATCAAAGGGATGATGAGCCATTAATTAAGATGTTAGAAGGTGAAGATGAAGCAGGGCGTAACCAAAAGATAAAACATTCTTTTTTAATGGCAAAAGATCCGGCAAAACCTTTTAAGCTAAAGGATAATTCAATTCAGGCACAAATTTTGAGAAAAGATGAATTTGAAATTCGCAATGTAAAAGAAATTGCTGATCTTTATGGGGGATATGAAAACAGCGAAGAAAAGTGTCAAAAGCATTTTCATTATTGGGCATTGGTAAAAGCAGATGGTGACAATATGGGTAAAATGCTCGAAAAGTTAACATCAATAGAGGAAATAACTGAATTTTCTTATAAATGTTTGCAATATGGAAGTGAAGCAGCTGAACTCATTGGGGAAAAAGATGGCGTTACACTCTATGCCGGTGGGGATGATTTGTTATTTTTTGCTCCTGCAAAAGATATTTTAAGTCTTTGTGAGGATATTAATGGAATTTATCACCGGATTTTTGATGGATTTCCCCAAGGCGAAGATAAGCTAACGACACTTTCGATAGGAGTACAGATTTGTTATTATCGTTATCCGCTCTATGAAGCTCTGGCGCAAGTCAGTGATTTGTTAAATAAAGCTAAAGCTAAAGGAAAAAATAGAATTGCAGTATCGCTGCAAAAAGCCTCCGGCAGAGAGATTGCTTTTACGCTAAAACATGCTGAGGCAAACGACAATCAACCAGATATAATGAAACTGCTTATTGATTTTTTACCTAAAGATAACATTGGCGAATATAAAGTTTGGTTGCAATCTGTTTTACATACGGTTATCCAGTATAAAAGTTTATTTCAAGAGGCTTTAAATCATGGTGTGGATATGAATATTGTATTTAAAAATATATTTCATCATGATGTGCATCACCTTGAACCTTCACGAAAATTTTTAGAAAAAATCGTTGCGTTATTTCAGGCAATTCACGAGGAGCATAAAAAAGAGAAGAATAACAACTCTACAGAATGTGTTTTAGAAAGATATGAATCATTATTACGATATATTCGATTTTATATGGAGAAAGGGGAAGAAAAATGAGCGTAAAAATGAAAGTTACGTTTACCCCGATTGATGAATATTTTCTTGGTGGTGAACAAAATGCCAGGTTTGGAGTTGACAAGCGTGCCCCATATTTTATTCGTTCAGAAAATATTCCTACGCAGACCACTATACTTGGTGTGATTCGCTATAGTAGTTTAGAAAACAATAACTTATTGACCCCAAATTTTGATCAGGGAAATAGAGTTGATGGTAATCATAAAAAAGAACAAGAAGCTTTGGTTGGAAAGAGCAGTTTTTCCTTTGCAGCGTCAACAGAGCAATCCTTTGGGCATATCAAAAAGATTTCGCCAGTTTTTTTAGAAGAGAATGGAGATTTATATAGCCGTCATCCACTGAATTATTGTGTTGGTGATGATCCTACAGATGTTTGGCAGTATGAAATGTTTAAAATGAAAGAGCGTTCTAGTGGAGTTGATGAAAAGTCATTTTGGTTGCCAGAAAATTATAAAGCTAAAAATGGGTTGCCAAATGCTTGGATTCATCCGAATGAAAAAAAGAAGCTTGTTCATGACACAAAGGTTTTTTTTGGTAAAGAAAAAGTTGGAATCATAAAATTAAAAAAAGAAAAGGAAGATTCGGGATTTTTCAAAAAAGAATATAAAGGCTTAAGAAAAGGTTGGCATTTTACTTGCTTTGTTAATGTAGAGTCGGAAACTGATTTGCCGAAAGAGAAAATTGTTCGGATGGGGCAAAGTAAGTCGTTATTTTATATGGAATGCAAAAAAACGGAAATGGTTTGGGAAGATGTTATTGCGCGAATTAATTTGGGCAGAGTAGATGGTGATTCATATCACGGGGTTATTTATTATGCCATCTCAGATTGTTATCCAAATTGTCCAGCTGAGAAACTATATCAAATTTGTGATTTTGCTGTTACACAGGTGCGTCCATTTAGAAGTTTAGAGACAAAGCGAGCGGTAGATAGATATTATGATGTGATGAAAAAAACAAATAAGGTAGCTTTGTTACGTAGTGGTAGTGTATTTTACGTGCCTGAAAATAGAAAAAATGAATTTGAAAATCTATTTGCTGATACACATAGAAAAATAGGGTTTAATCGTTTATTAAGGGAGGAAGATAATAATGAAAGTAGCATTATATAAAATGCAATGCATAACAAATACGCATGTTGGTAATGGAGATAATGGTTATAGTGTAATCGGAAATGAAGTAGAAAAAGACCCTATTTTAGGAACTCCTGTAATTCATGGTTCCAGTATAAAAGGTGCTTTGCGAGAATATTGTGCATTGAAAAAAAAAGCTGAAATTCAGAATTGGTTTGGTAGTGAAATCAACGAAACAAAAGAGAATCAGGGAGTAAGCAAGCCGGGGAAGTTGCGATTTTTGTCAGCGCATCTTTTAGTTAGACCGGTAAGAGTTTCTTCTGGAGCGGCGTCTTATGCTTTGGCAACAACGGTAGCAATGTTAAAAGCCTATTGTCAGTTATGTGAAAAGTTTGGCGTTCCTTCTTTACTTACGCTGGAGGAATTGAATCAATTGGATGATAATCAAAATTTCCGTGCAAATACAGATGAAAAAAGAGTGGGAGCTGTTGAAGGATGTGAAATTAAAGGAAAAGTAGGCAGCAAGATAAATGAGTTTTTCCAAAGCTGGTTACCGGGTGAAGACGTTGTTATTCTTTCAGAAAAATTGATGCGAGAAATTGAATTACCAATTATTGCACGGAATAAACTGGAAAACGGGACAAGCACCAATCTATGGTATGAAGAAGTTGTCCCACATGAAAGTGTATTTTATACGATTGTATTTAGCGATGAAATTGAAATGGATGATTTTGATAAAATAATTGATAAAAAAGTTATACAGATTGGTGGCAATGCCAGTATTGGTTGTGGTTACATAGAAATGAAACAAATGAATTTATTGGAGAAGGAGATTAGAAAATGAATAAGCAGCAAATTGACGAAAAAATAGCCCGCGCTTATAAAAGTATTGCTGCATGTGGATTATTAAATGAAGAACAAAAATTAAATTCTTCGTATAGAGGGCAAATTGCTGCATTAGGGGCATCCATTCGGCAAAGTAGTTTGTTAGCAGCTCTTGCATTTTTTAGTGATCAGAAAAATGCAGCTGTAGATCGAGCTAAGTTATTGGACTGTATCTATTATATTTTAGAAACGGATGAGTATGAGAAAGAGCGTGATACAAAAAAAATTAAAGTAAATTTATTTAAAAAAGTACAAAATAAAAATTTTAACGAAGAAGATATTTTACACGCGGTTATAGCGTTAAAGCTTGCAATGAATTTATATCCTTTGCAAAAGAAACGGGAGGATATAAGCAATGAATGAGAAAGGCTGTAATCGGCATTATTATTTTCATTTAGGATACTATGAGGGCTTAACTTATCATGGGGAATTAGATGATAAAGAAGCTTTTATTATCAAAGGTGAGAAGATAAGTGAACGCAATGAATCAATGATTGCTAAATTTACAATGGCGGATAAAGAAAAACAAGAGTGTTATGCTAAAAAGAAGGAAAAATTATTTCCAGATATACAATCCTTTTCCCTGCAAACACAATATCCGGGTTTATTGTTGGGGATTGGGGACTTACATAACAGTGGAATTGAAGGCGAAATTATGGCAGGATTTTCTTTGGATTATGTAACTGGTCTACCGATTATTCCTGGCAGTTCAATAAAAGGAGTATTGCGTGCAGCATTTTTATTGGGAAATGGAATAGTTATTCGTGAAATGTTGGCAGATTTATGTAAGTGCAATATGGAAAAATTATCTATATCAAGTTTAATTACCTCTATTTTTGGAAGTTTGGAATCAGTCGATGAAAGAAAAAATAGAGATGTTTTTTTTGATGCATGGATGATGCTTGAAGAGAAGAAAAATGCGAAAGATAGTTTTAAGTGTTTGGGACTTGACTCCATTACGCCACATCGGCAAACTGATTTATTAGAGCTTGCGGAACCTGTCCCTTTAACTTTTCTAAAAGTGCTGCCGGAAGTAAGGTTTAAATTTAATTTTTTATTACATGATACTGAATTAGTTAGTGAAGATGGAGAAAAAATAACTATATTAGAAAGTCAGACAAAGAAAGAATTATTTCAAGAACTTTTATGCACATTTGGTATTGGCGCAAAAACAAATGTCGGGTATGGAGTTTTAAAGGCACAAAATGATGGATGAATATTGTAGATTTAGCTAAAGAAGGTGAAATGATGTCAACGGAAAATAAAAAGCCAGATGAAGTGTATAGCTTTCATACGTTTATATTGCCGTTTACTTATAAGCGAGGCGACCAAGGGGAAGAAAAAGATCGCAATGAATTTGAAAAGCTCTTGGAGCAAAATAAAGCTTGGCAAAAAGTAAAGTGGAGTAAGGAAGAATTACCGGAGTATGACTTGTGCAAATGGCATGATGATCAAGATTCATCCTCGGCTTATGCGACATTTCAATACTTTAATGCCGCTGGGCGAGCAGCAATTCTCGGTACAGATAAAGGTCATGCGATTGTTAGTAAATATCTATTTAAGCCCAATAAACAAAAAAAACAAATAATGTATAAAATTAATATCCCTACAGCAACAGACACGTCATCAGATAAAGAAAAAGAAGTCGAACGAAGTTATTTGTTAAATGTTTATGCAATTCGTTTGCAAGTCTATGATAATAATGTAGCAATTTTAATTATTGAAAGTACTTATGATGGTAATGGTGGAACAGGTGAAAAAGTAATAAAGGAAATTAATCAATATGGGCGGAGAATTCGTATGCCGTTTATTCCGCCAGCTTTAGTTGATGGAGAAACAGCAAAATCTTTAGAACTATATATTGGTGATGATAAACCATTAAAAGACGATTTTTCTGAACAGCTTTCAAAGAATTGTCAGGGAGAAACTCCGCAATTACTGTTTATTCCGGAGTTTATTCTCCGTCTGTTTGACTACGGAGGCAGCGATAAATGGGCAATATATTCAAAATCTGAATCTTTGAGCCCTAGTGCAACTTGCAAGTTTATTATTCAACCAATCAGTGATGATCGGATGTTTGTTGCTTGTACTGTTTGTGATAAGAATCTTTTGCCATGCTATAAAGCGAAAAATAGGCAGGATGAATATTCATATCAAAGTGATTATGATTTAGCAAAACGACTTTATTCAATTTTATTCGTTGATAAAGATTCAGCTACTTGCCAAAACCAACAGATGATTCAAAAGATATTAGAAAAATCCGTATATGGCAGATGGTTAGACTGTGGAACGCTTCATGCGGTTACGCATCATTCAATGTTTTGTTTAACGGATAAATATAATGATGTTAAATATACAGTAGTTAGACCTTTTCTAACTGAGTATGTGGAGATGTTAACGCTTGTATTAGCACAAAGAGCAACGGTTATCGTTTTGCAAGATGCAGCAAGTAGGTTGAGTAATAAAGGAAAAGACAAGTTAATAGATTTGCAAAAAAAATATGTTGCTTTGCAAAATCAATTGTTGTTATTTGAAGTTACACCGCAAGAACAAGGAATTGAAATGTATCAATTGTTGCGTCAACAACTTTATTTAACAGAGGAACAGGATGTATTAGAAAAACAACTGCATAACTTATATGAAATGGTCACAATTCAACACGCAGCAAAGTTAAATAAATGGGGAATTGTTATTAATATAGTTATTTTTATACTTGGAATATGTTGGGGTAAGTGGAGTGCTTATTTAATGGGAAAGATGGATGCTATTTTTTGTTTTTGATATAGTGATTTTAGAAATATATATTTTAACCTGAATTAAAATATAATTAATTTTTTGTTAAATGGTCAGTGAATAAATAGGCATAAATATTCAAATGAAAAATCGTCGACCCTACATAGCGTAAAAATATATAGGGTACGACGACTTTTTTCATAAGTTTAGAGGGTTTATTTATTATAATTTTCATAAAAAAGGCTAAAAAACGGCGAGGTTTGCATAAATATTACTGATTTTTTAAAATTTTTAATGTATAATAGGGTTAGTAGCTTACCTATAAGGAATTGAAACTATACCATCTCATCTGAGAGATGGTATGAATATTCATCTGTTAGTAGCTTACCTATAAGGAATTGAAACAAGAAAAAGTAAAGCAACACGAATTGGAGGAAAAACAGTTAGTAGCTTACCTATAAGGAATTGAAACTCGCGCCACAACTAAAAAGACAGTCACTCTGATTAAAGGTTAGTAGCTTACCTATAAGGAATTGAAACATTACTTTGTATCGTATATACAAAGACAAATTACCTGTTAGTAGCTTACCTATAAGAAATTGAAACAACAATCAAGAGATATAGCTGTACAAGCGGCGAAAGAGTTAGTAGCTTACCTATAAGGAATTGAAACCTAGAACAACACGTAGAAACAATCAATGATAAGCAATAGTTAGTAGCTTACCTATAAGGAATTGAAACTTTCCAAACGTCTCACAAGCCTTGTCATAACTCATATCAGTTAGTAGCTTACCTATAAGGAATTGAAACTTATGTTAGGCAGGCTATTTCAACCTGCCTAACGTTCTCGTTAGTAGCTTACCTATAAGGAATTGAAACGTTATCGTCATTGTTTGAGAGATTGATGTTTGAGCAGTTAGTAGCTTACCTATAAGGAATTGAAACAGATGTGAGTGTATCGTTTTGAATTGTGATAGAATCTCCGTTAGTAGCTTACCTATAAGGAATTGAAACATAACAAAGAGCCAGCAAGAAGCAGTCGATTTAAATGGTTAGTAGCTTACCTATAAGGAATTGAAACATTGGAAAATGGTGCTATCATTAGACTATCATATTTCTGTTAGTAGCTTACCTATAAGGAATTGAAACTTTTTACGTTCGCTACCCAAGGCAATCCAAAGGAGTCCTCGTTAGTAGCTTACCTATAAGGAATTGAAACTAAATTAGATGAAGAAGATAAAGAAAAAGTACGTTCAGGTTAGTAGCTTACCTATAAGGAATTGAAACTTGCATTTTCCCAACCGCCCGCACTCAAATCCCTGTGCGTTAGTAGCTTACCTATAAGGAATTGAAACTCAGCTAGGTTATCGCAAATGATTGTCACTTGGCATAGGTTAGTAGCTTACCTATAAGGAATTGAAACTTGCAGCAGGTGTATGGGCATGGGAAACGGATTTTCTTGTTAGTAGCTTACCTATAAGGAATTGAAACTTGCCAAAGGTTAATTTCGCCATGAATTCGGTAAGTTGCGTTAGTAGCTTACCTATAAGGAATTGAAACCGGATGATACGAAATCTCCTGCAACACATACGCACAAGTTAGTAGCTTACCTATAAGGAATTGAAACTGTGGAAAATATACGAAAAGTTAGTAGAGGAAAAAGCAGTTAGTAGCTTACCTATAAGGAATTGAAACAACTCACGAATGAAACTCTCTGATAACTTTTGCCCATTCGTTAGTAGCTTACCTATAAGGAATTGGAACTATCGTCGGACATGATAGGTACGAAGTGCATTATCAAGTTCATGAATTGGTTATAATTTTTAAATAAAAATAAAATATTTTTGGAAATAGGAGGATATATTTGTAAATATGTCGAATTTACGCTCTTAGAAGATGATTTATAGGGGCGTATTTTTTATGCGAATGGTGATTACTTTAAAAGCGGAGAATAGCATTGATTTGCCGATTGACCATAATCATATTATTCAGAGTTGGATTTATAGTTCAATTAGTAAAGAACTGGCGACTTTTTTACATGATGAAGGCTTTGTTGTGAATGGGCGGACGTTTAAATTATTTTGTTTTTCTCGCCTTATGGGCAATTTTTCATTATTTCCTGCCAGACAGAGGATTCTTTATAGTGGAATGGCTCAGCTTGTGATTACTTCACCGCTGAATTATTTTATAGAAGAATTGGCAAATGGAATGCTTTTAAGCCCTAGTGTGAGATTGGGCAGTAATGATTTAATGGTAGAGCGTGTGGACGTTTACGATGAAGAGATTACACAAGATGAAATTATCGTAAAAACTTTGTCACCGATTACTGTGTATTCGACGTTGCTTCGCATGGATGGGCGGAAGTATACTGCCTATTTTGCACCGCGTGACCCGGAATACAATGAGATGATTACAAATAACCTTATCAAGAAATGTCAGGCGATTTTAAATTCTTCGAGGGAGTTCCAAGTAGGTGATGTTTTGGTTACACCAATTGGTATGGGGAAAATGAATATTGTTCGCTATAAAAATATTATTATTAAAGGCTATTCGGGGCGGTTAAAATTATCCGGTCCGAAGAATTTGTTGCAAACTGCTATTGAATGTGGGCTAGGCAGTAAAAATTCACAGGGCTTTGGTTGTATCGAAATAGAAAGAAGGCATTAATGCATACGTGTGTGCATTAATGCCTTCTTCTGCATTTTAGTAAAGGTGGTGGATTTATGGACATACCAAAATTGTTGAGCAATATGTGTGGTGAGGATGCTGAAAATTTATTTTCAGCACTCATCAAACCAGCTTCGATTATGGCAAAAGATCGAAAAAAAGATTTGTTAAATATTTTTATGAATTTTGATTTGGATCAAAAGAAAGTCTTTTTTGATGCAGTGCCATATAGCGGAGATATAGTTGATGAACAAAAATACCATTATTTCGGTAACAATCCTGCTGCTGCTAAGCAGACATATGTTGTTCGTGATGCGGGGAGTATGCTGAATTTTTGGCTGGGCAAGCCAAAGGGAATTATGCAAAATCTTTATGAATTTATTGGTGATGGCAAATTAAAAGAGTTACTTAGAGAATGTCAAGAGAGTCAGCTGTTTGATGAAAAAGGAATTTGTGAAGCGGCGATTCAGTTTCGTGAAGCGTTGGGTGAAGTGGAGTTTGAAGTGAAACGTGATAAGGCTGATAAAGGGCTATATATCAACGGCGATAAAGTGAGTCCGGATAAGTTTATCAATTTTTGCTTGGAAGATGAAAGCAATGGAAAATTTGTATTGGTGATTCCGCAGATTATAAAAGATGGCGAAACTATTTGCATTTCGCAGGATGAAGCCTATTTAACAGCGATTACTGAGTCTTTGCAAGGGGAAAGTGTCGGAAGTCTGGCAGTTTGTCATTTGTGTGGGAAAAGTAAACATGATATTAACACGGTAGAGTATTCGACAAAATTGAGTAAATCGAGTATCGGAAAAGTATTTGTAACGACGACGGTCAATTATAGTCCGCTGTTTAATAAGAGTAATCATCAGAAAAACTATAGCCTTTGTAAAGCTTGTTATGAAAAGATATTGTTTGGTGAAAAGGCTGTGATGCGGGACTACAAAATCCGGGTAGCCGGTGAAGATTGCGTGCTATTATTTGCTGGGGTAACGGATAAGCTAGAGACCAAATTTTTACCTGCATTAAAAGCGAATATTGATGCCGTATTTAATCATAATGAACTTAGCGGGTGGGCAAGTGATTTGATTAAGGAATTTGATTGCCAAGGGATAGCGACTTATCTTGGGAAAAAAATTCACTTATATGAATTTCATATGGTATTTTATCGGACGGATGGTAAATCAACCAGTGTGGTAAAAACGATTGAAAGTGTATCGCGAATTCGGTTTGAAGAAGTAAATAAGGCGTTTGCAAAAATTCTTCAAGAGCGATTTGATAAATTTTTAACGTCTTTTTCTTTAGCGAATATTTATCGGATGATTCCTGTTTCGACGAATTCTAAAGGAGAACAATTAGATATTGGACGGGTTTTAGATTTTTATAGTGGCATTTTAAAAGGGGAAGCTATTGCGAGAAATGTTATTTTTGATTTTGCAACGGAAGCATTGGAAAAGGGTATACGTGAACTAAATTCAGCCAAATTACGCAATTATAAAAATTTGCATCGTTTAGAAGCTTTATATGGGAAAGATTACGGCAAAGATTTTTATGGTGCGGAAATGGTCATGATGTATTTGGCTTTGATTGAGGTTTTGCAAGAGTTAAAAATTTTAAATGAGGAGGTAGTTATGATGGAGGAAATAGGTAGTCCAGAGGTACAGTATCCAGAATATATTCAGGAGATGGAACAATTTTTAACAGCACATCATTTTAATATGGCACAGAAAAAATTGTTTTATATGGGAGTGCTAATGCATTTGATTGGCAGAGCACAATATAAACAAGACCATAAAACAAAACCAATCCTTGATAAAATAACGTATTCAGGGATGACAGATAAAGAGGTATTGGATTTCTATTTAGAACTTCAGGCAAAAGGGAGACAATATCAAAGCATTTTGTTGAAAAATAAAATTTTAGGTGTTTTTGAACAAATTGAAGGTTGTGTGACGAGAAACTTGGGAGATGTCGATAAGAAAAATCAATTAACAGAAAAGGAAAATGTATTTTTCATTAAAGCGGGGTACAGTTTTTGTGTATTAAATTATAAGAATAAAGGGGCGGATAATAATGACAGTAGTGAAAAATAATAGTGATTTCTTATTTATTTTTGATGCGACGAATACGAATCCGAATGGGGACGCGGATCAAGAAAATAAACCACGGATGGATAATGAGACAAAAACATTGTTAGTGAGTGATGTTCGCCGGAAGCGTGATGTCCGTGATTTCTTAGCGAATAAAGGGTATGAGATTTTTGTTAATACATTGAATGATAAAAAAGTGACGATGGATAAGATGTTTGAAGAAGTCATGAAAAATCATAACTTATCTAAAGAATCAAAGGAAGAGGAACAAACAAAGTGTGTCTTGGAGAATATGATTGATATTCGTTTATTTGGTAGTGCAATGGCAGTGAAAAGCAATATTACGAAGACATTCACTGGTCCGGTACAATTAACTTGGGGTTATTCACTTCATCCCGTCGATTTAGTGAAATCAAATTCCATTGTAACGATTATGAATGAGGACAATTCTACATTTGGCAAGATGTATAAAGCGCATTATGCAATGGTTGCGCATAGTGGAACGATAAATAAATTTGCCGCAACGAAAACAGGAGTGACGGAAGAAGATTGTGAAGTATTTCGCAGGGCGCTAGTGCAGTCTTTGATGAATAATCTAACACATAGCAAACAAGGGCAACAGCCGTTACTTTATTTAGAAGTTGTATATCACGAGGATTTTGATGGCTATTTAGGTGATTTACGCAGATTTGTTGAAGCGAAGCTCAAAAAGGAATCAGCGATTCGCAATATAGCAGATATCTCCTTGGATTTTGCAAATTTAGTGCAAGCGGTTGAAGAGCTAAAAGGTCAAGGATATGTTCAAGAAGTACGAATCTGGCAGAGTCCATTATTCAAGCAAGTGGAAAATTTACCGGACGGAGTAAGACTTGATTTATTGAAACCGATTGTTAAATAAGGTGGTGAAAGTCATGCAGGCGATTTCCTTTTGCCTTAACGGCAAGATGGCACATTTTAGAAAATATTATAGCAATTCAACTGCACTTTCACATTTAGTTCCACCTGTGGTGACGATAAAGGGAATCATTGCTGGTTTATTGGGGTATGAACGTGACAGTTATTATGAAGAGTTTTCCGATAAACGCTGCAAAGTTGCTTTGTGCGTAAAATCACCGCTAAAGAAAATCACGCAGACCCTGAATTTGTTAAAGGTGGAAAGCTTAAATCATTTAAATGGAGCAGGCTTAAATCGTACGCAGAATCACACAGAGTTTGTCGTGCCGAAAAATATACAAAGTGAAAATATCTGTTATGAAGTGATTTTTTATCATGAAGATAGAAGTGTGATGGAAAAATTAACAGCAATGCTTTGTTTGCCTTCGCAGGCTTATTTGTCGCAAGGAATTAGTGTTGCCTTGGGAAGTGCACAATGTTTGGGGTGGATTAGTCAGGGGAAAATAGTGGAATTAGAAAAACGCTTCAGTGATGATGCTGTTATCGCGATTCGTAGTGCAGTTGCTTTAGCTAGAATCGAAAAGATTTGTTTGGAAAAAGAAAACTGTAGCAATTTTTTTAAGGAAGAAACGATTACGGAATTCGATGAACATCGGTTGATTACGGAAGGTTCACGTAAAGAAATTTTATTTAACTTGGAAGATACCGCATTGTCATTGATTTTAAAACAAGCTGCACCGTATTATGTAATGGATGCAAAAGAAAATATTGTATTTTTGGAGTGATTGCGTTGCTTTATGCACATTACGATAAAACTTCTCAAAGCGGACAAGCGTTAGCAGAGCATCTTGAAGTAGTAGCAGAGAAGATGGGGGAGAATATTTCTCCTCTTCATTTTAAATGTTCGTCCAATGATAGATTGAAGCAACTGTTGTCCCAGACAGGCTACTATCATGATGTCGGCAAAATCATGAAGAGTTTTCAACGGTATCTCAAAACGGATAAAGGTGGACATGAAAAAGATCATGCGTTGATTTCAGCAGGGGTGTTTAGTACAAATTATAAAGCCAGAGAGATTGACGGCTATTTAGCAATGCTGGCAATCGCTAAACATCATGGCGATTTGAACAATGATATCGTAACAGAGAATAACTTGTTTTCCCAGCTTACTAATCAGTACGAAGATATTTGTCAGCAAATTGAAGCTTATCCAGAGTATAAGGAGAAATTAAGCACAACTTTTGATTTAGCTGTATATCAAAAGTTTATACAAGATAATGTTAGCTATATAAGAAGTAAACGAAATTTATCGATGAATGGTGTAGAAACGTTTTTCTTATTGCAATATATTTTTTCTAAGCTGATTTGGGCAGATAAATTAAATTCTGCCGGATTAGACAAAAAAGAAAGCGTGAATACGACTAAGCTGGCTGATATCGAACGCTATATTCGAGAAAAAAATCAGCAAGCTATGGCAGTAAATGAAAAGCGGGAAACGATTCGGCGTAGTGTACTAGAGAAAGTGGATGCGTTAACGGATGAAGAGTTTGATAAAACGCGGATTTTTCAATTGACTGCACCGACGGGAACAGGTAAGACTTTGACGAGTATTTGTGCGGGATTAAAGATTATGGAGCGGATGCAAAAGCTTTATCAGTGCCGCGGACAAATTATTACAGCATTGCCGTTTATCAATATTTTGGAGCAGACGAAAATAGATTATGAAGCATTTTTTGCTGATGTATTGGTGCATTATAGTGGGGCGGATTTGAATGCTACGGCGGAAAATAAATCTGGGCATGAGACTGATTTGCAGAAAAAACTGCTGTTAATGTCAGCGTGGGAAAGTCCAGTCGTGATTACTACCTTCGTGCAATTTTTTGAATCTATTTTAACGGATAAGAATAAGCGATTGATAAAGCTTCACAAATTGGCGGGCAGTGTTGTCATCTTAGATGAGGTGCAAACGATTCCATTTTACTATGCGCCGCTATTAGGGGCGGTGATTCAGCATTTGGCGGATTTTTATGGAACTCGGTTTATTTTAATGACCGCAACGCAGCCGGAAATTGTAACTATGGCAAATCGGTTTTTGCCTAAGGACAATCCTATGCAGACCTATGAATTGTTGCCGAACTATCAGGAATATTATGATGATTTAAAGCGAACGAAGATTATTCCCGTCTTTGATAAGGTCGAAGATAATGAAGCGCTTGTGGAATTTATCAAAGCGACGAAAGAAGAGGATCAATCCGCATTGGTAGTAGTTAATACGATTCGGCAGAGCATCGAAGTTTATCAACTGTTAAAGGAAGAGTATCAAGTGCTTTACCTATCGACAAATTTAATTCCTGTCGATAGAAAAGCGGTAATCAAAGAAGCAAAAGCTTTATTAAAGCAGAAAGTGCCGTTTGTTTTAGTGTCAACGCAGACGATTGAAGCCGGGGTTGATTTGGATTTTGATATTGGGTATCGAGATTTAGCACCATTAGAATCGATTATTCAAGTTGCCGGCAGAGTCAATCGAGCTGGTGATAAAGGGGAGTATCTGCCGTTATATGTATTTGATACAGGGAGTGCAAAATCTGTTTATGACCAGTACCCAAGGCAAGAAACGAGTAAAATGCTAAAAGCATGCGAAAGTATCGGTGAAGATAAATATTTGTCTTTGATTAAACAGTATTATCAGCGAATTGCTAAATCGGAGCAACATGAACGGCAGATTTATCAGGCGATGCACATATTGGAGTATAAAACAGAGGTAAAGGACTGCCTAGCGATTCGTGATTTTTCGCTGATTGAAAATCAAGATAATATTAAAACGGTTTTGATTACCCAAACAGCGCAAGTGCAGGAAAAAGCAGAAGAATATGCACAGTTATTAGAAGCAGGACATTTAGATTTTGCACAAAAAGCAAAATTAAAACAACTCCTTACGGAATTGAGTCGCTATACGGTGGATGTTCGAGTGACGAATTTAGCTAAGAATATACCGTGTAAATTTGCCGATGTACATAGAGTCAAGCTGGATTGGTATGTCGTACAATTAGATGAAGTAAAAAATTATTATAATGAGACGGGATTTATGACAGAGAGCCCGCAAGCGTTTGTTTATTGATGAAAATCCCGATGGTTACTAAAAACCGTCGGGATTTTTTATCGGGGAGGGATAGAAATGGACGTTAAGGTAAATGGAACCTTGATTTGGTATTACTATATTTGCAAGCGTGAAGTCTGGCTTATGGGGCGTCAAATTGTGCCAGATCAAGAAAATGATAATGTGTTGATTGGTAAGAGTATTGCAGAATATTCGTATGGTCGTGAGAAAAAAGAAATCGTTGTTGATAACATCAAAATTGATGTTCTGGAACTAGCTGACGGGAAATTTTGCATTAGTGAAGTGAAGAAAAGCTCGCGTTATAAGCAAAGCGCCAGGATGCAATTGGCATTTTATATGAGTAAATTAAAGGAACGAGGCATAGAGGCTAAGGGTGAATTAAGATTTCCCAAAGAGAAAATTCGGGAAGAAGTTGTCCTTGATGCACAAACGGAAGCGGAGCTGTCAAAAGTAACAGAAGATATTTCAGTCATTTTAAATGAAGAAAAACCATTGCCACCGGAAAAACAGAAGTTTTGCCGTAATTGTGCATATGCGGAATTTTGTTGGTGCTAAGGGGGATAAGTGATGAAAAAGACGCTATATTTTTTCTCGGATGGAGTTTTGCAACGTAAAGATAATACGATATTTTTTGAAACGGCAGAGGGCAGAAGGTTTTTGCCGGTTGAAGATGTTGGCGAAATTATGGTATTTGGGGAAGTGAATTTTAATAAAGCGCTTGTGGAATTGTTATCGCAAAAAGAAATTATTTTGCACTATTTTAATTATTATGGCTATTATATGGGGAGCTTTTATCCACGGGAACATTTGAATTCAGGGTATACGATTTTAAAACAGGCTGAATTTTATATGGATGAAGCGAAACGATTAGAGTTGGCAAAATTATTTGTTGGTGGGGCGGCGAAAAATATTCGTCAGATTCTGAAATATTATTTGAACCGTGGACGCGAGTTAGCGGAAATTTTAGAAGTAGTTGAAAAGTTATTCCCGAGTATTGAAAGTTCAGAAACGATTCCAGAACTCATGGCGATAGAAGGGAATATTCGTGAAACCTATTATAAGGCGTTTGATACGATTATCGATGACAAAGATTTTGTATTTCAGGAGCGAACGCGTCGACCTCCGAAGAATTATTTAAATACGTTGATTAGCTTTGGCAATACGTTAGCATATACTGTTTGTTTAAGTGAAATTTATAAAACGCATTTAGATCCACGTATCGGGTATTTACATAGTACCAATTTTCGTAGATTTTCGCTTAACTTAGATGTTGCTGAAATTTTTAAGCCTATTTTAGTAGATAGAATTATCTTTAGTTGTATCGCAAAAAAGATGATTACCAAGAAAGATTTCGTTAACGATACAGAAGGGATTATTTTAAAAGAGAAGGGGAAGAAATGTTTTATTGAAAATTGGGAAGAAAAATTAAAAACGACGATTCAACATCGAGAGATTGGGAAATCTGTATCATATCGTCGGCTAATTCGATTGGAATTATACAAAATTGAAAAGCACATTATGGGAGAAAAAACATATGAGCCATTTGTTGCTAAGTGGTAGTAGAGGTGATGATTTTGTTTGTAATACTAGTTTATGATATTCACGTAAAACGAGTGGCAAAGGTATTAAAAAAATGTCGTCAATATCTTAATTGGGTACAAAACTCAGTCTTTGAAGGAGAAATATCAGATGGCAATTATAAAAAATTGATGATAGAATTGAATCATATTATAAAAGAGCAAGATTCGGTTATTATTTATAATATGCGAACGACAAGATATTACTCCAGAACCATATTAGGTGTAGAAAGGTGCGAAACGGGTAATATATTGTAACGTAATGAATAAAAATTAAAAAAGTATGCAAGAAAAAAGTCGTCGACCATAGATAGTGTAAAAACACCTAGGGGTCGACGACTTTTTGTATGAGATTTTTTGATTGAAATAAAATTAAAAATAAAATTTCGCCAGAAAAAGTTGATTTTGCATAAATATTAGTGATTTTAGTAGAATTTTAATGTATAATATGGGTTATTAGATTACCTATAAGGAATTGAAACATAACCGCCTTTTTCTCGTTCATACAATCGCCCCCCGTTATTAGATTACCTATAAGGAATTGAAACACGGTTATAAAGAATGTAAATATAATTTTGTTATGTATGGGTTATTAGATTACCTATAAGGAATTGAAACTTCCTCCATCATTTATTAAAGTGGCATTCTTTGAATATCGTTATTAGATTACCTATAAGGAATTGAAACCATAAACAAGGATAACAGCTCGACTACTAATGTAAATAGGTTATTAGATTACCTATAAGGAATTGAAACCCGATTTTTGCTCTTCACTCGTTTCACTACTTTTTTTAGTTATTAGATTACCTATAAGGAATTGAAACTGATCATAAGGTTGGGTGAGTAGATGAGTGGCGGAAATGTTATTAGATTACCTATAAGGAATTGAAACCGCCCTGCAACTAAGTTTGTAAATGAAAATAGCATGTTTGTTATTAGATTACCTATAAGGAATTGAAATTGGTGTTACAGGTGGTCAAGCTGATGGTGTTGGCGGTGTTATTAGATTACCTATAAGGAATTGAAACTCTAATATTTTCACGCAAGATATCGAAGATGTGGATATGTTATTAGATTACCTATAAGGAATTGAAACCGAACAAACCAAAGTAAGCTATCCGGTTCTTGTGCAGTTATTAGATTACCTATAAGGAATTGAAACAATGTAAATAAGCTTCTTCCTTTTCTTTTTAATTTCTGTGTTATTAGATTACCTATAAGGAATTGAAACAAAGCATTGCTGGCTGATGAAGAAGGTCGATGTGTAAGTTATTAGATTACCTATAAGGAATTGAAACTCTTCCATCCCTCTCTCACCTCGCTTTCTTATTTAGTTATTAGATTACCTATAAGGAATTGAAACCGCCTTCTTCAATCTGCGCAATTCTTCGCTGTACTCTTGTTATTAGATTACCTATAAGGAATTGAAACTCAAAATATTGAAATCTACATGCCATTATCTTTTTGTTATTAGATTACCTATAAGGAATTGAAACGGAGAAGCGAGTGATGAGATAAGCATAACAACATTTGGGTTATTAGATTACCTATAAGGAATTGAAACTCAAGAATTTCAGCAATCTTTTTTAAGGTTTTTAGGCGTTATTAGATTACCTATAAGGAATTGAAACTCCCAAGCAAAATGCAACATCTTGATTTTGCAGGCGGTTATTAGATTACCTATAAGGAATTGAAACTCCCTAGCTACTAATATGTTTACGCTAGCCTTTATGTTATTAGATTACCTATAAGGAATTGAAACAATTTAGAATTTAAATTAATTATTGATGGTAGGGTGTTATTAGATTACCTATAAGGAATTGAAACTCGTTAAGGATGTCTATGATATACCCACAACTATAAGTTATTAGATTACCTATAAGGAATTGAAACATTGAAATAAGGGGTACCTCAGAGGGACTGGTTTCAAGTTATTAGATTACCTATAAGGAATTGAAACTTGAATATATCCTTGAAACTTCTGTTGCAACAATACTAGGTTATTAGATTACCTATAAGGAATTGAAACTTATGCATCTGTAGACGAAGCAAACATAAATACCTCGGGTTATTAGATTACCTATAAGGAATTGAAACGCAGTCGCTCAAAAGGGATTGAGCGTATTGGAAATTGTGTGTTATTAGATTACCTATAAGGAATTGAAACCCAGCAATCTTGCTGACCATGATACCACCATCAGATGCGTTATTAGATTACCTATAAGGAATTGAAACATGTGCCCTCTAAGGATGCTTTTGCTATTTTTGAGTTATTAGATTACCTATAAGGAATTGAAACAACGTCTCAATGTTCAAATTGATGATGAATTAATAGAGTTATTAGATTACCTATAAGGAATTGAAACTTTGCATATGAATTTCCCTTACGTTTTTCAATATCCTGGTTATTAGATTACCTATAAGGAATTGAAACTCAATGGAATCCAAAGACTCATATTCCCCAATCTCTGTTATTAGATTACCTATAAGGAATTGAAACCTTCCTTTCTTTGGTGTTTGTACTGCTGTTATTAGTTCGTTATTAGATTACCTATAAGGAATTGAAACAATTCATAACCTGGCTCAATAGTTGTAGTAGATGCGGTTGTTAGATTACCTATAAGGAATTGAAACGTCAATGCCGGACAGATAATTGCTCTCGTTGGTTCAAGTTATTAGATTACCTATAAGGAATTGAAACATCATCTTTTCAGTGAACTGACGGTGAAATTCTGCGTTATTAGATTACCTATAAGGAATTGAAACAGAAGTATGAGGATAATGATACGGATGACCTTGTGACAGTTATTAGATTACCTATAAGGAATTGAAACCATTTACACCTGCACTAACGGCGGCAGTAACAAAGGAGTTATTAGATTACCTATAAGGAATTGAAACTGCCCATGCCACGGTTCCCCTATTGGAATTTCCGAGGAGGTTATTAGATTACCTATAAGGAATTGAAACTTATATAAAGTTCCGACAATTGTAGCCTTGACAGGCTTTGTTATTAGATTACCTATAAGGAATTGAAACTGGACTCGTTTTACAACTTCATGGATATTGTAACGTGAGTTATTAGATTACCTATAAGGAATTGAAACATTCTGTCTCATAAATATAAATGACTCGTCCATACAGTGTTATTAGATTACCTATAAGGAATTGAAACTGCGGATATGAAGAAGAGGATGAAGACGAGAATACAGAAGTTATTAGATTACCTATAAGGATATTGTGAAATAGGTGCGATGTTAATCATGATCGTGAAGGAGAGTTAGCAGGATTTTTGTCGCTTTAGCTCGAATTTTAACATAATAGTATATTTACAATAATAGGAGTAGAAAGTGAAAAACAAGAAAATGTTAGCTTGGATAATTGCAGTTCTTTTTGTTTTGGGAGCAATTGGAATATACATAGGCAATTACTTTATTAATTTTGCTTTGCAAAGAGGAAATGATCAGGACAAAACAGCGGTACCTGCTGCTTGTATGCAAATTTTAGATCCACGAGTAAAAAAACAAGATGAGCCTTCGGTTGTAAAAGAAGAATGGACAATAGTATCATTGGATGGATTAAAGTTAGTTGGGACACACTTTGTGCCTAACGATTTTAGTGACAAATGGGTGGTTGTTGTTCATGGTTATGGTAGAGATCAAAATAGCGTTTGGGATATTGCTACAAAATATTTAAGTGAAGGGTATCATGTATTAACGCCAGATTTACGTGCAAGTGGCAAAAGTGAAGGAATTTATTTAAGTATGGGGTTTTTAGAAAGTGATGATATTAAACTATGGATTGATGACATTATAGCGAAAGACCCACAGGCGAAAATTATATTACATGGGGTATCTATGGGAGCGGCAACTCTTATGTTGGCCGTTGAAAAGGATGTACCTAGCCAAGTTAAAGTTTTAATTGAAGATTGTGGTTATACTAGTGCGTATACAATGTTTATAATGCAACTTGAAAAGATGTTTGGTTTACCGTCGTTTCCGATTATGAATATTGTCGATGGTGTTGGAAGGGTAAAAGCAGGCTATTTTATATCGGATGCAGCACCAATAAAAGTCATGGGAAAAATAAAAATTCCAACGTTGTTCATTCATGGTGAAGATGATGAACTCGCACCTGTATCTATGGTAGATGAGTTATATAGCGTGGCAACTTGTGAAAAAGAAATTTTAAAGGTGAAAAATGCAGAACATGCTGATGCAAGAAAAGTAGATGCGGATAGATATTACGGTACAATTTTCAAATTTATTAATGATAAATTATAAAGAAATTTGCAAGAGCTATAGTAAATGATTTTCTAAGTAAAAAGAGTGTAAGAGTGTTCAATGAGTCTTTCGACTGCATAGGAACACCATACACTCTTTTTATAGATTTTTAAGTTAAATAGTCTTTAGTTATACATTCCGTTTTGCGCCATATAATCATAAATAGCTTTTCCATGTTCTTGTTCTTCTTTTTGAATATGATTTAGTACATCCCTAATATTGTTTTCGGTGAATTCAAAAATAGAAATATTATAGTCAGAGGAAACATATTTTTCTGTAGTTAATGCATCTGAGCATAGATAAGCATCATTTTGTTTGTTCATTGTATTATCGTAGTATGCGGCTTGTGAAGAAGGTTGCTGTAAAGTATTTGAATTATTATTACTACTACTATTAGCATTTATAGTTGGTACAGATCCATTTAGAATTTGATCAATGCTGTTTAGATGTTGTTGCTCTTTTTGACTGATTTGCTGGAATAAAGATTTTAATGATGGTGAGGAAGCTGATTGAGCGTATTTGTTGTATTTTTGAACGCAAACTTCTTCACATTTTTTTAAGTCTGTTAATAGATTCACTTCTTTTTGTGTTAACAAAAAAATCACCCCTTCAATAGTATGACTGTTAAAAGCATAACTATACTACTGTATTTCTTAGTTGAGATTTTGATAATCTTAGTTTATTTATCATTATATTAAAATATTTATGATTATTGCTAAAATAAAAAATTATCGTTTAAGTAAAAAAAGGATTCATTCTTAATATATAGAAGTGTCATTGTAAAACTATTTACGGAGGGGCGTTCATGAAATTTAAAGGGTATGTTCAAGTCTATACTGGTGATGGAAAAGGAAAAACAACTGCGGCAATAGGGCTAGCAATTCGAGCATTAGGCGCAGGTAAAAGAGTTTGTTTCTTACAATTTATGAAGAACAAGTCGTATAGTGAACATTGTATATTAAACAATTTGTCTAGAAATTTGACGGTTAAAACGTTTGGAAAACCTTTTTTTATTGCTAAAAAAGAAGAATCTGACCGATTGAAAGAGGAGGTCATCGGTGAAGAAATTGTTGTCTTTAAAAGTGGTTTTCCACCGCAAGAATATGTAACTTTAATTCATGAAGGAATGGAAGTGGCAAAGCAAGCAGTACAAAGTGGCGATTATGATATTGTTATTCTTGATGAAGTCATTGTAGCGGTATATTTTGAATTAATTGCAGGGAGTGAGTTGGATTTTTTAATTCAAAATAAATTAGATTCTGTTGAACTTGTTTTGACAGGACGCAAAGCGTCTAAGGAATTAATTGAAAAAGCCGATCTGGTTACAGAGATGAAGGAGATAAAACATTATTATACTAATGGAATTGAAGCGCGTGTAGGTATTGAAAATTAGTTTTTTAGAATTATCAAAATGTGTAGTTGGGGTGAACGATAGGGTTACCATTAATTCAGAAAAATAATTTTAATTCTGGTAAATTTTTATCTAGAAAGAAAATATTCTTTATAGTATAATAATCGCTATCTATGGGATTGTATTATCTTTGTTAGCATTATCAGAATTTAATGAAAATTAGGGAGAGAAAAAGGTTAGCAGAAATATTACCACACCCCAATTTGATAGGATTTGGAGGCGGTTTTATGAGTTTGAAACAAGAGTACAAAAATAAAATAGTATCTGCTGATGAAGCAGTAAAAGTTGTGAAATCTGGAGACTGGGTAGATTATAGCTTTTGCTTGGGACAGCCAGTTGCGCTTGATCAGGCATTGGCACTAAGAAAAGAGGAGCTTTTTGATGTGAAAATTCGGGGCGGACTACGAATGGCTCCATTAGCTGTGGTTGATGCTGATCCTGAGCGTGAACATTTTTGTTATAATAGCTGGCATTTTAGTGGACTTGAACGGCAATTAAGTGATAAAGGTTTGTGTAACTATATTCCGATGATTTATCGCAACAAGCCTTTACATTATCGTAAGAGCTTAGATGTTGATGTGGCAATGCTTATGGTTACACCGATGGATGAGTATGGAAATTTTAACTTTTCTTTTACGAATTCAGCAACGAAAGCCATTGTTGAGAAAGCAAAAATTGTTATTGTTGAGGTAAATGAGAATTTGCCGAGAGTTATTGGAGGAAAAGAAAACTCCATTCATCTTAGTGAAATTGATTTTATTGTTGAGGGGAATAATCCTGATATCCCGGTCATTAATCCAGGGAAAATATCGAAAGAAGAAATTAAGATTGCAGCGCTTATTGCAGCGGAAATTCCTAATGGGGCTACGATTCAGCTCGGCATTGGCGGATTGCCAAATGCGGTAGGAACAATGATTGCAGAATCGGATTTGGAGGACCTTGGTTTTCATACGGAAATGCTGGTAGATGCCTATATGGTGATTGATAAGGCTGGAAAGATGACAAACAAAAAGAAGAATATTAATATGGGGAAAGGTGTTTTTTCTTTTTGTGCGGGAAGCAATGATTTATATGAATGGGTGAGAGACAATAGACAGATTGAGTCTTATCCGATTAATTATGTAAATGATCCAGCAGTTATGTCGCAAATTGACCACTTTATTACAATTAATAATTGCATTGAAGTAGATTTATACGGTCAGGTTGCTTCAGAATCAGCTGGTAAACGTCATATTAGTGGCACTGGAGGACAGTTAGATTTTGTAACGGGAGGATATTTGTCTAATGGTGGAAAGAGTTTTATTGCGCTTACCTCTACGTTTGTTGATAAAAAAACCGGTGAACTTAAATCGCGTTTAGTACCGAGTTTAATGGAAAGTACAGCAATAACAAATCCTAGATCACAAGCACATTGTTTAGTTACCGAATGGGGAATTGCTGATTTAGCTGGAAGAACGACATGGGAACGTGCGGAAAGAATTATTCAAATCTCGCATCCTAGTTTTCATGATGAATTAATAAAACAGGCAGAAAAATTAGGGATTTGGCGCAAAACAAATAAGCGTATGTAATAAGCCCTTATTTAGGTGAAGTTTAAACTTCAATTGAATCGGCAGATAACATGGAAGCATCCTATTGAAAGTATCATAGGGTGCTTTTTATTATCAAAGTACCGGAATAATTATTATTAATAAAAAACACTTCAAAAGATAGTGATTTTTTTTTGAGGTTGTTATATTATAAAAATAGATTATTGTTAGAGGAGAGATGTATGATGTATGAATTTACAGATGATTATTTAACTGGTGTGGAGCAAATTGATAATGAGCATAGAAAGCTTTTTGCAATCGCTAATGAAGCATACGAATTGTTGAAAGATAATTTTGTTTCTGATAAGTATGATTATATTAGAGAAATACTTGAAGAACTTCGAGGATATACGAAAACTCATTTTGCGCATGAAGAAGAATATATGGATGAGATTCAATATCGGAGAAGATTTTCGCAAAAAATTCAACATGCAGAATTTATAAAAAAATTAGAGGATATTGATTTAGATAGAATTGATGAAAATCAACAAGAGACTTTATTGGAAATTTTAGATTTTCTCGCAAATTGGTTAGTTTCCCATATTAAAAAAAGTGACACGTTGATTAATAAATAAAATTTGAAACTAAAAATGCAAAGAATATCCTGTAACATTACATATGGTAGATAACGGTGTATATCTTTTGTGATTATCACAACTTGCAAAAATATAGAGCTTTTCAAAGCTAAATAGAAACAAAAAACAACATCACTTTTTAAGTGATGTTGTTTTTTGTTTCTATTTAGGAAGTCATATTTTAAACTGAAATTTTTGCATTATTTTTATCTTTGATTAATGAAGACCATTTTTTGATAGAGCTAAATATGATGAATATAATAAGTAACATCATTATTGCACTTGATCCAGCTAATAATAATTGATTTTTAGGAAGATAGAATTCAAAAATATTATAAAAAGCAGCTGTTAAAGCGGTTGCAATCATAAAGCATAATGGAATAACTGTTGCCCAGATATATTTAAGTTTTCCCATACGAATTAACATTGTTGTTCCGATCGCTAAAGTCATGCTGGCTAAAAGTTGATTTGACAAACCAAACAGTGGCCAGATGGAAGAAATTGAACCGCCAAATACAAGATACCCCCAAGCAAAGGAGATAAGCGCACTGGTGAATATGATTCCTGGCATCCAATGAACATTTCCAAGTGGTTTATATACAAGTCCACCCACTTCTTGAAGTAAATATCGACCAACGCGGGTTCCCGCATCGATGATTGTCAAAATGAAAAGTGCTTCAAACATAATAGCAAAGTGATACAAAAAGGACATCAATGACTCAAGACCAGGGATTTTTGCAAAAATATGTGCCATGCCAACAGCTAAAGATACTGCTCCACCAGGACGTCCAGCGATATCTTCACTTACCATTTGCGATAGGAATGGCAATTCCTTAACTGCCATATCTAACTTTTCAAATACGGCAGGTGCGCTATTAATTGCAAAATAATCAGGCGGGAATAGGCTTGTTGCTGCAATTAGTGCCATGATACCGACAAAGGATTCAGCGAGCATAGCGCCAAAGCCAATAGGTAAAATTTCTCTTTCATTTGTAATCATTTTTGGTGTAGTTCCGGTAGAGATAATGGAATGGAATCCAGAAATCGCGCCACAGGCAATAGTAATACAGATAAACGGCCATACTGGACCTGGTACTACAGGTCCGCCGCCATGGATGAATTCTGTTATTGGAGGCATATGAATTTCTGGTTGTACAATAATAATTCCTAAGGCTAGAGCGCCAATTGTTCCAATCTTCATATAGGTGCTTAAATAATCACGAGGTGCAAGTAACAACCAAACAGGCAGAGCTGCAGCAATGAAGCCATATAAAGGTAGAATAAGATCAAGTTGAACTCTGCTCAAGGTAAAATAAGGTGCAAATGATGAATGCTGAATCAAGGAACCGCCAAAAACTGCTGCTAATACTAAAACAACTCCAATGAAAGAAGCTTCGCCGATATGACCAGGACGCAGAAGACGCATATAAACTCCAATGAATAAAGCAATTGGAATTGTTGCACCGACGGTGAAAGTTCCCCAGGGACTATTAAATAATGCATTTGCTACAGCAATAGCCATACCTGCCATCGTAATAATCAAAATAAAAATTACAGCAATGGAAGCTGCGAGCCCTGTAGATTTACTGATTTCTGCTTTTGCAATTTCGGCGATAGAAAGGCCATCGTGACGAATTGAAGCAAATAAAATTACAATATCATGAACTGCTCCACCAATACAAGCGCCGACTAACAGCCAGATCATACCGGGTAAATAGCCGAATTGTGCAGCTAAAACCGGCCCAACTAAAGGCCCTGCTCCGGCGATTGCGGCAAAATGATGCCCAAAGGTTATCCATTTGTTTGTAGGAACGTAATCGTGCCCATCTTCGTGGACGATTGCAGGGGTTGGTCGATTTGGATCTAATGCTAAAACTTTTGCGGCTATAAAGGCACCATAAAACCGATAACAAATTACAAGAATTAATGCTGAAATAATAACCATGTAAAGTCCGTTCATAAAGATTCCCCCAATGTGAATTTTATAAAAGCGTAAATAAATTTATAAAAACCCAAAACATTTTGAATTTTTAAAATTTTCATTATAGAAATGATTGATTGAAAATAGTGGCAAACAATTCATATGTTTTGGATAATTTTTCATGTTAAGTATAGCAGAAAAAATTTTCTTTCTCAATAAATTTGCAGTTAAAACTTATAAAAAGAATGCAAGGTGGAGATTTGAATAAATAATAATAATTTCTGAATAAATATAGTTATAAAAATGTATTTATTTAGGTTGTTTTGTATAGATATGTAAAATGTTTTGATGTAGAATAGAATTTATTAATATTTTACTAATAAATTGTAAAATCTAATATTTAAGAAGAGCTTGGTGATAAAAATGATAAAATTTTTACAAGATAGCAATGGAATATTTTCTTGGAATAGCATTAGTAATATTTTAGAGGGGCGAAACAATCTTGGCGATGAGATGCCGGTATTTATGTATAGATTGTTTCAATATACGCTGCGTGACGAATTGATAGCACGATTTGGTAAAGAAGTTACGATTGATATTTTTCGCAAATCTGGTGAACGTGCTGGTTGTGAATTTGCCAAAAATATATTGGATTTGGCACTTCCATTTAATGCGTTTTTTGCACAATTGCAAGAGGTTTTGCAAGAAAAGAAAATTGGTATTTTACGAATGGAAAAATTTGATTCTTCAACAGGGCATGTAGTTTTAACAATAAGTGAAGATTTAGATTGTTCTGGATTACCGGTTGTAGGTGAAACGGTTTGTAATTATGACGAGGGATTTTTAGCTGGAATATTAAAAAGCTATACAAAAAAATCTTATCAGGTAGTGGAAGTAGATTGTTGGGCAACAGGTTCCAGGGTATGTAGATTTGAAGCGTTTTTAATAAATGAGAAAGAGTAATGAGGAAAATGAGCAGTTCGCGTGATATTCAAAGTTTAATTGAACAATTATAAAATATCATATTAAATAAACCATTATTAACAATAGAGAAGGTTAAATCACCTAAACTTGATAGAATACAAGAGATGGTTACTTACTTAGGACAGTGTTTGACTGAATCAAATGAATTTTTGCAACAGTTATCCATAGGAAATTTAGAGGCAAAGATGCCGAATCGGTATAATTTTTTAGCAAGTGGATTAAAAGAAATTCATGCAGGATTAAGACACTTAAGCTGGCAGGCTACCCAAGTAGCAAAAGGTGATTATAAACAGCGTGTGAAATTTCTGGGTGATTTTTCTACAGCTTTTAATTCTATGATAGAGCAATTGGAAGAACGAGAAAAAAGATTGAAAGATAAAACTGTAGCTTTAGAGCAGTCAAGAAATCTTTTAATATCAATTATCAATGGGATTGAAGAGTGGATTGTTGTTATTGATAAAGTCGAGAAGAAAGTAATCTATTCTAATCAAGCTGTACGATGTTTAGGTTGTGATGTTAAAAATAATCGAAATTTTTGTGGATATACTTGTGGAGTCATTGAAAAATTAATTGACAAAATGTCCAAAGATGAAAATGATGTAATTGAATTGGAATGTGAATATAATGCAAAAATTGTGGAAGCAAAAGCATATCCTATTGAGTGGAATGAAGTTGCTGCTTGTGCATACTTAATTAGGGATATTACAAATCATAAACGAGAGCAGGCAGAAATGGAGAATGCCGTTTTTAAAGATGAATTGACGGGCGTTTATAATCGTAGGTACTGCATGAAATTATTAGGCGAATTACAACAAGAGCACAAAGGATTTTCAGTTTGTTTTATAGATTTAGATGGACTTAAATATGTTAATGATAATTTTGGACATCATATTGGTGATCGATATATAAAGTTTGTTGCAAAAGAATTTTTTGAGCATACAGGAGATTCTGACCAATTATGCAGAATTGGTGGGGATGAATTTATCGTGCTTTTCCCTAATTGCACACAAAAAAAAATTCGAGGGAAATTAGCTGAATTGTATGAAAAAATTTTACATAAAGATACAGAGTATCCTATGTCAATTAGTTATGGACTTATTTATATTTGTAAAGATAACCAATTGTTGCCGCAAGAAATTTTGGCAAAGGCGGATAAAAAAATGTATCATTGGAAGAAACGAAAGAAAAATAGGAGAATGATATAAAAAAGAAGGTAAAAGAAGGGATATGTTTATTCATGAAAGCTTTTTATTTAGATTTTATTGATAAAAATCTAAGTTATTAAATGACAGATATACTAAAATTTGTACTTGTAGGCTTCTAGTAATTTACAGATTTATAAGGACATAACTAGTAATTGATAAATGAATAGGCTATAATATTAAACTGAAGGAATAGCAGAGTAAACATTTGTGCGTTAAGTGTCAGATGAACGGGGAGTTGTCACTGAACGAAAAACTTGGGTTAAGTTTGCGGTACAAATGTTGCATCCCGCTGCTGCATAGAAAGGAACTCCTCTATATGTAGCAACGATGTGTTGATGAGTTTATCAACATAAATTTCATATGGAGGTGTATTTTTTTGCAAAAAAACAAAAAGACAGAGTTTATTGTTTTTGCTGGTGTCTTTATCGCTTTGACGATTATTTTTACTCATGTTTTTGCTATTCAAACTGTTTTCATGCGGGTGAGCTTTGGATTTTTACCGATTGCTTTATTTGCAATGAAGTTTGGTCGTTGGCAGGGAGCTGTTATGGCTGCTATTGCTGATGTATTGGGGGGCGTGATTTTCTTCCCAGGATTATTCTTCCCAGGATTTACAATGAGTGCATTTTGCACAGGATGGATTTTTGGACATTTTTTTTATGAGAAAAAAATCTCTTTCAGCCATATTCTTATTACGGTGACATTGATTACTTTATTCGTTGATTTAGGCCTGAATACAGTTTGGCTTGCTTTGTTATACAATAAAGCTGCTGCTACTTTTTTTGTTAGTCGCCTGCTTAAAGCAATCGTGTTCTTACCAGTAGAGGCTTTTTTAATTCATATCATGTATAAACAGGTCGGACACTTTACTTTATTTCAGAGGCAAGTTTGAATACTGGTTTGTCAATAGGATAAAACTATGGTAATATCAATAACGATAACGAAAAACCTATAGATGAATGGAGAATGAAAAGTTTATGAGTGATTTCCCAAATTGTCCAAAATGTAATTCTGAATTTACGTATGAAGATAGAGGACTTTTTATTTGTCCTGAATGTGCACATGAATGGAATGACATGGATACTTCTGCGGAACATGATGAAAATGTAATAAAAGATGTGAATGGAAACGTTTTGCAGGATGGTGACACAGTAACAGTAATTAAAGATTTAAAAGTAAAAGGTACTTCCTCTGTTGTGAAGATGGGGACAAAAGTAAAATCAATTCGTTTAGTATTTGAAGGTGACCACAATATCGATTGCAAAATTGACGGAATTGGTGCAATGAAATTGAAATCTGAGTTTGTGAAAAAGATTTAAATATATATTTGACATAAACTTTGTAAGTATGATATATTGCGTCATAGAGCATATTAATTCCTGTGAGGGAGTAGTTTGCAGCAAGAGCTGTGGTAATGCCAACATCATGATGAAAATCTGGTATTATCTTAAAAAACGAGACTCATGGACAATGACTATTTTAGTCAGTGTCTATGAGTCTTTTATTTTGAAGGGAAGAAATTATGATTTATTTATTTTATTTAATTGTAGCAGCAGGAGTGGTTTATTTATCGCAAAAAGCTTCAGAGTATGTGGATTTAATTGATAAGACAACGAAACTTTCGGGAGCTTTTATTGGCGGGATTATGTTATCGGCAGTTACTTCATTGCCAGAACTTTTTACAAGTGTTTCAGCTACCCTTTTCTTGAATAAGCCTGGATTATGTATGGGAAATATTTTAGGCAGCAATTTATTTAATTTGGCTGTTTTAGGTAGCCTAATTTTGATTTTTTTTAAATCTTTTTGTAAAGCGAGGATTTCATCAGGCCATTTAGCTGTTACATTTTCAACGACATTGATTTATATAGCGATAATATTGAACATGAATCATATATTAAATTTTGAAATCATGACAGTTAGTATTACTTCCTTTATTATATTGGCATTATATTTATTTACATTAAAAAATTTATCGGCAGAAAATGGTGGTAGTGGAGAACAACAACAATTAACTGTTACAGATCTAACGCTAAAGCAAATTGTAACAAGATTTATTCTTGTAAGTATAGGGATTATTGTCCTAAGTATTATTATTACCTATATTACGGATGATATTGCAGAGCGTCTTAATTTAGGTGAAGGATTAGCCGGAGCCATCTTTTTAGGAGTAGCAACATCTCTTCCGGAAGTGTCATCCACGATTGCTTTATTTAGAATGAAAAGTTATGACATTGCGATTGGTAATATTATAGGAAGCAACATTTTTAATTTCTTGGTATTATGCATTGTTGATGTATTATATATTGGACAAGGAATCTATGATTTTTCTGACCCGAAAACTTTAAGTCTACTTGTCTATGGTGCTGTAGCTACACCATTATTTATGATTTTATTAAAAGCTAGAAATAAAACAACACAAGTTCTTTGCCCGTTTGCTATGGTGGTTTGTTATATAGCATTTTTATTGTAATTTAATGAACCCCGTAATTTTTGCATAGATCATTCCATAAATAAATTTGATGATTAAGAAACTAAAAAATAATTGTTCTCGTTTCTCTAAAGAAAAGGATAGGAATTTAGACCTGATTTTAGTATAATGAAATTAGTAAGAAGGCGGAATAAAGTTTAGTTTTAAACTAATTTCTATTGAGCGCAATAGAATGGGGTGACCAGAATGAAAACGAGTAGTGAACGGATAAAAAAAGATATTGGAATAGCTTTTTTGCTTGAATTTTTGATAGGAATAAATTGTTGGTTTTCTGAAGTGTATGTATATGAAGAAATTGCTTATGGGTTGAGTGTGTTGCTTTGCGTTCCGCTGTTTTTTGTTTTAAAACGAATTGTTTTCTTGAGCACATTATCTGATAAAAAAGTCATAGATACTGTAATGGCTGAAAAAGAAGATACTCTTGCAGAGCTACCACTACAGCTGGAAAATGAAAATGTTGATTTATTTTTAGATAAAGTAGTAGAGCATTCAGCGCAATATCAAGAAAAAAGTGAAATTGATGAATGGTTTAAGCTGCATATTGAAAAGGTAAAAGAGTATGAAAAAGAAAATATGAATGAATTTTATGTAGGTAGTAATCAGGAGACTATAACTGAATTTGAAAAAGAAGTCGAAGAAATTGTAGAGAATGTGTGTGGGGAAGAAATTGAAATACTCTTTAATCAGCACTTATCCAATAGCGAAGCGAACCCAGAGAAAATGGATGTCTTATATATAGGGGCTAAACAAGAAGTAGAGGTACAGTCTGAGCAATTAGTTGCAGAATCGGTACAGAATGTATATAGAGAAGAAATTGAAGTATTGTTTGAAAAGCATGTTCAAACAGAAAAGTTGAACCCAAAGTACTATGAACAGTATGCGTATTGTGTATGATGGATAACTAGGCAAGAATTTATGAAAAATAATTATCATAAATTTTTGCCTATTGTTATGTAGTGAAAAAAACATTCGGTGACTGGGAGTTAAAGAATTTAGTTCTATTTTTACAGATTATTTATCTTGTATTGAATTATCTAATATTCTTTTATAAAATAAGATAAAAGTATGGATGAGTTAAAGTGAGGAGAGAGCAGTGCAGAAGAAAGGGTTAATTTTATTTGCGATAATTGCTGTAATCGTTGCTCTAGTAGCGATTTCAGATGAAAGCTCTAGTCAAGGGCGTTCTGAGAAAACGTTAAATTATGATTATGACAATAATGATGAATATTATGAAAATGATTTTATTAATCCAGATAGCTCGAAAAGGGAAGAAGAAGAAAATGAGGATTCAGATAATGAAAAAGAGAATATGGCAGGGATGATTTTGTAAGTTTAAAAATAGAAGAATCATATAATAAAAACCAGTAGAATATTCTACTGGTTTTTATTATATGAAAGTTGCTGTATTTTTGTGAATGAATTATACTTATAAGGTAGAAAAATGTAAGCTGATAAAAACAATACGGCGTTTAGCTTCGATAAAGGGGGATCGTATGAAAGTTATAGGGCTTATTGGCGGTATGAGTTGGGAGAGTACATCAATGTATTATCAAATCATCAATCGCACAATAAAAGAAAACCTAGGAGGATTGCATTCGGCGAAATGTATTCTTTATAGTGTAGATTTTGCTGAAATTGAAGCCTGCCAATCTAGCGGGGATTGGAAAAAATGTGCAGAGATTTTATCAGGTGCAGCGCGGAGCTTAGAACGAGCTGGAGCGGATTGTATTGTAATTTGTACAAATACAATGCATAAGATAGCAAAACAAGTAGAAATGGCTGTAAAAATTCCTTTGTTACATATTGCGACATTAACCGCAAAAGTTTTACTTGCTGAAAATATTTGCAAGGTTGCGTTGCTGGGGACAAAATATACAATGGAACAGAATTTTTATAAAGATAAATTAATCGAAAAAAATATACAAGTTTTGATTCCAAATGACATAGATCGAGAATTAGTTCATCGAGTGATTTATGATGAATTATGTCTAGGAAGTATATCGGAAATATCAAGACGAAAAATCTTGAAGATTATTGACAAATTAGCAGCTGCTGGAGCGGAAGGTGTTATTTTAGGGTGTACGGAAATTGGTTTGCTTGTCAAACAAAAGGATACAAGTATAAAATTATTTGATACAACGCAGATTCATGCACGAAATGCAGCGCTTTATGCGATTGACATGCAAAAATAATATTTTGCTACGGTAAAGATTTTAAATTTGGAGGGAATAGAATTGAAAAGAATAATGGCAGTAATTTTAATGGGCATGATGATTATGGTGTTAGGTGGATGTGGCGATTCGTCTGCACCGAAAACAGGAAAATTACAAGAGCTTACGATTGGAACGATGCCTGATGTTGATTCAATTCCATTCATTATTGCCCAGGAAAAGGGGTATTTTGCCCAAGAGGGATTGACAGTACAAATTAAACCATTTAAAAGTGCAATGGATCGTGATAGTGCATTACAGAGTGGAAATTTAGATGGAGCAATTTCTGATATGTTAGCGGTAGCTTTTGCAAAAGAGGGTGGATTTGATGTAAAGATTACCTCTTTAACAAATGGAAGTTACAAATTAATTGCTTCACCAATTGAAAAAGCTGAAACTATGGCAGATTTGGCGGGAAAAGATATTGCTGTGTCAAAAAATACAATCATTGAGTATGTAACAGATAAAATCCTTGTAGAAAACAAAATGAATGAGGAACAATTTAATAAAGTTGTTATTCCACAAATTCCGACACGTTTAGAAATGTTGTCAAATGGTAAGTTAGCAGCGGCAACTTTACCAGAACCTATGGCAAGTATTGCAATGAAAAATGGTGGCAAGTTAATCAATAGCTCTGATAAATTGGGGATCAATCCGGGGGTTTTGATGTTTACAACAAAGTCGGTTCATGAGAAGAAAGCAGAATTGGAAGCAATGTATAGAGCCTACAATAAAGCGATTGATTACTTGAATAATGAGCCTAAGGAAAAATATATTGATTTATTAATTGAAAAAGGTGGATTCCCACCAAGCGTTAAAGATTCTTTAGTATTGCCAACGTATAAAAAGGCAAATAAACCGACTGAAACAGATATAGATTCTTGTATTGCGTGGTTAAAAGATAAAAATTTAATAAAGCAAACGTATAGCTATCAAGATCTTGTTGATGATACGTTTATTCAGGATTAATCATGCTGGAAATCAAAGACTTATCAGTAACCTATCAGAGTTTGGATGAATCTTATACTGCTTTGCAGAATATTAATTTATCTCTACCAAGCGGTGGTACTTGTGCCATTATTGGACCATCTGGTTGTGGCAAATCTACCTTACTAAAAGTATTGGCAGGCATTATTACTGATTATGAAGGAAAGGTTTTGTTTGATGGAAATCCAATTTTACCATCAAAGCAAAAAATTGGGTTTATTCCGCAAAATTATGGATTATTGCCATGGAAGAATGTCTATGAAAATATTTGCTTAGGCGTAAAATTAAAAAATCGTCAATTAAAAGTGAATAAAAGTTCCGTAGAATTCATGATGCGACAATTAGGCATTGATGGTTTGGAAAAGCGCTATCCTGGAGAATTAAGTGGTGGGCAGCAGCAACGTGTAAGTTTGGCGCGCTCGTTTTTATTAAAACCAGATTTATTGCTGATGGATGAACCTTTTTCTGCTTTAGATGCGATAACAAGAGAAGAGATTCAAGATGTGTTCCTAGAGGTTTGGAAAAGGCAAGCAATTTCTACGATTTTAGTTACACATTATGTAGAAGAAGCAGTTTACTTAGGACAAAAGATTATTATTCTCTCCAGTCACTTGGGGCAGGTGAGCAAGATCATTGATAATCCCTTATTTGGCGGAAAAGATATTCGAAAGGATAAGGAGTTTTTTGAATTAAGTCTATATCTCAGAAATTTTATTAAAAAGGACTGGGCAGATGTTGGGGAATAAAACATGGGCATATTATCTTCTTGCTATTATGACTTTTATTGGTTTGTGGCAGATGATCGCTGTTTTAGTTGATTTACCGATTATTCCTTCGCCATTTAAAGTTATGGATAATTTAGTGAATATTTTTATGAAATATATTGCGATTCATGGTTTTTATAGCTTGTGGAGAATCATCGGTGGTGTTTTTTTAGCGATTGTGATTGGTGTCCCGATTGGACTATGTATGGGATATTTCCCAACATGTGATAAGTTTTTAGCACCACTTGTTTATTTAACTTATCCAATTCCTAAAATCGCACTTATGCCGATTCTCATGTTGGTTTTTGGTCTAGGAGAAATATCGAAAGTACTGATGATTTTCTTAATTATTGTATTTCAAGTAATTGTTGCTGTTCGTGATGGAATTAAAAGCATTCCAAAAGAAACATATTATCCGTTGTACTCTTTGGGAGCTGGCTTTTGGGATGTCTGTCGAGAAATTTTAATTGAGGCATCGATGCCAAAATTTTTAACTTCTGTTCGTGTAGCAATGGCGACTTCTATTTCAGTACTTTTTTTTACGGAAACCTTTGGTACGGAATACGGAATGGGCTATTTTATTATGGATGCATGGCTGCGTGTAAATTATCTTGAAATGTATTCGGGAATTGTTGTGTTAAGTTTTATTGGATTATTCTTATTCGCGATGATCGACCTCATTGAAAAGAAAATCTGTCATTGGCAATATAAATAGAAGCTAATATAGAAAAAGTAATATTTACCATCTATAAAACGATAAAAAACGACATAATATTCGAAATATTGACAATGGTTTTTCGTGGGAGTACACTTATAATGATATTTATAATCTTTATGAAAGAAGAGTGTATTTTTATGAGATTAAAAAAGTTTATCACCGTTGGATTAGTAATAATGTTGATTTTAGCATTATCAGGGACGATTTGTCTGGCATCAGAAGGTGGTGCAGGGGAAAAAATTCGCATTATGTGTTATGGAGATTCGAATACTTGGGGATTTACGCAGCGTCCAAATGTAAAGCGCTATCCGAGCGATGTACGATGGACTGGGGTATTGCAAAATAATTTAGGAAATGACTATCAAATTATTGAAGAGGGATTAAGTAGCCGTACAGCAGGAATTGATGATTATAAAAATGGATTAAATGAGTATATTCAATACGATATGAACTTTAATGGGCGTCCAACATTATTACCATTGTTAAAAAGTCATATTCCATTAGATGTTGTGGTGATAATGCTTGGAACGAATGACTTTAAGGTTAAGTTTCGCCAAACACCAGAAATGGTTGCTGAATCTATGGATAAATTAGTAAAACTCGTTACCAATAGCGTTGATCCGGAACAAGAATGGTATGGCTATAGTGTACCGAAAGTCTTAATTGTTGCTCCAGTTCCGTTAAATGCGACAAAGGAATCTTTTGCTGCGAATAATGATCCATCACATGAATTAGCTAAACTGTATGAAAAAGTTGCACAAGCTAATGGAGTAGATTTTTTTGATGCTGGAAAAGTTGTACCAGTTCCAGGGATGAAAGATGGAATTCATTTAACAGCAAATCAGCATAAAATCCTGGGAGATGCACTTACTCAAAAAATAAGATCTATGTTAAACGAATAGAAAATCTTTATATAGAATACATAAAAACGACTACAGTAAGCGATTAAATCTAAGTACTGTAGCCGTTTTTTATTTATAGGGATAAATACTTTATTCGGAGAATAGAATTTATTTTATATTTACTACATCAATATCATAGCCATTAATATAGTAGTCACTATCGTTATAGCCATAGGTCTCACCATGGTAACCGTAATAATCACCAAAGTTAGCACGGTCAGCAAATGCTGTGTTGATCGCCTGAATTGCTTCATCTACATCAGCTACAGATAATCCGATTTGATTACCGACATCGTACCAAGAAATGAAACTTTTTTTGGACATAACGATTTCTAGGTCTGAATTTGCTTTTTGTGATAATGCAGAAGCTAAAGCAACTGCTTTAGGGTGATACTGTTGTTTTAATAAACTCATAACAATATTTTTATCTACATCGAATAAATTGTGAAGCTGGTTTGCCATTAAAGCATGTTGTCCATACTGAATATGCCAGTCGGTAAGTCCTGCAAGTGACGCAGTACCATTCCAGTCTCCGGCAATAGTTTTGTATTTAATTACTTGCTCTAAACTCTGGTTTGTTGCTAGCGCGATAAAGGATGCGCGATTAATATCTTGGAAGCTAAAGCCTTCGCTTTGGGCATTAATGATATCGGTTTGACTAACATTATAATCTTCTGCAATGATTTGTGTTGGAGATTGGTTCGCAAAAGAAATGGAAGAAAAGACAAGCAAAAAGATTGATAGTAATGTTAGGAATCTAATGTTGTTCATATAAATCCTCCTGTAAGTTATTATTATATTTAGTGTAAATTTAACATTGAATTGCTGATATTGTCAATTTATTTATTTTGGTAGAAATGTAGATATGTTCATTCTGGGGAATAATTGTGTAGTATTTTGGATTGTTTAGAAAATCTGAAAATAATATAATGGATACAATAAAACTAAAAAATGAAGAGAGAGAGGCATTATAAAGGAGGTAATATCTTTAGTGCTCATAGTAGTTTTTAATTGAAGAGTATCAAGATAAATTGTCTGAACGTTTTGGGAAGTGTAGTTTTCAGATGGAGTAAAGACTCATCTGAATCAAGTATCATTTTATTAATGGTTAGAAAGTAGGAGATTATGATTCACTATCAAGATTGTATTCTAGTTACGGATATGGATGGGACTTTACTCAATAGTAATAGCAAAATATCAGAAAAAAATTGTAAGGCAATTGAGTTTTTTAAAGGCAATGGAGGAAAATTCGCCATTGCAACTGGTAGGACAGAAAAATCTGTTGCAACATTTTTTAAACAAGCAAAACCAAATGCACCTTGCATTTTTTATAATGGTGCAGTGCTTTATGATTGGGATGAGCAAAAGTTTTTAAAGACGCAAAATGTAAAAAGTAAAGAATTGATAGAATTTTTAAAAGACTGTATGGAGATATACCCAACGCTTTGTATTCGTGTATATACGACAGATAAAAATTACATCATTACAGGAGAGAAATCTTTAAATCGTTTTGTAGTAGGAAGCACAATGGAGTTTATTTTTGCCGATTTATCAGAAGTATTAAATAAAAGCTGGTTAAAAGTGCTGCTCGCAGAGGAAAGAGATATTTTAGAAACCTGTAAAGCAAAGTTGAATAAATATCATCTAGAAGATACAACAAATCACTTTTTTTCGAATGATTATTATTTTGAATTTGTTGATAAAGGTGTATCGAAAGGTGCAATGGTAAAGATGATGAAATCATTAAATGAATTTGAAGGTAAAATTGTATTTGCCACCGGGGATTTTCATAATGATATTGAAATGCTGCAAGTTGCTGATGTTGGCATAGCTCCTGCAAATGCCGAGCCAGAAGTAAAAGCTGTAGCTGATATGATTTCAGTAACAAATGATAATGATTTAATACATCAGATTATTTATCATATCATACCGGATTATTTCAATAAAAGGATGAAAGGTCAATAAAAATTTTCGGATAACCTATCTTTCTTGCTTAATTATAGAAATTTGAACTTTAAATATTGAATATATAAAATTGTCGTTTTTTGAATAAATAACGACAATTTTATATAAAATGGTAGAATTTCATAGGAAAAGTTTAGTATAATTAATTATATAAATTTATATAAGATTGTATAAAATAATATAAGCAAGAAGGTGAACGAAATGAAGGGGAATTTAGAAAATACAAGTTCATTTTATATAAATGTAGAGAACCGTGATATGTATCAATATTTAAATTTAATGCCGATTGCATTTACGGCTATACGAGTTATTGTTGATGAAGTCGGAGCGCCGATTGATTTTATTTGCGAGTTTGCAAATAAAGAATTTGCTATCTTAGAAAATAAAAACTTAAAGGAAATTATCGGGAAGTCATTTTATGAAATATCCCCTGATGTTTCACAAAAATGGTTAAGAGGCTGCTGGGAAGTCGCTTATAAAGGGATAATAAGAGAATGGAAGGATTATAGTTCAGGGCTTGGAAAATATTTATCCATTTATTGCTATCAGCCGAAAAAAGGTTTGTGTGCATGTATCGTAAGAGATATAACGCATGATGTTGATATAGCAAATGAATTAAAATATTTGTCTGAATATGATGATTTAACTTGTATTTATAATAAAAGAAGTTTTTATGAAAAAACACATGACTTGATAATGAACAATTTTGATACGCAATATGTAGTTGGTAGAATTGATATAGAAAAATTTAAGATTGTTAATGATGTTTTTGGAGCGGAAGAAGGCGATCTTTTACTAAAATATCTTGCAACAAAGATTAAACATTACGTGCAGGATTTTGGTACATATGGTAGATTGGATGCGGATATTTTTGCGGTATGTTTTCCTTGGTCGCTAAATAATGTAGAACGGTTTGTCAATTATATGCAAACACAGGTAAAGGAATATCCACTTGAATTTGATGTGATTCCTTGTTTTGGTTTTTATATTGTTGACGTTGTGACTTTGCCAGTGGATATTATGTGCGATCGAGCAAACTTAGCTTTGCGCACAATTAAAGGGAATTATGTAAAAAGCTACGCTATTTACGATGATAGATTGCGGAGAAGTCTGATAGAGGAGCAATCTATTGTCAGTCAGATGAATAGTGCTTTGGAGTCTGGTCAATTTGAGTTTTATTTGCAACCTAAATGCAGCATTGATACAGGCAATATTGTCGGCGCGGAAGCATTAGTGCGTTGGCGGCACCCGATGAAAGGCTTAATTTCGCCAGGGAAATTTATTCCTGTTTTTGAGAAGAATGGCTTTATTTTAAAATTGGATGTGTATATATGGGAATCTGTATGTAAGTTGTTGCGGCAATGGATAGATGAAGGGCGTCAGCCAATGCCGATATCGGTAAATGTATCTAGGATTAATTTGTATAATCCAAAGCTATGTGATATCTTAATTGGTTTGGTTGAAAAATATCAATTAGAACCTTATTTATTAGAGTTAGAGTTAACAGAAAGTGCCTATACAGAGAATGAAAAGCTATTGGTTTCTATTATTGAAAGATTGAGGGGATATGGTTTTAGAATATTGATGGATGATTTTGGAAGTGGATATTCATCCTTAAATATTTTAAAAAACTTACCTGTTGACGTGTTGAAAATTGATTTACATTTTCTTGGGGGCAGTGATAAGTTTAATCGAGGGGGGAATATACTTACTTCGGTTGTTCGTATGGCAAAGTGGATGGCGCTTCCTGTTATTGTTGAAGGGGTAGAAACGCGTGAACAAGTGGATTTCCTCTGCAGTATTGCTTGTACAACAGCACAGGGGTATTATTTTTCGCCGCCGATTCCAGTACTTGATTATGAAAAAATGTTGGATTCTTCAGTGAAATGTAATGAAAATTTAAGTATAACGTTTGAAACGGATATGCAATTAAAGAATTTTTGGGATCAGAACTCTGGGAAAAATGTATTATTCAATACGTTAATTGGGGCAGTAGCAATTTATGAGCTCTGTCAGGATAATCTTGAAATGTTGCGTGCAAATGACGACTATTTTAAAATGGTAGAGTGGTCACGAGAGGACTTTTTTGCAAAAAGTCATAAAATACTCGACTATATTCATCATGATGATCGAAAGAACATTTTAAAAATATTTTATGAAGCTGTAGGAATGCGTGAAATTTTAACGTGTAAATTTCGTCGGTTTATATCAGGGGACAAGTATATTTGGATACATGCCAAAATAAGGTTTATCGCAGGCAGTCATGATAGGTTTCTATTTTTTGCAGTTATGGAAAAAACATTAAATGTTTTTTAGTGAAAGACATTCTTGCGTATTTTTCTTAAATAATATATAATAATTTATAGATATTTTTACTATAGACGAATAAAGAAAAAGAATGCAAAGGCGCATCTTCCTAAAATATATATTATTATATTTGCTAGGATTATTGCGCCTTTTTTGCTTGGAAATTTAAATTCTGTTATTTATATATTAAAATTTTCAGAAATGTATTCGAATTTATTGATTTATAAATATGAAGTTTTTATGCATAAAAAGAATAATATTAGCTATTTAAGAAAAGAAGGTTTTTATATTTAAGTTCTGAATTGATTTATTTTAATAGAATTTAAAGAGAAATAAATTTGATGAGAAAATAAGTGAAGATAATTTAACTGGAGGGATTTGATTTAACTTTGACTATAATTAAGATTTTTGAAGAATTTGCACTTTTTATTAAATTTAACTCAATAAAAAGTGCTAGTAGATGCACTACTTTTGATGTATAATTATTTTTATAAAAATACATAAAAAATTTTATGAAAGAGGGGAAAGTTGTAATGAGATTAAATCGAATGAGTAAGTTATGGGTGCTTTCTTTAGTTCTAGTTTTTGTTGTTTCAATGATTGCTGGATGTGGTGGAGATAATAAATCTGCTGAGAAGCAATTTATAAATATCGCAACTGGTGGTACAGCTGGGACGTATTATCCGTTAGGTGGTGCAGTAGCTGAAATTTTAAATAAAAATATCCCGGGTATGAATGCAAGTGCACAAAGTACTGGTGCTACTGTAGCAAATATTAATATGTTAAAAGAAGGCACTGTTGAGTTGGCATTTGTTCAAAATGATATTGTTTATTATGCAGCAAATGGAATTGAGATGTTTAAGGACAAAAAGGTTGACACATTAAAAGGGATTGCTACTTTGTATCCAGAAACAGTGCAAATCGTTACGCTTGAATCAAGTGGAATAAAAAATGTTAGTGAATTAAAAGGTAAACGTGTAGCAGTTGGTGCAGCTGGAAGCGGTGTTGAAGCAAATGCACGTCAGATTTTAGAAGCTTATGGTATTACATATGATGATATCAATGTTCAATATCTATCTTTTGCTGAAGCTGCAAGCGCATTAAAAGATGGTAACGTTGATGTTGCATTTGTAACTGCAGGTTTTCCAACAGCGGCAGTACAGGACATTGCCTCTCAAAATCAAGTTAGATTATTACCTGTAGATGCAGCAAAAGCTGATGAAATGATTAAAAAATATCCATTTTATACGAAAACAATAATTCCGGCAGATACCTATGTTGGATTAGCAACAGATACGCCAGCGGTTGCTGTAATGGCAATGCTTGTAGTGAATGAAAAAGTGAGTCCAGAACTTGGGTATGACATTACAAAAGCAATTTTTAGTAACTTGGAAAGACTACAATCTTCACATAGCGTAGGTAAAATGATTACTAAAGAAGGTGCCCGTCAAGGGATGCCAATTGAGCTTAATGCTGGCGCTGAAAAATTCTTTAAAGAATAATCCTAGATTAATTCAAGGATTCATCCAAGGAGGATACCGGGTGTCGTTATGGCACCCGGTTTTTTACCACTATGAAGTTAAAAGATAAGAAACTTATTGTTATTGTAGTTATCCTTTGCATATTTTTTTGTTATTTGCTAAGCCGCCCATATTTATTTGTTTGTACGGATGCAAATACACTTTTGGCTTTTCCAACGCAGAAAGAAGATGTGATTTCCATATGGTTTGTTCACTCAGTGCAAAAGACGCCTGTGCTTGAAAATTTGGCGGTTAATAAATCGTGTGATGGATTTACTTTACAATCAACAAAATATCAGTCCTTTGGTGTTGGGTTACCTTTTTTGCCTGATGAAGGTGAATTTAAACAGGTTGGTAAATATTTCATCTTAGATAATATCAATCGTCGCTTTAAAACGGTTGATTTAAGAACTGGTTTAGGTACAGAGCTTACTTTAATTTATCATGAAAAAAAATACCCGATTTATCATGAATTACCTTTAGGTTGTAAGGTTGAATTAAAGGTTTTGCCTTACTATAGGTATTATTTAGATCGATTGATAAATCTTTAAATAAGGTCATAAAAAGAAGAGGAGGCCGAACGATGAAAGAAAAATCAGCAGAAGAAATGCTAAGAGATCTAGAACCAGAATCTGATATACGTGAATATAAAGGATTTATGGCAAAAGTTATCTCGGCAATTGCAATTACATTTTCAATATTTCAATTATATACCGCTATTTATGGCGTTTTAGATGCGCAATTACAAAGAGCTGTTCATCTAGGATTTGGTTTAGCCTTGATTTATTTGCTATATCCAACTTGTAAATCATGGTCACGAGACAAGTTACATCCATTAGATTTTATTTTATCTATTTTAGGTGCGGCAGCACCAGCATATATTTTAATTTCTTATAACGAATTGGTACTTAGAGCGGGTGCGATTAATAGTACTGACATGTTTGTTGGTTGTTTAGGTGTTTTACTTGTTATTGAAGCCACACGGCGTGTGGTTGGAATTCCGATGGTGTTGGTCGCATTGATATTTTTAGCTTATGCATTTGTCGGACCCTATGCACCGGGAGTACTTGCTCATAGAGGACTCTCACTTAAAGAATTGATTGGACATTTATATTTTACAACAGAAGGTATCTTCGGTATTCCATTAGGAGTTTCCTCGACATTTATCTTTTTGTTCATTTTATTTGGGGCGTATTTAGAAGCTACAGGTCTTGGAAAATTCTTTATTGATATTGCAAATGCAATTGCAGGATGGGCAAGCGGCGGCCCTGCGAAAGTGGCTGTTCTTTCTAGTGGACTTATGGGAACAGTATCAGGTAGTTCAGTAGCTAATGTTGCAGGTACGGGTAGCTTTACAATTCCGATGATGAAAAAGCTTGGGTATCATAAAGACTTTGCTGGAGCGGTAGAAGCAGCAGCTTCTACTGGCGGACAGTTAATGCCCCCAGTTATGGGTGCAGCGGCATTTTTAATGGCGGAATTTGTTGGTGTGCCATTTTTGGAAATCGTTAAAGCGGCTACAATTCCTGCTTGTTTATATTTTGCTGGTGTATGGATTGGCGTTCATTTAGAAGCAAAACGCAATAATTTAAAAGGAATTCCACGCGATCAATTACCGAAGGCCTGGATTTTATTTAAAGAACGCGGTCATTTAGCAATTCCATTGATTGTTATTATTTATTTGTTGGTATCTGGTTATACACCAATGAAGGCAGCTTTGTGGGCAATTTTCTTGTCTATTGCGGTCTCTATGCTTAGAAAGTCAACGCGAATGAAGCCGATTGAGATTGTTCGAGGCTTAGAAAAGGGAGCAAAAGGTGTGCTTGGTGTACTTGTGGCTTGTGCATCTGCCGGAATTATTATCGGTGTAGTAACGAAAACGGGTGTTGGATTAAAACTGGCTTCTGCACTGCTAGACTTGTCAGGCGGGTTATTACTACCAACGATGTTTTTTACGATGTTAACCGCAATTATACTGGGTATGGGCGTACCAACGACGGCGAATTATGTTATCACATCCACGATTGCAGCGCCTGCATTAGTGCAAATGGGAATTCCGATATTGGCTGCGCATATGTTCGTTTTCTATTTTGGTATCATTGCAGATGTAACGCCTCCAGTTGCCTTAGCCGCGTATGCAGGCTCGGCAATTAGTGGCGGTAATGCCTTAAAAACGGGAGTCAATGCATCAAAATTGGCAATCGCAGCATTCCTGATTCCCTATATTTTCGTGGCTTCTCCTGTGCTATTAATGATTGATGCAACGCCTGGTGCCTTAATATGGGCAACATTTACTGCACTTGTTGGCATGATTGGTTTATCTGCTGCCATGATTGGTTATCTAATTGCGCCAATTCATCCAATTATGCGTTTGCTATTCTTTGCAGGTGGACTTATGATGGTGGATCCAGCTTCTATTACTGATTTTATCGGAGCAGCAATTTTAATTGTATGTATGATTTTACAACATTATAAGAAGAGAAAAATAAACCGACAAGCATTAAATATTTAACTTTAAATTGATTTAAGAATAATTGAGACTAGGATTACTTCGAAAATAGAGCAAGAAATTCTTTTGGAAAGAATTTTCTTGCTCTATTTTTATAATGAAAAAAAGCCTATTGAAGAAATTTTTCATGATTGGGATTTTCAGCATCCTAAAGAATATATTTAATATATACATAGGCTTATTTCCCATAAATTAGCGAAGTATATTTGATAAAAAATAGTAGGTTGCGACTTTATCTCATCGTTAAGAATATAAAAACACTAAAAATACAAAAATATACTTAGAATACATAAAGAGGTTGTTGATTTTTTGCTAAAATGATATAATAAGCATGTATGCAATGGAAAATTTTATGTTAATAATATGAGGTGGATTATGAATTCTAAACGGGAATCCGCAGGTAGACATATAAATTATATTGCTTCCAATGAGTTTTATATTGATGATACATTTGTGAAAAGTATCATTGAATTACTTTTTTTTAGTAGAAATATCAACTCTACAATCCAGACTGTTTTAATGATGCTAAGCGAGTACTATGATGCGCCGTATGTTAATATCGTAGAAGAGGTATCAAGCCAAGAAGGCTGTATTACGACATACGAATATAAGAATTCTAGAATTGATTTAAAAATGAACAAAGTTTTAAATCTAAATCATACAGTTTGGATACGATATCAAGAGCTTTTTAATCAACAAGGTTTATTTTCTTTCAATCTGCTTGCTGATTTGCAGAATGATAATGCAGATTTATATAATTTTATTCAAGGCTTTCATTTAAAATCAACGATACAATGTGCAATTTTTGAGAATGGTATACAACAAGGATTTATTGCTTTATATGATAGAACGTCGAATCGTAAATGGTCGCAAATTGAGCTTAATACATTTGCAGTTATTTCTAAAATATTGAGTGCTTATTTACTGAAACTTCGCTTATCGGAGATAAATGAGAAAAATTTATGGATTGATCCGCTTACGGGAATTTGGAATTTAACGAAATTTACGATGGAAGCAAATGCTTTCCTAACAAAAAAAACTAAACAAAAATATGTCGTGATTTACGTTGATATTCGCAAATTTAAGTTTATTAATGATGTATATGGTTATGCAGAAGGTGATCGAGTTCTAGTTACATTTGCTCGTCTTTTAAAATCATCTTTATATCGGGATGAAATGTTTGCTAGAGTTACTTCAGATCACTTTATTTGTTTAGCCAGATATGATACTACAGAAAAGTTAGTCAAAAGATTTAAAAATTTTGCAACTCAAATGAATAATATAAAAAAGAATTGCGTTGAGCAATATAAAATTTTACTGAATGGCGGTGTTTGCCTCGTCGATCCTAATATTGCCTCTATTACATCTAGTATAGATAAAGCCAATATTGCAAGAAAAGCAATTAAAGGTCAACATAAGAGTATGTATAATTTTTATAATGCCGAATTGAAACAGCAGCTTGCTAAAGAAAAGTCTATAGAGGATCATATGGAAGAGGCGTTGCAAAACGACGAATTTGTTGTTTATTATCAGCCTAAGATAGAGCTTCTAAGTAACAAAATGGTTGGCGCAGAGGCATTAGTGCGCTGGTGTAGACCGAATTATGGACTTGTACCGCCAGATGAATTTATTCCTATTTTCGAAAAAAATGGATTTATTGTTGAAATGGATTTTTACGTTTTTGAAAAAGTATGTAAAAGCGTCCGTAAATGGATAGATCAAAACTTAGAAGTAGTACCGATATCCGTAAACTTTTCACGTGTTCATTTGAAAACTTCGCTTTTTATAGACCGATTAGTCGAAGTTGCTGATAAATATCAAATTCCAAGAGGTTTGATAGAATTAGAATTAACGGAAAGTGCATTTATTGAAAATGCAGATGCATTATTAACTTTATTTAATCAGCTAAAAGATTTACGCTTTATGATTTCCCTTGATGATTTTGGGACAGGGTTTTCAGCACTGAAATTATTGACTGAATTGCCAGTAGACGTCTTGAAATTAGATAAAGACTTTCTAAAGAAGGGGCAGACAACAAAACGAGAACAAATTGTTTTGGAGCATGTTATTCGAATGTCAAAGGATTTAGATATTAAGGTTGTTTCAGAGGGAGTAGAAACGGAAGAACAAGCAAAATTTCTTACTAGAATAGGATGTAATTTAGCGCAGGGATATTTATTTTCCAAACCTATGCCCGAAAGTGATTTTCTTGATAAATTACGAGCAATGACAAGATAATTTGATAGGACGAAAAAGGTTATAATAAGAACAAAAAGGTAGTCAGCGTGCGAAATATAGGATATAATTAACTATATCCTATATTTTTTTACTCTTTTAAAGGAATTGTTATAGATGAATAATAAAGCAAGATATAATCATTGCCGAATTTGGTTTGTTGGTTTATTCATTTCAATTGCATGTATTTTGTCCTGCGGATTATACATATATAATATACAATCTGATATGGAAGACGATGTTCTAAGAGATATTAGAAATTTGATGTTAAGAAACTCGTTGGCAATTGCAAATAAATTAAATGACCAGAGTAAACTTACTGAAATGTTAGCAGCAGGACTTGAACAAAGAAATTATTCCAATGAAAATGAATATGCGTTTTTTTTAAACTCAATTGTTGTGGATGGAGCATTTGAACGTATAGGTGTGTTTGATAAAAATGGTGATATGTTTACATCAGATAAGAAAAGACTTAATATTGCAGATGAACCGCAATATAAAGAAAGTATGGAGGGACGGTTCAGTATTAGTCAACCGATATATGATAAGGTCGGCGATAAAAAGATTATTGTGTTCACCGCTCCTATCTTATTAAAAAATCAAGTTTATGGTGGAATTGTACTTGCGAAATCTATTGAATCAATAGAAAAGGAATTTTTACAGGGATTTTTTCAAGGGAGAGGTTCTTTTTATATTGTAGATAATAAGGGCGATATTTTGATGCGTTCTGAATCTTTGGATGAAAATAGTTTTGAAAATTTATATGATCAAATTGGACACGAAGAAAGTAATGAAAAAAATTCAAAAAAGATTATTGAGGAAATTAAATCAAGCCTAGTTATAGGTAAGGTTGGAACTGTAAAATCCTTTTTTAATGGTGAAAAAAAAGTATATCAGTTATGCAACAATTCATAATCCATATACATCATGGAATTTGGTATCTATTGTTGACGAAGAAGTCATCTTAAATAAAAGCCAGAAGATGGTAACGAAAGCGTTTATTCTTTGTAGTGTAGTAATCTTATTATTTTTAATTATGGCCGGATATGTATTCAGAATGAAGGAGAAAACAAAACATGAATTGGAGCAGCTGGCATATACAGACTCTTTAACTAAAATTAATAATGTAAATAGATTTTACATAAAGGCATCTGAAATTTTGAAGCGTAATAAAGATATTGCTTATTCAATTATCTGTATAGATGTAAATAATTTTAAGTATATTAATGAAACCTATGGATATAAGATTGGAGATCAGCTACTTATCCAAATAGCACAGAAATTGAGTGATACTTTTAAGGATGATGAAATTTGTGCCAGGATAAATAATGATCATTTTGTAGTTTTAATTAAAAGTGTTTTTGAAAATCCGGAAGTTAAATACCAAAGCTTAGAACGAGCTTTTTTAAATGAAATTAATCAGGGGATAATTAAGTATCCAATTTCGTTTTCTGTAGGAGTTTATCGTGTAGAAGATAAAAATGAAGCAGTAATCTCAATGGTAGACAAAGCTTTACTAACTTTAAAGAATATAAAGAAAAGAAAAAATATTTATTTTGCATATTACAGTAATGATTTATTGCAAAAATTTATAAAAAATAATCAAATTGAAAATATGATGCAACCTGCGTTGGACAATCAGGAGTTTAAAGTTTTTTTGCAGCCGAAAATTGATTTACATACCTTATCTATTATCGGTGCAGAGGCTTTAGTACGCTGGGTGTCTCCATCAAAAGGTTTTATGCAGCCAGATGATTTTATTCCACTCTTTGAAAAGAATGGCTTTATCGTAAAACTAGATTTTTACGTATTAGAAGAGTGTTGTAAAAAGATTCGCGAATGGATAGATAAAGGGATAGATCCAATTCCTATCTCGGTAAATCAATCACGCATTAATTTAGATGATCCCTTTTATGTTGAAAAATTAAATGACATACTTCAAAAATATGAATTGCCAGTAAATCTTATAGAGATTGAATTAACAGAAGGGATGTTTTCATCTAGTAATACGAAGTTGGTTAAAATAATGGAACGGATGCGCAAAATTGGCTTTAGCATCTCTATGGATGATTTTGGGTCGGGATATTCATCTTTAAATTTATTAAAAGAAATACCGGTGGATATTTTGAAAATTGATAAAGTCTTTTTAGATGAAACTGCAAATTCTCGTAAGAGTAGGATTATTATTTCACAGGTTGTATCTATGGCAAGAAAACTCGGGATGAAGGTTGTTTGTGAGGGTGTAGAAAATGAAGAACAGGCAGCTTTCTTGCGAAAGATTCATTGCGATTTTGCTCAAGGATATTTATATGCTAAGCCGATGACTATTGCTGATTTTGAAGAGTATAGAGACAGAAATTTAAAAGAAGTTGGATTTTAAATAATAAAAAGGCTGTGCCTAGGGCACAGCCTTTTTATTATAAAGCGAAGTGCTTTTTCGTTAGCTCTATCCATTTTCGCGTAGCGAAAGATAGATACTTATCTTTTTTCCAAATTAAGGCTAAATTCCAAGGGATAATCGTTTTCTCGAGTTTAACGCTAACAAGCCTATCATCTAAATCCTTGCAAATTGTTTCTGGCAAGAGTGCAATTCCTAGACTTTCAGCGACCATTTCAGCGATAAAATCCCAGTGGGAGCTTTGGCAAACAACTCTAGGTGAAAAGCCATTTACTCTGCATTGTTCATAAATCAAGTCGTTCAAAGAAAAATCATTGCTGTATAAAATAAAATTTTGGTCGTTTAGTTCAGGCAATTCAATAGATGATCTATTAGCTAATGGATGTGTGGCAGGTAATACCACTTGTAGAGCTTCTTTTAGAAAAGAAAAAGAAATGATATCTTCTTCTGATATTGGCAATGCAATGACACCAATATCAAGAAGCCCATTTTTGACATCAAGTTCAATTTGCTTTGAACCAACTTCAATTAATTTAATTGTTACTTTAGGATAGTGTTTCTTAAATCTGCGTAATATTTTTGGGAAAAAATTGGCGCCTATCATTGGCGGAAGACCAACGATAATTTGTCCATGCTGAATATTTACAACATCGTGAATCTCATTTGACAAATCGTTAAATTCACTAACAACGAGCTGAGCACGTTTAAATACAGCATACCCTACATCCGTTAACTCAATTTGACGTCCAGACCGCTCAAAGAGTGTTACGCCTAATTCATTTTCTAGTGTTTTAATCACCTTACTTATCGATGGTTGGCTGACGTGAAGAATTTGAGATGCTTTTGTAAAACTTTTTTGCCTAGCAACTTCGATAAAATAGTTTAAATGTAAAATGTCCATTATAAAAATCCTCTTTAAAAAATTTATCCGATGATGAAATCAGTCATCTAACGAAATAAGCAATTCACATAAAATCAAAGATTTTAGTTCTCTGCTTATAAAACTCTACCCATAGGGCACATGCGATCGGCTAACTTCCTAGATAAGTACAGTAGGATTCAGATGGAGTTGTAGCTCCATTTGGATCAAGACTTACCTTATTATAACTTAAACGCATAATAGATATATATAACAAGTATTTTATTATTCCTGCAAAATCAGTTAAAGTATAATCCATACGAAAAAGACAAGTTGTTAATTATATATAATATTTATGATTGATTAACTCGAAGATAATATATTTTCGTTTCAGATAAGAATTTTACAGCCAAATGATTACTTGGCTAAGGATAGTATTGGAGTGTTTAAGATGAAATTATTAATGATGATTATGCAAATTTGCTTATTATGCTTGATTAGTTTGTTCGGCAATTTTGTTGCAGAACATTTAGCAATTGGGATTCCTGGGAATATTATAGGAATGTTTTTGTTGCTTTTATTATTACAGCAAAAAATCATATCCATGGATAAAATTGAAATGGGAGCGAACTTTTTGATTGCTGAATTATTGTTGTTCTTTATCCCGTCTGCAATTGGTGTGATCCAATTTCAAGAGGCGCTTCAACAAGAGTGGTTACAAATCGTTTTTGTTATTGTGGCAAGCACTCTTGCTGTATTGTTGTTTGTGGCTGTTGCGACTGAAAGTGCCTTAAAACGGAAAGTGGCAAAGGAGTGAGTATAGTGTTTATCGTTGCTTCTATTTTATTAACCATTATTATATATTTAGTTTCAAAAAGAATTTATATAAAAACGGGGAAGATGGTTTTTTCACCAATTATTTTATGTCCAGTTATTATTATTGCTTTTTTAATGTTTTTTCATATTCCCTATGAATCTTATGCAAAGGGTGGCAATTGGCTAAGCTATATGCTACAGCCAGCGACAGTGGCTTTGGCTGTGCCAATGTATAAATATCGTGCGACAGTTAAGAAATATTTATTTGAAATTATGATTAGTGTAACAGGCGGGGCGATTGTAGCAATCGTAAGCTCAATGTTGATTGCACAATTCTTAGGAGTAAACTCTACCTTTGTTACGAGTTTGGCACCTCGTTCTGTAACGACACCAATTGCGATGAGTGTGTCAGAAATAATTGGGGGCAATCCTTCGATTACGGCTGTATTTGTCATTTGCACAGGGATTATTGGAGCTGTATTAACTTCTGTTATCTTAAAGTATTTGCCGATAAAAAATCCGGTTACAAAAGGAATGTTATTTGGGATATCCGCTCATGGTACAGGAACCTCAAAAGCCTATGAAGCAGGGCAAGTCGAAGGAACAATTGCAAGTTTAGCCATGATTTTCATGGGAATTATTACAACAGTTATTGCACCAGAAGTAGTCGATTTATGTGTTCATATTTTAGTAAAATAAAAAGAAGCGTTTTAGATTTATCTAGAACACTTCTTTTTAAATTCTTTATTCTATTACACGATGAGCAAAAATGTCTTCAATGACAAGTTTGATAATGACCATACAAGGCACTGCTAAAAACATTCCTAGTGCACCTAATAGTTGACCTCCTAAGAGAATCCCCAGCATAATTGCTACAGGATGCAGGTTGAGAGATTTACCAATTAAATAAGGATACACAATATTATGATTGACTTGTGTCAAGATAAGATAGAAAAATAAAGTTTCTATTCCATAAGAAATAGATAGCGTTGCTGCAAAGAGTGATCCAGCAGCAGAGGCAATGGTAGGTCCGACGACAGGAATGAACTCTCCGATAGCAGAAAGTACGGCGAATACTGATGCGTAAGGAATGCCCATAATGGAGAAATAAGCAAATACACATATGCCTGTGATTGAGCAAACGAGTAGTTGACCACGGATATAATGAATTAGGGCTAAAATAATTTGATTGAATAAAGTAATGATACGTGTTTTATCTTTTTGAGGAAATAAACTAGCAAGGTAAAGTTTTATTTGTTTACCGTCTTTTAATAAATAGAAAGTAACAAATAGAATAATAATTAAATCCAATACCTTGGAGAATAAATCAAAAACAATATCAAGAGAGGATTTTAAAGCGGTTACGCTAAAACTAGCAAAATTTTTAAAAATTGTATCTAGCTCTTGATTGAAATTGTTGATAGATGCAAAGATAGGAAGATTCTTCATATCATTTGCCATGGATGGTAGATCTGCGATAAAACTCATTAGATTAGGAATGAAAGTTTGAGATATGGTGATAAATAAGTAACTTAGTAACGTGATAAATACGCCTAAAACCCCAGCAGCAGCTAAGCCTCGAGGAACTTTTTTTGTAGTTAACTTATCTACCGTAGAATTGAGAAGAACGGTTAATAGAAGCGATAGAAAAATTACCATCGCAACGGAGCGTAAAAACCAAAACATTGAAAATAGTACAATAAGGCTTACGCTGACGAGAATAGAAGTCTGATACTGTGACCACATAGATAAGCACCCCATATATATAAAATAAGAATAATTATATATTATTTTTATTATTTCGTATAGTGAGGGAAAATATTTTCAATAAGAGAAAAATAATTATAAAAAAGACTTGAATGTATTTTGTATACAGAGTACAATATAAGTATAAAATATTTATCATACGATAAACGAAATTGATGCGTAAAGAAAAGAAAGAATTGGTCATAATAGAACTGGAGGGACAAAACATGAGATTAGAACACGATTTTTTAGGAAATATGGAAGTACCAGATGATGCATATTATGGTGTACAAACATTAAGAGCTATGGAAAACTTCAGTATTACAGGTGAAAAATTGGATGCTGATTTTATTGTTGCCATGGCAATTGTAAAGAAAGCAGCGGCGCTTGCAAATATAGCAACAGGAAGATTAGATCCGAAAATTGGTGCTGCGTTAGTTACAGCAGCTGATGAAGTAATTGCAGGTAAACTCCATGACCAATTCCCCGTAGATCCGATTCAAGGCGGAGCAGGGACATCTATTAATATGAATACAAATGAAGTATTAGTAAACCGTGCGCTAGAATTAATTGGAGAAGCAAAAGGACGATATGATATTATTTCGCCAAACAATCATGCTAATATGGCACAGTCAACAAATGATGCTTTTCCAACTGGAATTAAAGTATGTATTATTAGAAAAAGCAAAAACTTATTGAAAGCATTAAATTATTTAGCAGATACATTAGATAAAAAAGCAGTTGAATTTAAAGATGTATTAAAAATGGGGCGTACCCATTTGCAAGATGCGATTCCTATTACATTAGGACAAGAATTCGCATCTTACGCATCGGCAGTTAGACGTGGTATTAAACGTATTGAAAGTGCAATGCTTAGCATTCATACAATTAATATGGGCGCAACTGCAATTGGTACAGGCTTGAACGCTGAACCGGAATACATTGTTGAGGTAGCGCGTCAATTGGCAGAAATTACAGGTGAGCCATTTGTAACAGCTACAAATCTAATTGATGCAACGAACAATACGGATGGGTTTGCCGATGTGTCCGCATCTTTAAAAATTACTGCGTTAGTATTAATTAAAATGGCAAATGATTTCCGTTTGATGGCATCTGGTCCTCGTTGTGGGTTAAACGAAATCAAATTACCTCCTCGTCAACCGGGGTCTTCGATTATGCCTGGAAAAGTAAATCCAGTTATGCCGGAAGTATTAAATCAAACTTGCTATCAAGTATTGGGTAATGATGTTGCCGTTGGGATGGGTGTAGAAAATGGACAATTTGAATTAAATGTTATGGAACCGGTGATTGCGTTTAATATATTTAATTCGATGCGTTATTTGACAAATGCGGTAAATAAATTTACAAAACTTTGTGTGGAAAATGTTCAAGCAAATGAAGAGCAATGTCAAATGTGGCTAGACCGTAGTGTGGGTATTGTAACAGCACTTCTTCCACATATAGGTTACGAAAATTCTTCCATGCTTGCAAAAGAAGCTTATAATACAGGCAGACCAATTCGCGAAATTATCTTAGAAAAAGGGTTACTCACGAAAGAAGCGATGGATCATATTCTTTCACCGGAAGAAATGACGCATCCTGGTATTGCAGGTAAGGATTTGCTTGAAAAAGAATAATATCCTCTCCATTTTTTGACTGCTGGCTAGTGCTAGCAGTCTTTTTTGTGTCATATAACGTATGGAGGTGATACGTTTGCGACGCGGTGTTGTATTGAGAAGTGCTTGGAAAATGGGGCGCGGGTATTTTTTTTCAGAAAGTAAAAAAGAGGCTTGGTTATTGCTTCTTATCGTAATAAGTTTAAACTTATTTTTAGTATACATTACAGTTGAATTAAATATTTGGCAAGGAAACTTTTATCAAGTTCTGCAGTTGAAAGATCATAGAGGTTTTTTAGAAGCAATTGCTATTTATGCAGGATTAGCGGTTATTTTAATCGTAGTCAAAGGGGCACAGACCTATTTTCGGCTGCTCTTACAAATTAATTGGCGAAGGTGGCTGACTAAAGAATATCTAAGGCGATGGCTGGATAGAAAATCATATTATCGGCTTCAATTTGTTCATAAAGATTATGCAGACAATCCTGATCAACGGATTAGTGAAGATGTAGATTTATTTGTATCACTTACTCTACGACTATCTTTAGATTGCTTGCATGATATGATTACGGTTATTTCTTTCGTTGTGATTTTATGGAACCTATCTGGACTTTTGGTTGTAGCAATTTTTGGCTATACTTTTATGATTCAGGGGTATATGGTTTGGGCAGCGTTTATTTATGCTATTTTTGGAACGTATTTTACGGTGAAATTTGGTAAGCCGCTAATTCAATTGGACTATGATAAACAAAAATATGAAGCAGATTTTCGTTATAGTTTAATTCGCGTAAGAGAATATTCGGAAAGTATTGCTTTATATGGTGGTGAACTTGCCGAAGAAAAAAATTGCCTTGCGCATTTTACTTATTTAGTACAAAACTTTCGACAGATTATTCAAGTACGAAAGCAATTAATGTGGCTGACGACAGCCTATGCACATATTGCTGTTGTGTTTGCAGTTGCCGCTGCATCACCGAGATATTTTGCGGGAAAAATTCAATTGGGACAATTGTTTCAAATTACAGATGCTTTTTATCATGTACAAAATGGTTTATCCTTTATTATTGACAGTTTTACAAAAGTGGCGCATTGGCGTGCAGTTGTAAATCGTTTGAATGGATTTCTTGTGAGTATGGAAGAGTTGGACATAAAAATGATTTCACCTAGTCGAGGGGAATGCAAAATTGGCAGCGATATTCACTTGTCACAGGTATCTATTTATAAACCTGATAAAATTGTATTAATCAAGGGATTAAAGTTACATTTACCGAAGAGTAAAAGTCTAATCGTTACAGGTGCATCCGGATGTGGGAAAAGTACATTAGTGAAAACATTAGCTGGCTTATGGAAAAACTATGATGGAAATGTGTCAATTCCAAATCCAAGAGAAAGTTTATTTGTTCCACAAAAGCCATATATGCCAATTGATACGCTTAGGAATGCCTTGTTTTATCCAGATATTAAAAGAAAAATAACGGATGAAGAAATTGGCAGTTTATTAGAAAGGTGTTGTTTGCCTAGTTTTAAAAATCGCTTGAATGAATTTGGCGACTGGGGAAAAATTCTATCATTAGGTGAACAACAGAGAATTGCTTTCGTTCGAATTTTGATTCATCAACCGAAGTGGTTGTTTTTAGATGAAGCGACTTCGGCACTTGATGAAGTGAATCAAGAAATTATGTATGGGCTGGTTAAAAAATTTTTACCAGATACGGCAATTATCAGTGTTGGGCACCGTCAAAGTATTATGAGATATCATCAATTATGTTTAAATATCGAAAAAGACACAAGCTGGAGTTTGAAAGCAGTAAAAATATAGAGATATTTTTACTATAAAACAGTCAAATAAAAATAATAAATGAAAAAGATGATTTCTGCCGTCAGCAGAAGTCATCTTTTCATTTTATGTAGAGAAAATTTATTGAATGAAAACGATAGTAAATGAAAAATATATTGATAAATAGAGTTAATTTATATACAATGTAAGATAATTAGTAGATGCTTTAGATTTTGTAAAATATTTTGTGATGCAGAAATTTTGCAAAGAAAATATTTGAATGAGTTATAAGTACTTAATATAAAGTAGAAATAAAAATGAATGAACTAAAATGAAGTTGAAAGGTACTGTAAATGTATTAAAGAGCAGTGATAGGAGGGATTGAAATGGAGAAAAAACGGCAGAGTAAAGATGTGATTATTATTGGTGGTGGTGTTGCTGGTCTTACTGCGGCACTTTATGTTGGTCGAATGAATTTAGATGTTTTGGTACTTGAATCTGAACTTGTTGGCGGGCAGATTATCAATGCATATGGAATTGAAAACTATCCTGGGTTTGCCTCGATTAAAGGCAGTGAATTAGTTGAAACAGTCCAAAAGCAGGCGGAAGAGTTTGGAGCAGTCATTGATGAATTTGATAAGATAAAGTCAGTTGAGCTTACAGGTAAGATAAAAATAATAGAAACAGAAAGTTATATTTATGAAACTAAGGTCGTGATTATTGCTTCAGGGATGACACGCCGTAAATTACCAGTTGATAATGAAGCAAAATATCTTGGCAAAGGAATTCATTATTGTGAGCTTTGTGATGGACACATGTATCAAGATAAAACGATTGCGGTTGTCGGTGGTGGTAATGCAGCAGTTGATGCAGCGAATTTCTTGACTAAATATGCAAAAAAATTATATTTGATTCAGCGTTCGGATATATTAACTGCAGATGATATTTCACAGGAAAAGTTAAAACAGCATTCTATAGTTGAATTTTTGTTTAATAGTGAAATTAAGAGTTTGCAGGGAGAAGAATCCTTAGAAGCTATAAGTATCTATAATAGAAACGAACAGAAAGAAATAGCTATTCCAGTGGATGGGGTTTTCGTTAATATTGGAGTTGTACCAAATACTGATATGTTTAAAGGTGTCTTAGAGATTGATGAGTCTGGACATATTATTGCTGGGGAGGATTGTCGGACGAATTTACCTGGAGTATTCGCAGCTGGGGATGTGAGGACGAAGCTAATTCGCCAGCTTACAACCGCTGCTGCTGACGGAACGATTGCAGCACTTTTGTCAGAAAAATATTTAGAGTCATTAAAGGAGGAAAAGTAAATGGTAAAAGTATATTCGATTACAACATGCCCATGGTGTGACAAGGTGAAAAAATATTTAAAAACGAAAAGCGTAGAGTTTGAAGAACTTAATATAGAATCAGATGAGTCGGCACGCCGTCAATGTTATAAACTTTCAGGAGATCTTACTGTACCAGTAACGACGCCAGATGGTGAAAATTATGTAGTTGGTTTTGATAAGGATAAGCTTGATCATATGCTTGAAATTTAAATAAGAAAATTTATAAGAAATACCCTATAGAATGATTGTTATTATATCGACGCTATAGGGTATTATTTTTGCCATAATTTGCCCATGGCAATTCTTATAAATACCATAGTATAATAAAGACGAATTTTTGCGAAAGAAGGCGATAAAAATGAAGATACATTTGAAAAAATGGATAGTTAGTTTTTTAGTTGTATGTTTTGCAGTTACAGGGATGGCTCCGGTTGCACTTGCATACTCAAATGGAAAGGGACATAATGGACATAAGTATGAGAAACATGGAAATCGCTATGATAGAGGAGAACGTGATCGCTTTGTTTTAAACCACTTAAATGTTTCGCAAAAAGTTTTGGACTATGCGCGTCGCAATAAGATGACTATGCGTGATATTATGATTGCAAAACGCATTGCAGAAAGAAGCCCTCGTATTGGGGTAATTGATGTATTAAAATTACGTAAAAAAGGTCATACATATCGTTCGATTGCGAATCGCTATCAGGTAAGATGGGATAATTTCGATGATGATGTAAATAATTCACATAATAATATCGTTCGTGATGCTATTAAAATTGGACTTGTAATCTGGGCACTTGATGAATTATTAAATTAATATTAGTAAAAAAAATGCTTTAGCAAGAGGATTTCCTCAAGGTTAAAGCAGTTTTTATATAGAAAAAATTGCATTTATTACGTTCATCTATTATGCTAAGACCGAGGTGGGAAAATGAAACTTAAAGTTTTAGTAGAGAATCATACGTATATTGATCAATATTTTTCTGGAGAACCGGCAGTAAGTTTTTATCTAGAGGATGGAGATAAACGAATTCTATTTGATGTGGGATATTCAGATTTAATTATAAAAAATGCCTCTGTAATGAATATCGACTTAAATAGAATTGATACAATTATTTTTTCTCATGGGCATAATGATCATACACGAGGGCTTGTGTACTTAACGGAGCAGTATGATTTATCTGGTGTAGAGGTGATTGCCCATTCAGATGTATTTAAACGCAGAGTTTGCAAGGGGCAAGATATCGGTTCACCTATTTTAGAAGAGAATTTGAAAAATTTGTGCCAATTACATTTAGTAAAAGAACCGTTAAAAGTAAGCCCCAATTTAACTTTTCTTGGGGAGATTCCAACGTTATGTGAATTTGAACCGAGAAGAGCTGTTGGAAAGTTAGAAGAAGGTTCAGCATGGAAAGAGGACTTGATTTTGGATGATACTGCACTGGTTTACAAAAATGAGCAAGGCCTTTATATTATTACGGGATGTTCTCATAGTGGAATCTGTAATATTATTGAATATGCAAAACGTATTTGTAAGGATGACCGAATCGTAGCAGTTATCGGTGGATTTCATCTGTTTGAAGTGAATGATAGAGTGAAAGCAGTCGTTCATTACTTTAAAGAAAATCAGATTCAGTCCTTATATCCTTGTCATTGTGTATCTTTTCAAGTAAAGGCGTATATTCACCAAGAAATTCCGATTTGTGAAGTAGGTGTGGGATTGGAGTTAGAATGGTAATTTATTTATACAAATGTAAGCGAAAGATTTTCGCTATTCAATGGATCTAGGAGTGTTAGTTATGGAGAATATTATACTTTTTACAATGATGACATTATTTTTTACGATGATGCCAGGTCCCGACTTTGCTTTAGTCATGAAAACAACTTTGGCAGGTGGGCGAAAAGCCGGTATTTATACTGCGTGGGGAATTTCAGCAGGACTTATCATACACACACTTTTTGCAATTTTAGGACTTTCGGCGTTAATTGCGCAATCTATTTATTTATTTGAAATGGTAAAATATATAGGTGCAGCATATCTATCTTATTTGGGGATAAAATCTTTTATTGAAAAGCCAAAACAAGATGATATGCTAGAAAAGGAAGAAGAAAGTGCGCCTTCGAAAAAACAGGCGATATCATTTTTCGGGGAGGCTGTTTTAGCAAATGTGCTAAACCCAAAGGTTATTTTATTCTATTTAACGTTTATTCCTCAGTTTGTTAATCTGGAAAAGGCAGTTATGCCGCAATTTATCATGCTAGGGAGTATTTATGTAATGCTAACGTTTATCTGGTTTAGTTTACTTGCTTATCTACTCAATCATGTAAAAAAATTATTTGCGAGCAAGACATTTCAAGAAAGAATACAAAAGGTTACAGGAATATTACTTATTTCTTTTGGAATTAAATTAGTGTTGTCAGATAGATAGAAAATGTGTTCAGCCCAATCGGTTGAACACATTTTTTTTTGTAAAAAGATAATTTGCTATATTGACAATGAGAATCGTTATCAATATAATAGTGTTTGACGAAAGCAAAAGGTAAAAAATTAGAGGGCCTACAGAGCTCCGTACATATATTGATATATGTGCGGATTTTTTTCGTTAAAAATTCGTATTGAATAGTGGAGGGCAAGATGGAAGGTTTTTTTAAATGTTTTGATTGGTTTGTGCAAGGGGGGCTTGTGATGTATCCTTTGCTGTTTTGTTCAATCTTTGTTGTAGCAATAGCCATTGAACGTTTCTTATTTTATCGCAATCATTGTGGGCAGATGATGACATTTTTACAAACGGTGAAGAATTCTGTAGCTGAAGGAAAGTGGCAGGAGATTCAAGAGGAATGTCTAGTGCATGATAATATATTAAGCCGCATCTTGGGGCAAGGATTAAGGTATCGCAAAAACTTTGATCATATGAAGGAAAGCTTTGAAAGTTTGACGGTTGCGGAAACGACGGGATTGCGCAATAATTTAAGTTATTTAGATACCATTGTCACCATGGCCCCTTTATTAGGGTTACTTGGTACAGTGATGGGGATGATTGGTTCGTTCCAAGTCCTTGATATTGCGGGCAGCAATCCATCAGTGATTACAGGAAGTGTAGGCGAAGCATTAATTGCGACAGCTTCGGGACTTTGTGTCGCAGTTATGGCACTAGCCGTTCATAGTTATTTTACTCACTGGCTTGATCATATTATTACACATATTGAACAGACTTGTATTATGATACTAGAAAAAAATAAAGGTGAATTATTATGAAGGTAAGAAGTGCACGAATTGAGTCTTCGCCTAAGTTAATGATTATTCCAATGATTGATATTATTTTCTTTTTATTAGTATTTTTTATGATGAGTACGTTGAATATGGTACATCAAAAAGCGTTACCAGTAGATCTGCCAAAAGCGATGACTGCGAATCAGATGGAAAATAAAACAACGTCGATTACTTTGCTGGCAGATGGGATGATTCAAATAGATGAAACCATCGTATCTAAAGCGGAAATGAAAAATTCTGTGATGCAAAAGCTTCAGGAGAATAATGAAATGGCAGTTGTATTACGGGCTGATAAATTGACGGAACATGGAAAAGTAATTGAAGTGATGGATACCTTAAAAGAAGTTGGAGTAAAAAAACTTGCAATTGCTGCAGAAAAGAAAGGAACGTGATGTAAGTGCAAACTTATTGTTCAGATTTTTTAGGGCGCAGCTTTAAAATCTCGTGTGCGATACATGTTTTGCTCCTAGCTCTGATGGGAACAACCTTTTCCGAGATGCATAAACCGGAAAAAAACGTTGATGAATATATTTTTATTGATATTGAAGAGCCAGTTGCGCAAGTTGATGAGAAATCTTTTATCGCAAACCACTTGGAACAGGTAATACAGATACCTTCTTTAACCCAAAAATCTGCTGCGCAAGAACAAAAAAATTTAACACAGCAGCAAGTAACAGCACAATCTTCTTATCATAAAGAGAAACAAGCAGTTGGCTCTGTGAATGCTCTTACGTCTGGCAGTGCCGGTTATGGACAGGAGAGCAATAGTAATGATGCTGACGCCGGACAGGAAATAGCACAAGGGCAAGCTGATTCTGTATCTGCAACAAGCGAAGAAATTAATTCTGGTGGTTATCAAACGGTCAATATTGCACAGCTTGCAACTCAATTTGCAAGTTTGGTTGAGGCAAAAAAAGAGTACCCTTATATCGCATTAAAACGTGGTGAGACGGGCAGAGTTGGTGTTCTTGTACGCTTAAATGCGGATGGGAGTTTAGCTGCAGCAGAAGTGATGCAATCGTCAGGGGTAAAAAGTTTAGATGCGGGGGCAATTAAAGCAGTGCAGAAAGCTTGTCCGTTTATTCATGGTGCAAAACAAGTCATTGAATTTATGGTTCCGATTTATTATGAATTGAATGGATAATGGAGGATAAGGTCATGCAGCGAGAAAGTGAAAAATCAAAACAGGAATTGCCACAAAAACGTTGTGGTAACTGTAATCGACTTTTGTTTTATGGCTATGCAAAATCATTAAAAATAAAATGTCCCAAATGCGGCAATATTCTTTTTTTTGAAAATTAAACGAGAATGATAATCAAAATCTTGAAAGGAAACTTTACTGAATGAAAAAATTTAGTGTAATAATCATAAGTGGACTTATTCTTTTATTTGGCTGTTTGTATTTTGTGAATCAGAATACTGAAAAAAATAGCAATGACCAACAAAAAGTTGTCGATAGCTTGAAGCGAGAGGTGATGATTCCGAAACATCCACAGCGGGTGGTGATCTTAAATGCATCAAATTTAGAATTGTTTTGTGCAGCAGGTGGAGCTGAGTTTATCGTTGGTAAGCCGACTTCACAGGCATTATCGAAAAAAATTCAATTAGATACAAAAGATGCGGCAGAAGTAGGCGTGATTCATAGCCCTGATGTTGAGAAAATTTTAGAGCTTAAACCAGATTTAGTGGTGGGGATTAATGTCCCATTTCATCATTCTTTGATTCCGATTTTGGAAGCTGCCAATATTCCACTCTATGTACGAGCTTTAGATACTTATGAAGATGTAATTGAAACTTTAGATTTTTATGGAAAGTTAATGAACAAAGAACAAAAAGCACAGGAACAAATTGATTTTGTTCAGGCGAAATATAAGCAAGCATTATCTTTAGCGGAGGGGAAGCAAACGCCAAAAAATTTAATCATCTGGGGTTCAACAGAGAGCTTTAATATGGCAACAGGTCAGAGCTTTGTTGGAGATTTAGTAAATCGTCTGGGGGGAAATAATATTGCGGATCATATGGAAGGTGAAACAGGCAGTTTCGTTCCATTAAGTATGGAATATATTGCAAAAGAAAATCCAGAAGTGATTTTTCTTGTTACCCATAGTTCGGATGAAAAAGTAAATCAAAAATTTCAGAATGAATTGGCAAAACATCCTGCATGGCAAGGGATTCAAGCAGTAAAAAATGGGCGTGTGTATACGCTCCCTTATGAATTGTTTGCAGTAAATCCAGGGACGCAGGTTGCTGAAGCAATGCGTATTTTAGCAGAAAAACTTTATCCGGAGGGTAAATAAGCGTGATGATACAAACAAAAGTCTCCGAGGACCCACGATTGAAAAAACGAACGCTTGTCATGCTTGCAGGTTTAGTTATCGTTATTTTAACAATTATTACAGGGGTTACTTTCGGTGCGGTAAAAATTCCTTTTGCAGAATTTTGGGCGGCAATGACACAAAAAGAAATGACGGAAAATTATCAAATCTTATTTCAAATTCGTATTCCCCGTGTGATTGTCGGTGCACTTACTGGAATGAATTTAGCTTTGGCAGGCTGCATTTTACAAGGAATTTTGCGTAATCCGTTAGCTGATCCCGGTATCATTGGTGTATCAGCCGGAGCTGGCGTAGCGGCAATGCTCGTGATGGTACTTTACCCTGAGCAAACAATGCTTGTGCCAATGGTTGCTTTTTTGGGCGCGTTAATTGCAACAGGACTGGTATTTTTATTGTCCTGGGAACGGGGGATTCATCCACTGAGAATGATTTTAGCAGGTGTTGCAGTTGGAGCCTTTTTTGGTGGGGCGATGAGTGCAATCATGGTGTTTCATTCAGACAAAATTCAAGGTACGGTAAATTGGCTGGCTGGTGGTTTTCAAGGTCGTTCTTGGGAACATGTCAAAATGATTTTGCCTTATAGTCTAATTGGAGTCATTGGAACAATGATTGGTTCTAGGTATTTAAATGCGTTGCAGCTCGGCGATGATATGGCGAAAAGCATCGGTACGAATGTAGAAAAAATACGGTTTTATATGGTAACGCTGGCGGCGCTGCTTGCGGCATCGGCGGTAAGTGTAGCCGGTATGCTCGGTTTTGTCGGTTTGGTTGTGCCACATATGATTCGGATGCTGGTAGGTTCTGATTTTGAATATTTATTGCCTTGTTCAGCCTTGTTTGGCGCTGCGTTAGTCGTTGGTGCAGATACGGTTGCTAGGACTGCATTTTCACCAATTGAAGTACCCGTTGGTATCTTTATGGCATTTTTAGGTGCACCATTTTTCTTATATTTATTAAAAAAGGGGTTGAGAAAGGAATGATTTTAGAAGCACAATCCTTGAAACTTCAATACGGAGCAAAAACGATTATTGAAGAAATGAATTTTTCAGTGGAAAATTCAGAAATTATTTCGATTATCGGGCCAAATGGATCGGGAAAATCGACGTTGCTAAAATCGCTGGGACGCCTTTTAGTACCAACAAAAGGCAAGGTGCTTCTCAGGGAAACAGATATTTTTCATATGGAGATTAGCAAGTTTACGAGGAAAGTTGCCATTGTTCCGCAATCAGCATCGGCACCAGGTGATATGACGGTGTATGATATTGTTGCTTACGGGCGGATGCCATATCAGAAGCTGTTTGGCGATAGAAGTCAGATAGATGAAGCGGCGATTGAAGAAGCGATGATAAAAACAGGTGTTGAACATATGAAATATCAGCGACTAGATGCTTTATCAGGTGGAGAGCGACAGAGAGTTTGGCTTGCCCTTGCGCTTGCGCAGAAACCGGAGATTTTACTTTTGGATGAGCCGACAACGTATTTAGATATTCATCATCAATTAGAGCTTATGCATTTAGTGCAAAATTTGCAACAGATGCTAAATATAACAGTCATCATGGTTCTCCATGATTTGAACCATGCAGCGCGCTTTAGTCATCGCCTCGTTGCCGTAAAACAGGGGAAGATTCTCGCGGATGGCAAAGTGGAAGATGTGTTTACGACGGAAACGTTACGTGAATTGTATGGCGTAGAGCCAAACATTATGAGAATTCAGCAGGGAGGAAAAGAACAACTCGTTTGTTTTCCGCAGGAATGTTGCTTAAAAACAGGAGCGTGAAATGGTTAGCTTTAGCATAGAAAATATTCGAAAAAAATATGGACAAAAAGAAGTATTAAAGGGCGTATCAATTTTTGCAAAGCCTGGGGAAGTTATAGGGCTGATCGGTACGAATGGAGCAGGCAAGACAACATTGATTAAAATTATCGCTGGATTGAGTAAGGTTGATGCAGGAACGATCAATATTTTAAAGAGTTGCCCAATAAAAAATCGTACTTTGGTTAGACAACAAATTGCTTTAGTTCCACAAGAAAATAATTTAGAGCGTGAGTGCAGTGTATTTGAAGTGTTATATTTATATGCGCGATTATTTGGGGTAGTAGAGGCAAAAAAGCGTGTAAGGGAAATCTTGCATGAATTTACCATGCAAGACTGGCAAACGAAGAAGGTGGAGCATTTGTCGGGAGGGATGGCGAGAAAGGTTTTAATTGCTCGGGCGATGCTTACCAATCCTAAAATTATTTTGCTGGATGAGCCAAGCGTTGGACTTGATCCTGATGTAAGGCAAGAAATTTGGCAGATGATTTTACAATTAAGAAGTTTAGGTAAGACAATTTTGATTACGACGCATTATATGGATGAAGCAGAATTTCTTTGTGATAGAGTTGCGTTGTTGAAAGAGGGAAGACTACTTTATATGGATACAGTAGAAGGTTTGAAAGAGCATGTGCAAGTTGCGACGGAAAAAATCAGTTTAGAAACAGCGTTTTTGCATTATGTCCGTGAAAAGGAGAAGCTGTAGTGGGTTGGTTGGCAGTATATCAACGAGAAATGGTGTTGATGCAAAAGAAGATTGGCAAGCTTGGTTATGTATTTTCAACGCTGCTTTTTCCTTTAATCTATTTATTTGCTTTTGGTTGGGGCATTGGGGGGAATATTTCTGTCGAAGGTGGATACGTACCTTTTTTAGCTAAGGGGATGGTCACAATTACCGTTATGCTAAATGCGTTTCAGCAAACAGCTTTATCGGTAAGCGTAGGAAGATTTTATTTTGGCAGTTTTCAAACATTGATGTTGAGTCCGATACCTTTAAAGCAGATTGCGCTTGGTATTGTATTAAGTGGAATGACGCGAGGGATTTTAGCAGGTGCCTCTATTTACGCGATTGCGATGCTGATTTTTGATGTGCCGATGATGAATCTCCTTGGAATACTGGGGATTCTTTTGACTTCAATTTGTTTTGCTGCTTTAGGAATCGCGGTTGGCATGTGGGTGAAGAATCCTGATTCTTTATCTTTAGTCATTAATTTTTTGATTACACCGATGACGTTTTTTTGTGGTTCGTTTTTCCCAATTCATAATTTGCCGACTGTGATAAAAGGAATCGTAAAGTTTCTGCCGCTTAGTTTAGCAAACGACTTGTTAAGAATGAATGCGTGGACAATAGAGGCAATTTATGCGATGGGAATCCTCGTTTTTATGGCACTGCTTATGTTTCTTTTCGGCGTTTATCAATTGAGTCAATATACAGAATAATAGGAGTGTTTAATTTATGAAAAGTTTAGTTGTTTATTCAAGTTTAACCGGAAATACAAAAATGGTTGCAGAGGCGATTGTTGAAGCCTTGGGTGAAAATGCTGTGTTAGCAGCCGTTGAAGAAAATCCGACCGTAGAATCATATGATTTAGTTGCCGTAGGCTTTTGGGTAGATAGAGGGACTGCCGATAGAAAGAGTGCAGATTATTTAGGAACGATTAAAAATAAACGGGTAGCTTTATTTGCTACTTTAGGTGCTGATCCTCATTCAGATCATGCCAAGAAAAGTTTGGAGAATGCGGCTGCTTTATTAGATGCATCGAATGAAGTTGTTGGTCAGTTTATTTGTCAGGGAAAAGTTGATCCTAAATTAATTAAAAAAATGGAAAAAATGTTCCCGGCGAATCATCCGCATGGGATGAATGAAGAGCGTAAAGCACGTCACAAAATAGCGAGTACACATCCCGATACAAATGATTTATTAGAGGCAAAGACTGTGTTTAATAAAATCAAGTCGGAATTGTTAGGAGGCTAAAGGATGAAAAAAACATTAGCAGAAATTTTGTCTCAAATGAATGAAGAACAATACCGCTTGACCGTTGGAAAAAATACAGATCATCCATTGCAAGATGCATTTGATAAGAAAAGAGTTGTTCATCCAAGTGTGCAAGGACGGCCTCTAAGTGAAGAAGAAAGGCAGGTTGCTTGGCAAAATACGATGCATACAGAACTGATAAAGGTAGAAAAGCGCACCGCTTATATTCATATCCCGTTTTGCAGTCATCTTTGTTTATATTGTGGTTTTTTTCAAAACTACTCGAATGAGGAACGAGAAACGCTTTATGTGGATTGTTTGATCAAAGAACTATCCATGTCGGCAAATGAGAGCTACTTAAAGGCCGGGCTCATTCATGCGGTATTTATTGGGGGCGGAACACCTAGCGCCTTATCCCCGTACAATGTGCGGCGTGTTTTACAGGCAATTCAAATGTATCTGCCGTTAGCGAATGATTGTGAGATCACGCTTGAAGCGCGTATCCATGATTTAGTGAAAGAGAAAATGGATGCGTGGTTTGCCGGTGGGGTAAATCGAGTTTCGGTCGGTGTTCAGTCCTTTCTCACGAACCTTAGAAAGTCAATGGGGCGGTTAGATGATTATGAAACGGTGGTTGCCAGATTAAAAGAGTTAGCAGCCTATGAACAAGCTTCGATTATTATTGATTTAATTTATGGATTACCAGGACAGACCGTTGAGGATTTATTGTTTGATTTGCAAACGGTAGACAGTTTGCCGATTGATGGCATGGATCTTTATCAATTGAATTTATTTGATGTAAGCCCGTTGAAAAAAGCGATTGATGCAGGCAACTTACCGCCAGCGGCTACAACAGCGGAGCAAGCACAAATGTTTGCCGTTGCGAATACTTGGTTAAAAGAACGCGCGTATAAACAATTGAGCAACTGTCACTGGGCAAAGGGGATACGCGAGCGCAATATGTATAATTTGCTAACAAAAAGCGGGGCTGAAGTATTTGCCTTTGGTTCTGGTGCTGGAGGAAACATTGGTGCATATAGCATTTTCTTAGAGCGCAATTTGAAAAGCTATATAGAACACATTCAAGCGGGCAAAAAACCGTTGATGTTTATGGCAAAGAAATCAGCGAAGCAAGAATTACACAATGATATGTTAAAGCAATTAGAAAGCGGCTATTTTAATTTGGAATTTTTAGCAGCAAAATATGGTGAGCACATAAGAGAACTAGAGTATTTACTGGAAATTTGGCAAAGACATGGCTTGGTGAACAAGGGAAAAGTATTGAGTCGCTTAACTGAGGCAGGACAATTTTGGCATATTAATATCGCGCAATCGTTACTTGAGTGTACAGAAGCTTTACTTGAAGGCCGTTTAAAAACACAAGTGCAGGCGATTGCGGCGCAAGGGTAGAATAGGGAGGAGAAAGTAGAGGATGAGATTCGTGGGGCAAAATAAAAAAGCATTATTAGCCATGGCAATTGGATTATATTTAACGTCGCCAGTATCTGCTGTACAGGCAAGTGATGAAATCGTGCAAAGTAGAGATGTTATCGTTTCGGCTACTAGAACGCAGCAAGAAATTAAAGAAACTCCAGCGAGCGTAGAGGTAATTACGCGCGAAGATATTGAAAATCTTGGGGCAGATAGTGTAGTAAGTGCATTAAAATTAGCGGCTAACGTAGATATTACCAAAGCGGGAATGACAGGAAATAAGGTATCCATTCGCGGGATGAATACGAGTCAAACGCTGATCTTAATTGATGGACGGCGTATGGCAGGTGAAGATACATCAGTTACGGCCAATTTTTATGAATTGGATCGGATTAATTTGACTAATGTTGAGCGAATTGAAATTGTGCGTGGACCAGTCAGCTCTCTTTATGGTTCGGATGCACTTGGCGGTGTGATTAATATTATTACGAGAAAGTCAGATGTAACGACAAGCCAACTTGGTTTATCCACAGGAAGTGAACAAAGAAATGTGGATTATCATTTAGATTTAGGGAAAAATGGGAAATGGGCCTGGAGTTTTGATACTCGTTATAGCGATATTTTGAAACAGACCTATGCAACGGAAAACACCAACATGTTTGGCGACCGTCATTTCTTTAATATTTCAGGGACTTATGATTTGACGGAAGATAAAAAAATAGATGTGTTTTATGAGTATATGAAAGAGAATTTAGCGGAAGATTATGCTTCTGGGAACAAAGAGTATTGGGAAAATCAAAGACGTTCTTATGGCATTACTTATCGAGGTAAAAAAGCGGCGGGCGATTATGAACTTCGAATGTACTTTAATAAGTTAGAAAAAGATGATAATACATATACTTCTGCTAGAAAATTGAGTGATTTTGATGTTGCAAAATACGAAACTTTCGTTGTTGATGGCAAAAATACAACACAAATTGGCGATAATCATTTACTGACTTATGGTGGGGAATATCGTCAAACTTCTTATCGAGGGACTAGATTAGGAAATGGTGGAGATGATATCTTTAGCATTGAACGTGATGGCGTAACGAAAACTGGTTCAAAAGCAACGATTGATTATTATGCAGCATACGTACAAGATGAATGGGTAATAAATGATCGTTTATTAGTGATTCCATCCTTGCGTTATGATGATAGTGACAAATTTGGTGATAAAGTAAGTCCGAAAATTGGCATGACGTATAAAATGAATGATAATTATCGGTTAAAAGCAAGTTATGGAACTGGATTTAAAGCCCCGAGTATCAGTGAACTGTATATGAATATGACACGTCAAATGGGAACGATGAAAGTTACTGTAGCTGGTAATCCAGACTTACAGCCAGAAGAATCTAAAAACTTTGAATTGAGTTTAGAAGGCGAACGTGGCAATAGTTTCGGAAAATTAACTTATTTTCACAATGATGTAGATAATTTAATTGGGACAGAAACAAAAATGAGTTATATTCCAGGTTCCGGAATGGTAGCGACAAGCAAATACGTCAATGTTAATAAAGCAAAAATTGATGGTGTCGAATTGGAATTGGGACGTCATTTAAATGATAAATGGACGGTAAAACTGACAAGTAATTATTTAGACGCAATTGATAAAAAAGATGATGCAAGATTAGAAGATCGTGCAAAAAATCGGACAACATTACAGTTGCAATATGATGATGTAGACAATAGTGGTATCCATGCAGTGATTTGGAATGAGTGGATAAATAAATATCGTTATAGTAAATCGGATTATGATTATAGTACATTTAATGTCAGCGTAAGTAAAAAATTCAATGACACCGTGAATGGCTATGTTGCAGTAGAAAATATCTTTGATAAAAAGATAGATGACTTAGCAATTGACGGTAGAGTTTGGAGATGTGGAGTTCAAATGCAATTATGATGCGTAAATGGTTATCGGTAATTTTTATTGTGGGAGTGTTTTTTATCAGTTTACCAATGCAGGCAGAGGCGGCATTGCAAGATGGTTTTTATCAGAAAAATGGCGAACAGTTATCGGTTAAAGACGTTGCCCGTCGTTTTTCAACGTATGATGTGATTTTCTTTGGGGAATATCATGATAATACATGGATTCATGAACAAGAAAATGAATTTTTAAAAGCTTTATATAAAGAAAAACCAAATTTAATTTTGTCGTTAGAAATGTTTGAACGCGATGTGCAGCCTTATTTAGATAAATATTTGACAAATCAAATTTCCGAAAAAGATTTTTTAGAAAATTCACGTCCGTGGAAGAACTATACAGAGGATTATAAACCTTGTATTGAGTTTGCAAAAAATAAACAAATTGCCGTATTGGGCGGAAATATCCCTCGCTATCTAGCCGCTGAATATGCGAAAAGTGGAACGCTATACAGTATAGAAGAAATCAAGAAAAAGTATCTGCCATCTAAGCATATCGTGAATCATGATGCGTATTATGCTGCATTTGTTTCTTATATGAAATCAGGACAGGTTGGGATGAGACTGGATGATGCACAGATTGAAAGGTATTATCAAGCGCAATGCTTAAAAGATGATGCGATGGCGGAAAGTATAGTTGAAGCATTAAAGCAGAATAAAGGGAAAACTATTCTTCATTTACAAGGGGAGTTTCATGGGAGAAATCGACTTGGCGTAGTAGAGAAGGTACGGTTATTGAATCCTAATTTACGTACCGGACTGATTACCTCTGTTTATGTGAGCTCAGAAGCAGAAAAAAATTTGGCAATACAAAATTTAGCAGACGGAGATATTGCACTTATTGTTCAAAAATAAGAAAAGTACCGAAGAAAATTTTCTTCGGTACTTTTTTAGTGGTTGATATAAATTTATCCGATGGCTAAATCAATAGCTGTTCGTGCCATGACTTCCATTCCGTAAAGAATTGCACGTTCATCGAGATCAAATTTTGGATGATGATGTGGATAAATCATTTTATCCGTACCTGTGCCGATAAAGAAAAAAGCTCCAGGAACATGCTTTAGATAGTAAGAAAAATCTTCGCCACACATCACAGGAGGAACTTCTTCTACTTTGATTGGTGCGTGACATTTTTCTACTGCCTTAGCGATTGCTTTACTATAGCTAGGAACATTGATAATTGCTGGATGCCCCAATAAAGTTTCAGTTTCAGCAGTAGCATCATTCGCCGCACAGATTCCACTCACAATAGCTTCAATGCGAGCGAAGATTTGTTGGCGTACATTTTCATCAAAAGAGCGAACAGTTCCCTCAAGGGTTGCCGTTTCGGGGATGATATTGAAAGCGTTTCCCGCTTGGATTGAGCCAACGGAAACAACAGCAAGTTCAAGTGGATCAATCGAGCGGCTCACAATCGTATTTAAACCGAGAACGATTTGAGAGGCAATTAAGATTGGATCAACGGTTTGCTGTGGCATCGAACCGTGTCCGCCTTTTCCATGTACAGTGATTTTAAATTTATCAGGTGATGCCATGAGATTGCCATAGGTAATGCCGATTGTACCGAGCGAAATTGGCTGCCAAATATGTGCGCCGATAATTGCATCTACATTGTCTAATGCACCATCTTCAATCATAGAAACAGCACCACTTGGAAATTGCTCTTCACGAGGTTGAAAGATAAAGCGAAACGTTCCTTGAAGTTTATCACGCAGTTCGTGAATTATTTGTAAGGTGCCAAAGACAACAGCGATATGACCGTCATGACCACAAGCATGGCAAGCATTTTTATTTTTCGATTGATATGGCGTATTACATTCATCTTGGATTGGCAATGCATCAATATCAGCGCGAATCGCGATGGTTTTGCCTGAATTTTTACCGTGAATTTCGGCAATTACACCTGTAGTTCCCGCAGGGCGGCAGTTAATTTGCAGCGCTTTTAATTCAGCTAATAATTTTGCTTGGGTTTGATATTCCTCACCGCTAACTTCAGGATATTGATGAAAATGGCGACGAAGTGAAACTGCCCAAGGATGATGTTTTTGTGTAAGTGTATAGAGATTCATAAGATACATCCTCGTAGAATAAATTTAGATTTGTATAGAAACGCAGCTGGAGTAAAAAATCCAACTGAATTAAGTCTACTTTATTATATAAAGAAATCATAAGGATGGCAAAATAAACTTGCGAAATATTTGTTAGCCCTCTAAAATAAGAAATATATTTTGGTAAATACTATAAAGAATAAATAGTCTACATTGCATTTTAAATAAATGAGATGAAAGAATATAGGAGGAGAAAGATGGAACAAAAGTTAGAAAAGTATGCACGCCTTGTTGTGCGCAAAGGTGTAAATATTGAGAAAAACCAGATTCTTGTGATTAATGCGCCGATTGAATGTGCAGATTTTGCCCGCAAGATTGCAAAAGAAGCTTACTTGGCTGGAGCAAGGGATGTTGTGGTCAGTTGGAATGATGAGGTATTGGGGCGAATTCGGTTTATGCATGCGCCAGAAGAAATCTTTGATGAATTTCCTGACTGGCGCAAAGAAATGTATATCGGGTATGCACGGCAAGGGGCCGCATTTATCTCTATCGCAGCATCAGATCCGGAAATCTTAAAGGGCGTAAATCCGGATCGTATTGCAAGAATGCAAAAAGCGAGTGGAAATGCGTTAAAAGAATATCGTGAACGCATGATGAACAATAAAAATACCTGGTGTGTTGTATCAATTCCAACGGTTAACTGGGCGAAAAAAATGTTTCCGGATTTGAGTGAAATGGAAGCCATGGCGAAATTGTGGAAAGCGATTTTGGAAACGGTACGCGTTGGCGATGGAGACCCAATAGAAAGCTGGGAAAACCATTTGAATACATTGAAAAAAAATAAAGAGTTGATGAATCAATACAATTTTAAAAGTTTACATTACAAAAATTCGCTAGGAACAGATTTGACGATTGAATTACCAAAAGGACATATTTGGTTCAGTGGTTCTGAATTTACACCAGAAGGTAGAGAATTTGTTGCGAATATGCCAACAGAGGAAGTTTATACAATGCCGAAAAAACATGGCGTAAATGGTACCGTGGTTAGCTCGAAACCGTTAAATTATCATGGAAATTTGATTGAGGAGTTCAAATTGAAGTTTAAAGATGGAAAAGTTATCGAGTATTCAGCAAAAAAAGGTCAGGAAATTTTAGAAAAGTTGTTGACTGCGGATGATAGTTCTGCTTATCTTGGCGAAGTTGCACTTGTTCCCCATGATTCACCGATTTCGAATTTGAATATTTTATTTTACAATACATTATTCGATGAAAATGCCTCCTGCCACTTAGCATTTGGTAAAGCATATCCAGTTTGTATTGCGGGCGGCGATAAAATGAATGAATCAGAACTGGAAGATGCTGATGTGAATGATTCGATTATTCATGAAGATTTTATGGTTGGCACGAAAGATTTAGAAATTATCGGTATTACGGAAGATGGCAAAGAAGTAACGGTATTTAAAAATGGCAATTTTGCTTGGTGAGGTAGAATTAAGAATTTTTACTGAAGGTCTTGTTTATTCCATGAAACATGAAGCATAAATCAGGAGGAAAAGCTATGTTAATCAGACAGGAAACAAGCAAAGATTGCAATATGGTTTATAGCCTTGTAAAAGATGCATTTGCAACTGCAGAATACAGCGATGGAAATGAGCAGGATTTAGTTGATGCTTTAAGAAATGGGGTGGCATTTGTACCGGAACTTTCTCTAATCGCGGAGATTGACGGCAGGATTGCAGGACATATTATGTTCACAAAAGCAAGGGTGGGAGAGGATACAGTACTTGTCTTGGCACCGTTGTCCGTGCTGCCAGAATTTCAAAAGCAGGGCATAGGTACTGCTTTAATTGAAGAAGGTCACAAAATTGCCAAGAAATTAGGATATCAGTATTCGCTGGTCTTAGGAAGTGAAAAATATTATCCGCGATTTGGTTACCGTCCAGCAGAACAGTTTGGTATTGAAGTTCCTGATGGGATATCTTCTGCCAATTTTATGGCAATCAACCTACAAGATAATGTAAAGCCTATAAGTGGAACGGTAACTTATGCAAAAGAGTTTGGGATTTAAAAATTATAGTAAAGCCGGATGATCAGCTTCATGTCGATCGTCCGGCTTTTGTTGTATATCGTTAGGTTAGATTAAATAATTCGCGTAATTCTTTTTCGTTAAGTTTGGATAAAAAATTTTCTCCCGGCTGGATGATGCTATCGATGAGCGATTTTTTCTTTTGTTGCAGGTTGAAGATTTTTTCTTCGATAGTATTTTTGGTGATTAATTTAAAGACTTGCACGGTATTATCCTGTCCTAAGCGATAGGCGCGGTCGGTCGCCTGCTCTTCAACTGAGGGATTCCACCATGGGTCGTAATGAATAACCATATCGGCGCCGATTAAATTCAGCCCTGTTCCACCAGCTTTGAGCGAGATTAAGAATACCGGCTGATTACCGCTATTAAAGGAGTTTGCCATTTGCACGCGGTCAAGTGCCGGGGTAGATCCGTCTAAGTAGTAATAGGAAATGCTGCGATTTTTTAATTCATTTTGCAGAATCGCCAACATACTGGTAAACTGGGAGAAAATCAAAACGCGATGATTACCTTTTATGGCATCGATTAACATCTCCAGCATCAATTCAAGTTTCCCACTACTACCGTGATAATCTTCGAGGAATAAACTTGGATGACAGCAGATTTGGCGTAAGCGCGTTAAAATAGATAAAATTTTTATTCGACTTTGCTCAAAACCATTTTTAGCAAGTTCAGTTTGAAATTCTTTTTGGGCTTGAATGAAGTAGCTTTGATAAATTTTTGCTTGCTTGTCGGTCATTGTATTGATTAATTTACTTTCAATTTTTGGCGGTAATTCCGTTAATACTTTGCTTTTGATTCGACGGAGAATAAATGGGGTAATATAACGGTTTAAATCTCGCATAACGAGAGGATCTTGTTTTTTTACAATCGGAATTTCAAATTTTTTCTTAAAAGCACTATGTGATAATAGGTAGTCAGGCATGATGAAGTCAAAAATCGACCACAATTCAGTCAATGTGTTTTCAATCGGTGTGCCTGTGAGGGCAAAATAACCATCAGTTTGAAGATGTTTTACGGATTTTGCATTTTGTGTATTGGGGTTTTTAATATGCTGTGCTTCATCGAGAAAACAATAATGAAAATGGCGGTTTTCGTAGTCTGTAATATCACGTTTTAAGATATTATAGGTAGTGATAATAATATCATAATTGTTGCTCTGTTTGAGTAACTCAAGTCGTTCCGCCCGCGATCCAGTGATGACGAGTGAGGTAAGTTCTGGTGCAAATCGCTCAATTTCTTCTTGCCAATTATAAATGAGTGAAGTCGGAGCGATCACGATGGACGGCAGTGGAGATTTTGATTTTTCCGATAGGATGAAGGTGATGACTTGCAACGTTTTCCCCAAACCCATATCATCAGCGAGAATTCCGCCCAATTTGTAATGAGCCAAAGTTTTAAGCCATTTAAAGCCGACTTTCTGATAGTCGCGTAAGATGCCATTGAGTGATGGCGGTATAGCAATATCCAGCTTTGCCGGTTCGGTAATATCAGAAATGAGCTGATTGAATGCCTGATTACGTGATAATTTTAATCCTTCAATATCGCGCGATAAGTTGTCGAGGTAGAGCGCTTTTGCCAAGGAGAGTTTGATTGTATTGCTATTTTTAGGGGCTTTTAGATTTAAGTGTTCAGCTAGATCAGCTAAATTTTCTAATTCATCGTTGTCTAAATTGATAAAGGTACCATTTTTCAAACGATGGTAGCGTTTTTTTAAGCGATAGGAACGCAGCATGGAAAAAATATCTGGCAAATTTAAATCGTCTGCTTCAAATGACATTTCAAGTACATTGTCATCGCTTACACGAATGCCAGTAGAGAGATTTTCGATTCTTTTTATTGGGTTTGCTTTCATCGTGTCGCTGTAATAGATTTCGGCGCAATTGGTGAGTTCACGAATTCCATCATTCAAGAAGTCATAAATCTGCATTTCATCTGATTGTATATAGTGATTTTTTTGTGGGGTAAATGCATATTTGGCGAATAACGCATGAATTTTATCTTCTTCTTGTTGATCGCGAATCAAAATTTTATCTCCGGTATGATTAACGATTTCTTTATTGAGAAAAGGATTAATTTCGATATCACCGTATTTGAATTTGAGATCGGCATAGAGAGAGTTTTTATCTTGATCAAGATAAATCGCAGCATTAAGCGGCAAAATATCATATTTTTTCATAATTGTATTGGAAACATCCAAAGATGCTATTTTTTCTAATTCAGGCATAACATTTGAAAAAAAACGTGGTAGGTCTTCGGTATGAATCGGGAGTGTAATCCCGGGACTTTGTTCAAAAGCTAGTAAAAGCGGCTTTATATAGGTTGAAAACTCTTTATCAACATGATATAAAGTATCGTTTACCCACAAATAACGATAATGATGGTCTAGCGGGAGAATTGATGTTTTTCCAAGAGATAATACGGCTTTGCCGTAAGCGTTATTTTCTAATTTGATTTTTAGATTGGGTCGATCATTTAGGATGCTTGTCTGTGGATACAAATATCCATCAAAAGAAAGGTCAAACGGGGTGTTTTCCATGATTGCGAAAAATTTCTGTAAACTGGTAGGAGTTAAAAGAAAACTTTTATTCACCGCTACTTTACTGTCACTAATCGTGTACGGTGATAGACTTTGTTCATCTTCATATGCCGTTATTAAGAGATTGTAAAGTTGTGCAGAGATAGGATCGAAATTTGGCATTACAGAATGTAAGGTGAATTTTGCGCCAAATTTAATATCTTCTTTTAGATACGCGGAAGATAGAAAATTTTTCATATTGCGAATTACATATTGTCGTTCACTGCCAATTGTAAACTCAAGGTCAGCGGCAATTTTTTTATAGTAACGACGAATATTTAATGTTGGAATAAGATGGGCGACTTTTTCATTTTGGGGAGACTGGCGAATGCTTTGGAAAAAATGAAAAAGCAAGTTACTAGGCTCTTGCTTCTTTACAGGCGGCTGTTTATCTAAATTACATTCTTGAATTCGCTTTAAAACAGCAACGACGTGTTTACAAGCGCCAATATATTTATGGGATGCAGGACAATCACAATGATATGCGGAGATATGGTCGGCATTTTCGTTCAAAGTGATACGCACGTTATAGATGTCAGAGCCGTAAACTAAGGCGCTAAATGTATTTTGATTGGCAGTAAAATCTTTTACATAATGATTTCGATAATAAGATAAGCCGCGACTAAACGTTTCAATGGTCGCAGCCGATTTTTTTATAAGTTCATCGGTAAGCATGTTTATTAACCTCGAATCTTTTTAAATCACCCAGCTAATCCCTGGATAACGAGTTCTAAGATTCAGGTGAAGTTAAAATTCCATCTAAATTAAGAACTCTGTTTATATTCTAGCCATCTGTTGAAATTCCTCTGACAGTATTATTTGCTAAAACTTTACCTTAAAACCAGATAAATATTGAAAAATGCTGATTGAACCGCTATAATAACAAGAAGTGTTAGAAACGTTAAATATAAAGTTATAATTATGTTTTATTTATTATTATTTAGGTTGAAGTGGGGGCGGCTATTATTTTTAAAGGTTTGCTGGATAAAGAGGTATGGAAAGCTGCATTACCGATTTGTTTTGGGTATTTATTTTTAGGTTCGGCTTGTGGTGTTTTTGCCCAAAAGGTAGGACTTACAGTGTGGCAAAGTGGAATTATGTCAATTCTCGTTTTTGCTGGAAGTGGACAATTTATTGCCATTGCAATGATGGGGGGCGGCGCTTCTATCTTATCGATTGTTTTGACTACATTTATTGTTAATTTACGTCATGTATTATATAGTTCAACATTAGCTACTTATTTGATGCGCCAATCTTCACGATATTTAGGTGTATTTGCACAAGGGATTACAGATGAAACTTTTGCTGTGAATTTAAGTAATTTTTCGCAAACAAGGTGGACACCGGATCGAGCATTAGCACTAAACATCATCTCGCATAGTGCTTGGGTTTTCAGCAATATGCTTGGAAATGTATTAGGAAACATTATCTTAGTCGATATCGCCGTTGTAAACTATACATTAACAGCGATGTTTATTGGCTTATGGACGTATCATTTTAGCAATAAATTACTGATTATGATTGGGTTATTTGGCGGTGTTTTAGCTTTGGGATTATCAAGTGTTTTACCGCATAAATTACATATTGTTGTTGCAACGTTAATTGCAGCAACAGCAGGGTGTGTTATCGAAGGTGGGGCGAATAAGAAATGATGAGTACAACTGAAATTATGTATTGTATATTAGGCATGTGTATTGTTTCTTATATTCCACGTGCATTACCTCCTTTTATTTTAGCAAGAGTGAGCCTATCGCCAATCGTTGAACGATGGTTACGTTACGTGCCAACATCAATTTTTGGTGCACTCGTCTTTTCAGAAATTTTTATTAATGGCGATCATTTAAATCTAAGTCTAAATAATATAAATTTACTTGCTTCGCTGATTGTACTTGTCGTTTCGCTAAAGACAAAATCTTTAGCGAAGAGTATTGTAACAGGGATTCTTGTTTATTGGATATTAACAAATTTTATATAATGATAACGATGGAGAATAGAGAAAATCGACAATCCTTAAAGGATTGTCGATTTTCATTATATATTAAAATTAACTATTAAATGGTGGTGGATTATAAATAGAAATAATATCGCCTATTTCCCCCATCGCAGTTGCAATAAGAAATAAATCGTTAATATTGACTTCTTTTTGCTTACATTTACAAATTAAAATATTTTGTAAAATTTGCAGAGCAAAAAGCAATACACCATTTGCTCTTGCGGCGGCTCGATTGCTAGATTTAAATGCCTGGCACCTTGTTTCTTCAAGCAATTTTTGTAGATTGAGATGATGACAAGGACAACGGATAACTCTAGGATCGTTAATTGTTTGATTTGATGTTTTTGTTGTAGTTGTATTGTCTATACAAGTCGTTGTGACGGTTTTATCATCAACGGTATCTGTAACGACAGTTGTTTTGTTATCTTGGCAGGTTTCAGTACGAGTAATTGATGTTGTTTCCATGATTTATTCCTCCTTCTTAACTATTGAATGGTTGCGGATTATTAATATTGATTCCATCGCCTAACACTGCTAAGGCAGAAGTAATTAATACAACATCATCTAAATTGAAATTCTTAGAACGGCAAAGCTCTTTGAGGACTTCTTGTAGAATAATCATTGTAAATACCATAATTGAATTGCTGGTTGCAATTACGATATTAGAAGATCTGAAAGCACATTGACATGCATCTTCAGCAAGCTTATCTAAATCTAAATGCCCACAAGGACAACAGCAATCATTTTCATCTGGTTTGGTAACGGTAATAGTTTCATTTACGTCATTTGATTGGTTCGTCGTTATTTGTGTTGTTTTTGTATCTTCGGTAGCTGTTTCTACACTTTGTGTATTACAGGAGTTGTCTGTATTGGTTACTGTTGTATCGGCCATAATATATACCTCCTAGAAGAATTCATGCTAAATAATATGAGAAGATACGCTATTCCATGCATAAAAATGAGAATGAATTAAAAACAGCTACAGATTTTCTGTAGCTGTTTTTAAGATTAATTTAATTTAAATATATGCCCTTCTCCAGCTTTGGCTAAGGTATGCAAATAATCTTGCTTTTCATTTAATCCAATACAGGAAAAATGGATATGGTGTTTTTTCATTTCTTTTGCCATAAGTAGGGCATCTTCGAGTGGATTGTTTAAATTACCGCTTGTGTAGCAAGGAAGCCCATCAGTGATAAGAAATAAAAATGGCTTTCGCAGTCGCTCTGTTTTCAGGTACTGTAAGCTGATTTTAAAACCTAATGCGAGTGGGGTTGCTCCACTTGGCTGTAGTTGATTTAAGGTATCAATTAGCTTGTTTTTATCTCTAGTAAAAGGTAGAGCAATTGTTGCATTTTGATTATGGAAAGTAATAATACTGATTTTGTGTGAGGTAATTTCGCGCAACTTAAAGATAAGCTCTTTGGCAGTATCAATGCGCCATCCACCCATACTAGCGCTTACATCAAGTAAGAGGCAAATTTCTGCATTGGTTTTGGTATTGGTAGAGTAAAAGGATAAATCATCGACTTGAATAGAAAAATTTTTTTTATACTGATTGAGTTGTCTTACGGCAGCATTATGAATGGTTGTTGCGATATCGAGTGAAAAATCATTTGCTGTTGATGATTTACTAATCTGCTTACTCACAATTGATTTAATGTTTTGAATGTTTTTTATTGGGTGATGTTGACCGGGTTTCTTTTTTAAATAGTTTCTAATTCGCCAAATTAAATTATGCAGTGATTGCGGAAGAGAAAATTTTTTCGATTTCGTTGCCTTGATTAAATTAGATGTATGGGGAATCTGCCTTACTAAACCAAGTAGAGTTTGTTGTTGGCTTTTTTGCCCAGTCGTAGAAGCACTGCTTGCTTGCTGGTCTTGACCGGATAAAGTTTCATCGCCCATAGAGGGAGATGAAGATTTTTTCAATTCTTTCATGGCAAAGGTTGTATCAGAAGTAGTTTCTCGGCGCAGTGCAGAATCGTTTTTGTCAGCATAATCTGATACATTCATATATTGATTATCGTCACTATATCCATTGCTTATCTGTTCTATCTGGCGTAGCTCTAATTTATGGTTTAAAATAACTTTTTCTAAAGTTTCAACTAGATAGAAAAGTAGAACTAAATGTTCATGAGAGAGTGAAAAGGCCAAATGAATGTGATTTTGGTGGGTATAGCATAGAGATTCTTTTGTACCATAAGTTAAGCTTCCAGTAATTCTTCCACCGCCAGTTCCCGTTTGAATATCAAACAAATCTGGATTTGGCAAATTGGCTTTCTGCAGGCTATATTTCCCGTAAGATTTGATAGTTTCAATTACTTTTTTTGCAGCTTGCTGATGATTTACTTTGCCGCATTGATGGAAAACGTCAAGGTGAAAAATTTTATTTTCTATGATTTGTCCATAGAAAAACTTACCAGCATCTGCATTGACGACAATTTGAATGTTTTGTGGTGAAGAGGCTTTATAAAGATGAATTTTTTTACTTAATACACTACTTTGTCCAATACCAACACCGCTGTTTTTATTTAATTGTAGTTGAAGTTCTTCAGATAAATATGCTAAATTTTCATTAGATAAATCGAATATATTCTTCATTTTTCCTCAGGTTTTTGCAACCAATCAGCTTCTTTTAATTCACTAAGAGGCGTGGCAATTTTTGGTGGGGAGATGATATCTTCTTTTGTAGAAGTTTTTAATTGCGGTTGATGATGGGATGGATCTTCATTACGTTTAGTATTTGCAGTAAGGGCGGACATTGAAGGAAATTTGGGCAAAAGTTTGATGAGTTGTTTCAGAAATTGTTGCAATCTAGAAAGGGAGAATTTTTTTATTGTAGGTTTAGGTGTATGTTCTGCGATGACACCAGCGCTTAGGGAAAAAGGTATTTCTTGATGGCTTTTAATTAGGTCAAGGTAGTGAAGAATTTGTTCTATTGTCTGCGTGGATACACGATGGGATAAAGTTGGAAGGATCGCTTTTATGATATCGTCAATTTGTGCTGTGTTTCGTTGGCTAATCGCAGCTTCTAAGCGTGATGCAGTTTCAATTGCTTGAATAGATCGAATGCTTTCTAAATTGAATTGGACGTAAATGGTTGCAAGAATTTGTTGAAGGTCATCACGAAAAGAGATATTATCCAGTTTAGGAATAGAAAAGGTTTGAAAAAGTTCTGTGTCTGGAGAGGTTTGATTTAGAATTCTCTGTACAGAAGTCACATCAGATGGTTGTTTTACTGGAATTGTTAAGTCGAAGCGATCTGATAGCTGCCGCCGAACATCGGCGAGTCTTCCAGGTTCTTCGTCTGGATTGGAAGCTGCCCATATACTAATCTCTACAGGCATTTCGACGATTGGTAGTCCAGCTTCTTCAATTTGGATTCTGCCCGGTTTTGTACCCATTACGTCTAGAAGAATATCAGCTAGTTCAGGGGAGGTATCAGCAAGACGATTAATTTCATCGACAAAAATAATTCCACGATGTGCTTGTGGTATTGTTCCAGGCAAAAGTGCAGCTGTACTATTTTCACTATTTACTAATTTACTTAAATCAATGCTGCCAACTACGGAGGCAATTTTAGCTGAATGGGAGATTTCTAAAAAAGGTCGTGGAACAAATTCAGTTCCGATTGTAGCAATTTCCTCTTGCGTCAAATTTTTGTGTTGTGGGCAATGAGGATTTTTAGGGTCGCAATTGTAAATGCAGCCTTTGATGCGTTCGATTGGTGGCAACAAAGCGTGAGCTGCACGAAGAGCCGTTGTTTTTCCCGTACCGCGCAATCCTTCGGCGTGCAGGTGAAAGGGTAGATGATTACAAGCGGCGATGACTGACATTTCTATCGCATGAAACAGCGGCTCAATGCCGTTGTGACGAATCAGCTGATGATACTGCATAAAAATCCTCCTCCAATAAATTACGAGTTCGAAATATTAAAGAAAATACAGGAATGGTGTTATTTGTAATGTAAGCATAAATTTATGGTTTTCTCACCTGTAGGGTTCACTTTTTTAAAAAAACTTATTCTTGTTTTATTTGCATTGTCTTTATTTATTTTCGTGTATAATAAAGATAAGATATTTTGATTTAAGGAGAAGTTCATGAGTAAAATTCTTGTTTTAGCAGAAAAACCATCAGTGGGCCGAGATTTGGCACGTGTTTTAGGGTGTAATAAAAATGGCAACGGCTTTATTGAGGGAAATCGATATATTGTAACTTGGGCATTAGGACATCTTGTAACTCATGCCGATCCAGAAAAGTATGGTGCGAGTGCGAAAGCTTGGAAAATAGAAGAACTGCCAATTATGCCAGAAGCGTTAGAACTTGTGGTAATTAAGCAGACGGCAAAACAGTTTCAAAATGTAAAAACGCAATTGCATCGCAAAGATGTAAGTGAAATTGTAATTGCAACTGATGCCGGACGTGAAGGCGAATTGGTCGCAAGGTGGATTATTGTTAAATCTGGTGTACATAAACCAATCAAGCGCCTTTGGATTTCCTCAGTTACGGATAAAGCGATTAAAGACGGGGTTGCGCATTTAAAAGATGGCAGACTTTATGAAAATTTGTATCAATCTGCTGTTGCAAGGGCGGAAGCGGATTGGTATGTAGGAATTAATGCAACTCGCGCTTTGACATGCAAACATAATGCGCAACTTTCTTGTGGTCGAGTACAGACACCGACTTTGGCCATTATTGCAAAAAGGGAAGAACAAATTCAGAATTTTAAACCGCGTGAGTATTATGGAATTAAAGTTTGGGCAAATCAAGTGGAATGGACTTGGCAAGAGAAAAAAAGCAAAGCTACAAAAGTTTTCATGAAAGAGCAGGCAGAAAGTATTATAAAGGAAATCAAAGGACAAAAAGCACAGGTGGTTGAAGTTAAATCAGTGCAAAAGAAAATGTTTGCACCAGAGCTATATAATTTAACAGAATTACAGCGAGATGCAAATAAGATTTTTGGCTTTTCGGCAAAAGAAACGCTTTCTATTATGCAAAAACTTTATGAGTCGCATAAAGTACTGACTTATCCAAGAACGGATTCGCGTTATTTATCTGCAGATATTGTGCCAACGATTAAGGATCGCTTAAAAGCGTGCGGAGTGGCAAATTATACGAAGTTTGCATTTCAAGCAAGTAAACATATCGTTGGTAGCAAACATTTTGTTGATGATAAAAAAGTTTCTGATCATCATGCGATCATTCCAACTGAACAATTTGTTAATTTAAGCGCAATGACGGATAAAGAACGTAAAATTTATGATCTAGTGGTGAAACGCTTTATTGCAGTACTTTATCCACCCTATGTATATGAACAGAAAACGCTGCTTGCAAAAATTGGTGAGGAGAGCTTTATTGCACGTGGTAAGACGGTGCAAAGTTTAGGCTGGAAAGAAATTTATCAGAGATCTTTGGATGAAGACAGTGACAGCGAAGTTAGAGAGCAAAAGTTACCGCAGATTAAAGAAGGCGATGGATTATCGGTAGGGAAAATTGAGTTAACGCAAGGAAAAACGAAACCGCCAGCACCGTTTACGGAGGCTTCACTTTTAGCAGCGATGGAAAATCCAATACAGTATATGGAAGAATCAAATCAAGCATTAAAGCAAACCTTGAATGAAGCTGGTGGATTGGGAACCGTGGCAACGCGAGCTGATATCATTGAAAAATTATTTGCATCATTTTTATTAGAAAAACGCGGCAAGGATATTTTTATTACAGCAAAAGGCAGACAATTACTTAATCTTGTTCCGAGTGAATTAAAATCGCCAGTTTTGACTGCAAAATGGGAACAAAAATTAAGTAGTATTGCAAATGGTGCATTAGGCAAAGCTACCTTTATACAAGATATAAAAAGCTATGCTACTCATGTTGTACAAGAGATAAAAAATAGTGAAGATCGTTTTCGTCATGATAATTTAACAAGGACAAAATGCCCTGAGTGCGGAAAGTTTATGCTGGAAGTCAACGGGAAAAAAGGCAGAATGCTTGTCTGCCAAGATCGTGATTGCGGTTATCGTAAAGGTCTGGCTAAAGTAACAAATGCACGTTGTCCAAATTGTCATAAGAAGCTCGAATTGCGTGGGGAAGGTGCAGGACAAATTTTTGCGTGTGTTTGTGGATACCGGGAGAAGTTATCGACGTTTAAAGAGCGTAAAAGCAAAGAATCAAGCACGAAAGTATCAAAGCGCGATGTGGCAAGGTTTATGAAAGACCAAGCGAAAAGCTCAGAAACACCAGTAAATAATGCTTTAGCGGAAGCATTAGCAAAATTAAAATTAAATTGAGGATTGTGTTATGTTAAAAAAAATATTGAGTATAACTATATTATGTATGATTTTGACGATTCATGGTTTTGCGGCGGAAAAGATAGACTTTTCTTATCGTGGTATAGAACTTGGGGGAAGTTATGAAGAAATGGTAAATAAAATCGGACAGCCTCGTATGGATATTAGTCATTTAACGGATACAGCAGTAGTGACATATTATATTTATGGCGAAAATAACGATACACGTATTGGGATTGATGAAGCGACAAAAAAAGTTGTGGATATCAGAATCAGTGACAAAACGTATGAAAGTGAGAAAGGTGTCAAAATCGGCGCTACCTTGTACAAGTTGAATAAAGCTTATGGAAAAGGTGAAAAGGAACGTATCGGGGGGAAGGTTTATTATATTTATCAACAAAATGAAAAAGACCGGTTAATGCTTGATATCTCACAAGGATATTTAAACGAGATTAGAATAACAACACTTGAACAGTAGTATAGAGCGGAGGTGTTTTGTTTGCAGAGTAAAGTTACGCGTTATCTAATCCTCACTTTTGCCTGTTTGATAAGTGCGAGTGCAATTAATTTGTTTTTAGTTCCCCATCAACTACTGAGTGGTGGAATTGGTGGGATTGCGATCATTTTGTATTACTTATTTGGGCTTCCTATAGGGACAATGACGTTGATCATGAATATTCCATTACTATTTGCTGCATATCGATTATTAGGTAAACCTTATACGATGGATGTTATCTTTGGGACGGTTGTGTTTTCAGTGGCAATTGATGCAATGATGTTCTTGCAAAACTTTCCGATTGTAGATGATGCGTTATTGGCTGCAATTTATGGTGGTGTTTTTACCGGCATAGGTTATGGGATTGTCTTTCGCTTTAATGGCAGTACGGGTGGATTTGATATCGTCGCAGCAATTGTGAAAAAGTATTATGCACTCAACATGGGGGCGGTGAATTTTTCATTAAATTGTATCATTATGCTCGTTGCCGCAGGTTTTTTTGGACCGAAATTAGCAATGCTTACCTTAATTTCTATGTTTGTGGCAGCAAAGCTTACAGACAAGGTTGTAGCAGGGTTTAATAATAAGAAAACAGTCATGATTATATCTAGCAAAAGTGAGAAAATTGCTGATGAAATTATAAAAGAAGTTGGGCGTGGTGTAACTTTTCTAAAAGGAGAAGGGGCTTTTACACATCAACATAAGGATATCATTTTTGTTGTCGTAAATTTAACGCAGATTGGCAAAATTAAGTTGCTTGTAGATTTATTGGATCCAATGGCATTTATGATTGTACAAGATGCAAATGAAGTGATGGGGCGTGGTTTTACGTTGCCGGGCACACAGATAGAAGAAATGATAAAATTAAAAAATAGTGCTGTTAGGAAATGAAAGAAGGCTTGGAATACTAAAAGGAGTATTCTAAGCCTTCTTTTTTTAATGTTTCTATATAGGTTAAAATTTTTTGATGCGCTTGTGATGTTGTAATATCTGATGGAAGGAGCGGTAAATAAGTTTCAAAGCCACATTTTTTAAAATACTTTATTTTTATCCTGTTTACTCCCAGTCTGGTTAACAAGTCAGCAAATTTTTTTGCATCTTCTAAATCATCATTCACCATTTGTACAATAGGGATGCAAATGGTGATATTTTTATGAGTATATAATGCGGTTGATAAATTTTTAAGGATGATTTCATTAGATACCCCCGTCATTTCAAAATGCTTTTGGCTGTTATAATGGGCAAGAGAAAAATGTAGGAGGTCGGTATAGGAAAGTAATTTTTTAAAGTCATCCGGTTTTGCGTATCCAGTTGTTTCGCAAATGGTAAAAAAGAAATGTTCTTTTAACTGTTTGAGTAAGGCTAGAAGAAAAGTGCTTTGAGATAGAATCTCTCCACCGGATAAGGTAATTCGCAACTTTTTTTTGTTTTGATTATTTGAAGGTTTTTTAGGAAGAAGTTGATTTAAAAGCGAGACTATGCTAACTTTTTTCCCAATCGGCTTTAAGGCACCTTGTGGGCAAATTTCTACACAGCTCATACACCCAATGCAATACTTACTTTGTATATGAATTTGATTGTTAAGGTTGATGATTCCAGTGGAGGGACAATCAGATACACAGGCCATACAGTGAACACATATTGTTTCGTTCGGTACAATTTCTATTTTTTTGCTTTTAAGTGCAGGAGAATTGCACCAAATACAATTTAAAGGGCATCCTTTAAATTGTATTCTATAATGGATTTCATCAGGTAAAGTGGTGTTCGTTTCCACTTTTAAAATCGTTGCCAGAGGAGATTTATTAGACATCATTTTATCTTCCTATACTTAATCATTTAGTTTTGTCTGATAATTTAGGCGTTCTAAGGTTCAGATAGACTGGAAACTGCACCTGAATCAAGCCTTGTTTTATCGTAACATAGACAGTAAAAAATGCAAAGCGTTAGATGAAGATGCTTTGAGATGAAAATCTTAATTTTTTGTTAATTAACATACGACTAAATAGTCTCTTGGTGGGTTTTGCTTAAAAGAATGATATAATAAGTATAATAAAATTTTGTTGAAAAATGTCTTATAAAAGAGGTGTTGGTAATGACTAGGTTAAGTAAGAGCATTAAATCAATTTTTGTTTTAAGTGTTATTGTGATTACTAGTGTATTGTTATGTATTCAGACCGGTTTTAATGTTCATTTTTTCAGAGAAGGAATGGAGCAAGAAGTCGAAGGAAAGTTACAAGCTAAATCTGGTGAAATCGTAAATGCGTTCAACTCTAGAATGTTACAGGTCGCTGAAAAAAATAAGGCTTTGACGGCAAATTTGGATGCAATGGAACAATATGATATGAACCTTGTATTTAAAACTATGGAAAAGCTAATTAAATCTGATAGTTTGGTTTATGGCAGTGGCTGTTGGTTTGAGCCGAATGCTTATCAGGCTGACTTAAAATATTATGGACCATATTTATATCGTGATACCGATGGATCGGTAAAGCTTACGATGGATTATAGTAATGAAGCGTATAACTATCCATCGTATGAATGGTATAAAAATGGTGTGCAAGGGAATGGTGAAGTGGCATGGAGTGAACCATTTTATGATGATGTAAGTAAGACGACGATGATAACGAGTGCTAGCGCAATCGAAAAAGATGGAAAGTTAGCGGGGGTACTTACAGTAGATATTGGATTAACGGAATTAGAAAATTATATTCGAGATATGAAAATTGGCGAAACTGGATACTCCTTCATCATTACAAAAGCAGGCTATTATGTTGCGTATCGTGATGCTGAGAAAAATATGCAAGAAAAGATTACGGAAGATAAAGATAGTAATATAAGCAATCTTGGTAAGCAAATTGTAGAGCAAAAGGGACAGGCGTTATTAGAAAGTAGTGCCTTTGGCAGTGATAGTTATATTATGGTTTCACCAATTGGAAATACTGGGTTGAAGTTAGTTTTAGTATATCCGAAGGCAGAGATTTATGCTGCAGTTAATCAATCTGTCTATGTAAGTGTTGCAATCTCTGTTATTGTCATTATTCTCCTCGTTTTAGCCTTGATCTACATCTTTAATCAAAAGGTGGATCGACCAATTCAAAAGTTAATTCTGGTAGCGGAAAAAATTGCAAAAGGTGATTTATCAGCGACGATTATTGTTGATAGTGAAGATGAGATGGGAAGGTTAGCGAATAGTTTAAAGATTATGTCTGATCAGTTAAAGACAATGATTACACAAGTGAATGGAATGGCTGAGCAGGTTGCAGCAGCGAGTGAAGAATTGTTTGCAAGTGCTGAACAATCTAGTTTTATGGCAGAAGAAGTTGCTGTGGCAATTGGAAAGGTAACAAAAGATAATGTAGAACAGGAGAGCCAAACTGGTTCAGCAGTGGGATTTGTAGAGAAAATCGCGCAGCGAATTGATAAAGTGGAAGGGAATACGCAGACGACATTAGAAAATGCACAAAATAGTGTAGCGGTAGCAAGAAAAGGGCGGGGCGCAATTGAAACAGCCGTTAATCAAATACAACAAGTTGATACGATGATAATGAAGACAAGCGATGTAATTACAAACTTGGGTGAGCGTTCGAAGGAAATTGGACAAATTGTACATACGATTTCAAGTATAGCTGCACAGACAAATCTTTTGGCATTAAATGCGGCAATCGAAGCTGCTAGAGCCGGTGAACAAGGCAGAGGTTTTGCGGTTGTAGCAGATGAAGTAAGAAAATTAGCAGAGCAATCACAAGAAGCAGCAAAACAAATAGATGCACTAATTAGTCATGTACAAGAAGAAACAAACGTTGCAGTAAGTGCAATGAATAATGGAACACAAGAAGTTAAAAAAGGGACGCAGATTGTTAATGAAGCAGGAGAGTCATTTAAAGAAATTGTTGATCATATTGAAAAAGTGAGAGAAAATGTTCAAGTAGTAGCAGATGAAGTTAAGCAAATTGTTACTGGAAATGCTGAGGTTGTAAATATTATGGCTCGCTTGCAGGATATTGGAGAAAATACGGTAGGCAATGTAAATAAGGTATCCTCTTCTACGCAGACGCAGTTGGCTTCACAGGAAGAAATTACTTCCGCAAGTAGAAATTTAGCAGAACTTGCACAAGATTTACAAAATACAATTAATAAGTTTAAGTTATAAATGAAAAAAGGCTCACTGGGATAAATTAAAGTCAGTGAGCCTTTTTTATTTATTGACAAGATTGAGAGTAAGTTGTTTTTGTAAATGGATATATATGTATTTGTTTTTTTTGTTTTATTTGATAAGATAAAGTATAATTCTTTTGATATTTTAAGTGATAGGTGGATATAGAGATGAAAAAAATGAAACGCTTGATTGCAGTTGCTAAGGGAGACGAGCAGGCGGATTTAGTATTAAAAAATGTAAGAGTATTTAATTCTTTTACTGGTGAGTTTATTGAAGGCGATATTGCGATTGTCGATGGAGTAATCGCCGGTGTCGGTGAATATATAGGACGAAGAGAATTAAATCTGGATGGGAAATATGTTACACCAGGATTTATTGATGGGCATGTGCATCTCGAAAGTTCGATGCTTAGCCCAATAGAATTTGCTAGAGCCGTTGTTCCCAGTGGTACGACAACTGTAATTGCGGATCCACATGAAATTGCGAATGTTTGCGGATTGAAGGGAATAAAGTATATTTTAGATAGTACGGAAGATTTACCTTTATCTGTCTATGTGATGTTGCCGTCTTGTGTTCCATCGAGTCACTTAGAAAATGCAGGGGCAACTTTATTAGCAGATGATTTAGCAAAATTTATTGATCATCCGCGTGTACTTGGTTTGGGTGAAATGATGAATTATCCAGGTGTTTTATTTGGGGATAAAACGGTTTTAGATAAATTAATGATTGCAAAGGACAAAAAAGTAGATGGACATGCACCGGGTTTGATGGGAAATGATATTATGGCGTATGCAGCTGCCGGTGTTAAATCTGATCATGAATGTGTAAATCCTGAAGAGGCAATGGATCGTTTACGAGCAGGTATGTATTTGATGATTCGTGAAGGTTCGGCTGCGCATAATTTGTTGCAGTTATTACCTGTTGTAAATCGCTTCACCTCACAATTTTGTTTCTTTGCCACAGATGATCGTCATCCAGCGGATTTGATTGGTACAGGACATATCAACAATATGGTACGGCTGGCGGTAGAAGCGGGATATGAGATTCCTGTAGTTTTACAAATGGCGACGATTAATGCAGCTACATATTTTGGGCTTGGCGATGTCGGTGCCATTGCTCCTGGATATAAAGCGGATTTGCTTGTATTTGATGAATTAATTACATGGAATCCAAGCCTTGTCTTTAAAAATGGAATAAAAGTTGCGGAGCATCACAAAGCTTTGTTTTGTGGAAGTGATTTTTCCGATGAGCATATTAAACAAACTGTGCATTTAACCTCTATTAATAGAGAAAAACTAAAGCTTTCGGCTAAATCTGATTTAGCGCGTGTAATTGAGCTTGTACCACATCAAATCGTAACAAAGGCACGAGAAATGAAAGTAAAAGTGGAAAATAGCGAATTTATAGCTGATGTAGAAGCTGATATTTTAAAATTAGTTGTATTCGAACGCCATCATGCTACGGGTAATGTTGGTGTTGGCTTGGCACACGGCTATGGATTGAAACGAGGGGCAATAGCATCGACGATTGCCCATGATTCACATAATCTCATTGTGATGGGAACAAATGATAGTGATATTTTATTGGCGGCAAAGGAAATTGAAAAGATGCAGGGTGGAATTGTTATTGTTGATAATGGTGAAGTTTTAAAAGCGTTACCATTGCCATTGGCTGGTCTTATGTCGAATGAAGGCGTGCACTATGTGGAAGCACAGCTAAATGCAATGAAAATTTTGGCTCATGATATGGGCGTCAAGTGCGAACATGATCCGTTTTTGACATTAGCATTCTTGAGTTTGCCAGTGATTCCTGAATTGAAATTAACTGATCTAGGATTAGTCGATGGAAGAACCTTTCAATTCGTAGATGTTGCTGTAGAGTAAAATAAAGGGTGCGGAAAATTAGCACTACAATTTAGAATTGCATATAGTAAGGTAAGAAGAATGTCTTTCTGTATAGAAAGTATGCTGTACTTACCTTTCGAAAAGACCTTCTATTAAGAAGGTCTTTTTTGATTATGATTGCAAGGAGGGATCATCATGGAAGGAAATGAAAAATTCTACTTTAGTCAATTTATGGGGAATAAAGTTTATAATAGCGGTGGAGATTTTATTGGTAAAGTGTTAGATGTTGCTTTTGAAATAAATAGCATCTACCCAAAGGTAGTAGGGCTTGTCTGTGGAAAACTGGATCATATTATTCCTATAGACTACATTGCTTTTTATAATAAGGGCATGATTGAGCTGAATTGCAAATTTTATCAAGTTATGCCAGAGGAAAATCAAGATAAAATGTTTTTGGTGGGCGATCGGATTTTAGATCGACAGATTATTGATTTAGAAGGTGCTAGGCTGGTCAGAGCGAATGATGTTATTTTGTCATTTGTAAGGAGACATAGTGAACCGCATTTGTTTATTACAGCGATCGATATTGGCATGAGAGGTTTTTTTCGAAGAATGAATCTCGAATTTCTCGTTAAGCGGATGCAAAATAAGTTTTTAGATTGGCAGTATATTAATTTAGTGGATGATTGTATTAAAGGATTGCAGGTCAATTATGAAAAGAACTTAAATCGATTAAAGCCAGAAGACCTTGCGCAGATTATTGAATCTTTGGATTATAAGCGACGATTTATCTTGATAAGACAATTAAATAAAAAGATTATGGGATTAACGATGACCATTTTAAAGCCGAATGTATGCATTGAATTGTTAAAGCAAATAGAACCTTTACATGCTATTTTCATCTTACGAGAAATGCCAAAAGAAAAAGTAGAATATATTCTGAGTGAATACACTGAGTTAAACCGATTTTTTTATGAAGTAAATCAAATTGGCGTAAAATGAAAGGACTTTCATCATGAGCGTAACGAAATATTATAAAAAAATGCTCCTATTTTTATCGGTAATGGGACCAGGCATCGTTACTGCTTTTGCTGATAACGATGCTGGAGGAATTGCAACTTATGCATCTGTAGGGGCACAGTATGGCTACCAACTACTATTTGTATTATTTATAAGCACAATTTCTTTGGGAATCTTTCAAGAGATATCAGCACGTACGGGAGCGGTAACGGGACGTGGTCTTGCTGCATTAATCAGGGAATATTATGGTGTACGCTGGACTTTTCTGGCGATTGTTATTTTGCTATTTGCCAATATTGCAACGACAGTCTCTGAATTCTCTGGAATTGCCAGCAGTTTTGAAGTATTTTCAATTAGTAAATATGTGATTGTACCATTCAGCGCTGTTTTAATTTGGTGGATTGTACTAAAGTACAATTATCGCAGTGTTGAAAAAGTATTTTTTTGTTTATGTTTCATGTTTATAAGCTATGTAATAACTGGTGTTATCGTTGAACCAGATTGGCAAGCGGCAGGCAGTGCACTTGTTATACCAGACTTTTCGAATAACTACGAATATATTTTATTAGCAGTTGGATTGGTTGGAACGACGATTACCCCCTGGGGACAATTTTATATTCAATCTTCAGTAGTAGATAAAGGAATTCGAGCAGAAAAATATCGGTATCTTCTAGTGGATGTATTGGTCGGAACTTTACTCACCGGGGTTATTGCTTTTTTTATTATTATTGTAACGGCGGCAGCACTGTATGGACAGCATTTTGTCATTGCGAATGTACATGATGTTGCAATTGCTCTTGAGCCTTTGGCAGGAAGTTATGCAAAGACTTTATTTGCGTTTGGTTTATTAGGCGCATCTATGTTAGCAGCTGTTGTTCTACCTTTAAGTACAGCGTATGCCATTTGTGAGGCTATGGGATTTGAACATGGTATTGATAAAACCTATCGTGAAGCACCGGCGTTTTTTATTTTATATACCTTCTTAATTGTGATTGGTGCAGGTCTTGTTTTGATGCCGGGAATATCTTTATATAAAGTCATGCTGGCTGCACAAGTCATCAACGGAGTGTTATTGCCACCAATTTTAATTTTTATGTTGCTATTAGTAAATAATAAAGAACTGATGGGCAAGTACAAAAATGGGCGAATTTATAACTATATTGCCTGGATGTTTACCGTGTTTTTGGTTTTATTAAATTTAATTCTTCTCATTGCAGGATTTATTGAATAATAAAGGGAAAATTTACGTTTGGAAAGGTTTTTGATATAATAAAATGAAATTTACTTTTGAGGTGGTTGAGTTGTTAGAAGAGATTAGTCAAAAATTATTGTGGATACGTCAAAACCGCCCGTTAATTCATCAGATTACCAACTATGTCAGTGCAAATGATTGTGCAAATGCAACTCTTGCTTTGGGAGCATCACCAGTTATGGCGCACGATATAAATGAAGTGGAAGAAATGACGAGTAAAGCGAGCGCGCTTGTTTTAAATATAGGGACATTGAGCGTAGCAAATATTCCCGCGTATTTAAAGGCAGGAATAACGGCAAAAGAAAGAGGGATTCCTGTTGTTTTTGATCCGGTTGGCGTTGGTGCGACAAAGCAAAGAACTGAAGTTGCTAAAGCGATTTTAGCCGATGTTCAACCGGATATCATTCGCTGTAATATGACGGAATTAAATGTGCTTTGTCATAGAAAGGTAGCAGTGAAAGGTGTTGATTCCGTTGCAAGTGAAGCTGGTTGTGGAGAGTTTGCGAGGGAATTTGCTGAAAAAACTAATGCAGTTGTTGCGGTAACCGGTAAAACAGATTTGGTTGTCGATAAGAAAAATATGATTACGATTGAAAATGGTGATGAATGGCTGACGAGAGTAACCGGGACAGGCTGTATGACCTCCGCGCTTGTTGCAAGTTTCGCGGCGGCGGGAAATGCTTTTATCGGAGCTGTGGCGGGAGTACTTGCCATGGGAATTTGTGGTGAACTTGCGAAGTTGCGTCTAACAGAGAATGAGGGGATTGGAACGTTTCGCATGCGATTAATTGATGAAATTTTTCAACTGAATCGTGATATAATAAAAAAATATGGGAAGATTTCTTAAATTTATGGGGAGGAGAAAATGCAACTGAAAAAATTAACGATTACCGCTTTATTTATTACAATCGGTGTCTTATCTGCCCATTTAGTTTATATACCTGTTGTTGTGGCGAAATGCTTTCCCATGCAGCATGCAATCAACATTTTGCTTGCGGTTTTATTGGGTACACGTTATAGTGTCAGCGGAGCTTTTAGTATTTCGCTGTTGCGCAATTTATTAGGAACAGGATCCTTATTAGCTTTTCCAGGTAGCATGATTGGGGCGGCGTTATCAGGATACCTTTATGAGAAGACAGGGAGTATTTATGGCGCGATTTTAGGGGAGGTTTTTGGTACAGGTATACTTGGTGCTTTTGTTGCTTATCCTGTAGCGAAATATATTTTAGCGTCTGATGCAGGGGCGTTTGTCTTTGTTGTTCCATTTTTAATCAGTACGCTAGGTGGCAGTATCATTGCATTTGCCATTTATCAAACACCGATTCGTAATCTTTTCGTGAAATATGCAAATCATAGAAGGTAAGGGGGGATACGAATGGATTCTATGGAAATTACTTATTTAGATAATAGTGGTTTTGCTGTAAAAATCGGCAATACCGCACTGCTGTTTGATTATTATCGTGATGAAAATCATTGTTTATCAAGTGTACTGGCAGATTGTAATAAAGTATATATCTTTAGTTCACATGTGCATCATGATCATTTTAATCCTAAGATTGTAGAAATGGCGGATCGTGTGGCAAAATATTTTTTAAGCTTTGATATTAAGCCGGCTGCCAAATCTCTTTTATCGTCAGAAAAGGTAATTTACCTTAATCCTTATGAAACGGTAAGGGAAATGGATATTAAAGTTTCTTCTTATGGTTCAACGGATGAAGGCATTTCGTTTTATGTTGAATTTGAAGGTTGGCGTATCTTTCACGCAGGTGATTTAAACTGGTGGCATTGGGATGGCGATACAGAGACCAATAATAAATTTGCTCGCAATCGCTTTGCAAAAGAGCTGAAGCATTTGACTGGTTTAGTTTCGGATGTTGCTTTTTTCCCAATTGACAGTCGATTAGGCGAGTATTGTGCATTGGGTGTGAAGGAATTTTGTGATCATACGCTGGTAAGACAATTAATTGCAATGCATACACAAGGTATTGCTTGGCACCCGCCAGAAGGGTTTTTCGCTAAAGAGAAAGAAATGAAATATTGGTGTCCAACGAAAAATGGTAGCAAGTTATCAATTGAAAAAGGAGAATTATCATGCAAAGAAAATGGATAGTTTTTATGTTAGTAACGTTTATGATGTTTATTGCTGTGGGATGTTTCGGTAGTAGCAGCCAGCAAAAATCTTCTGGATTGCAAAGTGGAATGAAATATAGTGATATCGCGAAAGAGGAAACGAAACCAACACCTAAAAACGTTGAACCTGCACAGCCTTCAGTACCATACAATGGAACGAATCGTATTGCTGTATTTGATACAAATATGGGAATATTTAAAATTGAGTTGTTTGAGGATAAAGCACCAACTACAACGAGAAATTTTATTGGTTTAGCAGAAAAGGGATTTTATAATAAATTAACGTTCCATCGTGTAATTGATGGTTTTATGATTCAAGGTGGGGATCCAAGCGGCAACGGAACAGGGGGACCTGGTTATACGATTCCTGATGAATTTCATAAAGATTTAAAACATTCATCTGCAGGAATTATAAGCATGGCAAATGCTGGACCTGACACAGGTGGGTCACAATTCTTTATTACTTTGGACAAGACTTCTTGGCTTGATGGAAAACATGCTGTTTTTGGTAAAGTAATTGAAGGTATGGATGTCGTGTATAAAATTGGCAAAGTAAAAACGGGAGCAAATGATAAACCAGTAGAGCCTGTCGTTATCAATGAAATTAAAATAATTAAAGCAGAGTAAAATGGCCTTTACTTATATTTTAGAATGCGCCGATGGGACACTTTATACCGGATGGACGACCGATATTGAAAAGCGTTTATTAGTGCATAATGAAGGACGAGGGGCGAAATATACGCGCGCCAGACTTCCGGTTAAGCTTGCCTATATGGAAAAGTTGCAGACAAATCAACTCGCTCGCCAAAGAGAATATGCAATAAAAAAACTAACGCGTAATGAAAAATTGAATTTGATTGAAATTGCAAAAAATGACAGAGAAACGTAAGTTTCCCTGTCATTTTTTTGCATAGAATCTGTTTTGAACGGAAAAAATAAAATGAAATTTGAAGATGTAGGTGATGCTATGAGAAAACGTGCGAAGGAACGTAAAGGGAAAAAACGTTATCGTCGTGTTATGGCAGGTTTAACTGGTGCGGCATTGTTATCTTCCGTAATGACTGTTGGTATTCCTACGAGTAAGGCGCAGCCAATTACGGATAAATCTCATGAAGCACAAAATAGTGAAAGTTTAGCAGATAGATACAAAGATTATTTAACTAGTAAATTACGTGAATTGTATGATGAAAAAATTGCGGAAAAGAAGCAAGAAATTATCGAAGGTATTTTAAAATTAAATAAACCTGAACCAAAACATGCAACTGCAAATAAGGTTTTAGATATCGTTGCAACAGCGTATACATCAGGACCTGAGGATAATGGTATATGGAATGATAAAACGCATATTGGAACGAAGGTACGTCCTGGAATTATTGCAGTTGACCCAAATGTGATTCCATTGGGGACTAAAGTTTATATTGAATTTAGTAATGGTGAAGGAATGTATGCAGTTGCAGAAGACACAGGTGGTGCAATTAAGGGGAACAGAATTGATATTGCCATGAGTACAAGGGACAAAGCAAAACAATTTGGTATTCAGGATGTAAAAGTGCATGTATTAGAAAAAGTTTTAGATGTATAGCAAAAGCTGCCTTAATCAAATTTTTGTTTAAGGCAGCTTTTCTCATACATCCAAATTAGCGTTTATTTAATTGCTTAGGATTTAAGGTTAGTGTAGTGTTTTTCGCAAGGGTAAGCTCTCCAATAATTGTATTGGCACGATCAAGCCCTTCAATCATTAAATGAAAGTAAGGTTCATTCTTAAGGCAACTCTTTTTTGTGCTGAGTAGTTACAAAAAGCCTCGGATTCTTGTTAAAGGGTTGCGAATTTCATGATTAATACTTGCTGCAATTTCACCAACGATATGAAAGCGATTTAATCGTTCTAATTCTTCTTGTAATAGAATTTCATTTTCTTTTGATGAATTGATATCAACTGCCCAAAGAACAACGTAATATTTTTATAGTTTTTAAGTTCGTTTATATCAGTAAACAAGAAATTCACTGCTTAACAGAATTAATTTTTAATTTTCTAAGGCTATTTATGCTTTATATTCATAGTATATGATATGCAGATTGCTTTGTATAGATAAAGATACATAGGTTAGTTAGGAGGTTATTTATATGTGGTGGGGTGGAAATAATTGCGGCTGTGATTGCAATGAGAATTTCTTTTGTGGATTTGGGTTGGGGCGCTCGATCTTAGTACTATTTGTTATATTATTATTTTTTACAAGTAATGAATGTTGTAATGATTCGTCATCGGCTAGCTGCTTTTAACTAAAAATAGCCTATGGAGTTTCTTCCATAGGCTATTTTTCATGACTATTAAAAGGTAAACTGATTTTTCTTATTGTATAGTGTTTGGTACCCAAGATAAAGTGAACTAAATACAGATAGGCAAACAACAGTACAAATCGCAATCATAATTGAAATTTGATAGAGAATCGCAGTTGTAGGCAGTGTTCCAGATAAGATTTGTCCGGTCATCATGCCGGGAAGAGATACGATTCCCATCCCCAGCATCGAATTCATCGTTGGTAGCAATGCGGTTTCTAAAGATTGATTGACGAAAGGCAATAAAATCTTCTGTGGGATTATGCCGAGATTGATTAAAGTATTGATTCTATTTCGCTGTTGGTCTAGGGTTTCGCGAAAGGATTTAATTGCCAAGTTTACTCCAGTCATTGCATTTCCCATAATCATTCCACTTAAAGGAATGATGTATTGTGGATTAAACATATTTTCATTGACAATAATGGTAACAAAAAAGAATAGTATGGACAAACCTGAGACAGACAAGGAAGCTGCAATAGCAATTTTAAAGGATTTATTTAAAGTAGGATTTTTTGAAATGACACGGTGAATTGCAAAGCCTGTCATACAAATTAAATAAAAAACTGTAAAGAGAGGATTTGGATTTTCAAAAATATAAGTAAGTATAAAACCTGCAAGTACAAGCTGTAATGTCATACGGATACTTGCAAGAATAAGTAATTTTGTCTGATTGATTTTTGCTTTCTTCATAATAAATAGTACAATGAATAAAAGCAAATAGACAATACTAAAATTAAGAATATTGATTTCGGCGATTCCTTTCACTCATTACACCTTCTTTTCTAACGTGATGATATGATCTGCGTAATGTTGGGTTAAATTTGCATCATGGCTAATAACGATTAACGTAATTTCATTTTCCTGGCAGAACGATTTTATGTTTTCTAAAACACGTGTGGCGGTTTCGTAGTCTAAGGCGGAAGTGGGTTCGTCCAACATAAAAACTTTGGGCATAAGTGACAAACATATAGCAAGATAGATACGTTGCCTTTCGCCGCCAGACATATTCATGCAATTGCTTGTTAAGTCGAAATCAGCAGAGCAGATATGGAGAAAATCCTTTTTTTGTTCATTTGATAGAGGTGCCAGATTGCGATAACGATAATATTCATCAAAATTTTCGCTAATGGAAGTATCAAATAAATAGACAGATTGACTCACCAACAAAACTTCTTGTCGTAATGTAATAGTATTTAAAGTAGAAATATCATGCCCTTTATAGGAAATAACGCCTTGATCAGGGGATAAAGTAGCATTAAATAATTTAAGCAATGTACTTTTACCACATCCGCTAGGTCCTTGCAAAAAGGTTGTATGGTTTTCAAAAATATCAATAGAGGGATAATGAAGATTTTGATTAAAAATAACATCTTTTACAGTTAAAATTTCCATTTCAGTATTACCTTTCAATTATTTTTACTTTTATTGTATAAGATTGTAGCTAAAAATAAAAGAGAGATTATAACCTTAAAAGAATATTATTCTGGCGATATAAGTCCCAAGTCGAGTAGCTATCAGGCCGATGAATGTGTTTAGGGCAATGTTTCCTAAGGCGAAATTTATGTTACCAGCCTGAAACAATCCGATAGTTTCATAACAAAATGAAGAGAATGTGGTTAATCCCCCTAAAAATCCAGCTAAAACAAAGAGACGGATTTGTGGAGAAAAATTGAAACGATCAAAAGCAACGGCAGTAAATAGCCCAATAATAAAACAACCTAATAAATTTACGATTAAAGTTCCATAAGGAAAGGTAATGCCTAGCTTATGTATTGCAAGAGTTGAAATTAAATATCTAGCAGCACCGCCAAGGGCTGCGCCGCCCATAACAATAGTCAAGTGATAAAGCATAAAAAAACCTCCTACCATAATTTATGGTAGGAGTCATTACTGAAAAGTCAGGTTTAATGGCGAACTCCATCGCCAACTTATTTGATTTCTTATAAGATATCATAAAAATATAAAAAATACAAGAGTAAAAAAACTATTGCGAATGAGTAACGTATTCATTCGCAATAGTTTTTTTAAGGTTTACATGTGTTTTCGTTTGTGTATGCCATTAAACATTTCCAAAGTTTTGCAGCATGAACTTTTTCATCATTGCCATTATTACAAAAGAGTATTTTTACATCTTTATGCTGGGCGGCGCAATAACTTTCTTGATAATTATTTGCATCACATAATTCATCTACAATTGCTCTTGTTAATAAGTCTATCGCTTCTAAATTGGAACAACTTTTACTTTTACGAAAACTGTCTATAGATGGAAGTGTAATACAAACATCATTAAAAGCACAACATTGTACGGGATCATACTTTGCTAAAAGTGTCATTATATTGCGAAAATGAACCATTTCATCTTCGGCAATTTCAGTGAATAATTTACATAATGAACCACTTGTTTTTTCAGCAGCACAAAGATAAAAATAAATTCCTTTACGTTCGCTGATTGCCATTCTTCTTAGTAACAATAAATCTGGGTCAGTCGGGCACATGCAGTTTTGATCAGGCGTTGACGAAAAAAATTTTGGCGGCATAGGATTCCTGTCGTCCATAAGAAAAAGCCCCCCTTATTCCATTTTTATATAATCTATGAATAAGAGAGGCAAAATGTGCTAATTTTAAAATTTTAATGTGGCAAAATAATCTTCTATTGTTTCGCCGCGGCGAATCATTTCTACGTCGCCATTAGGTTTTAACAATAATTCAGCAGAACGTAATTTACCATTATAATTAAAGCCCATTGCATGGCCATGCGCACCAGCATCGTGAATGACGATAATATCACCGATATCGATTTTTGGTAAAGCGCGGTCGATTGCAAATTTATCATTGTTTTCACAGAGTGAACCAGTGATATCATACACATGGTCACAAGGTTCATTTTCCTTACCGATTATCGTAATGTGGTGATATGCTCCGTAAAGTGCAGGACGCATTAAGTTTGCCATACAGCTGTCTAGTCCAATGTAATTTTTATATGTGTTCTTGCGATGAAGTGCAGTGGAAACAAGATAGCCATAAGGTCCAGTAATAGAACGACCTAACTCCATTGCAATTGTAAGTGGCGCAATATTGTTTTTTATAACGATTCTTTCATAAGCTTTTCTAATTCCTTCACCTACATATTCTAAATCAACAGCTGTTTCTTCAGGGCGATAAGGGATGCCAACGCCGCCGCCAAGGTTAACAAATTCTAATCGAATACCAAGTTTTTTATTGATTTCAACAGCAAGATTAAACATTAATTCCGCTGTTGCGATAAATGAATCAGGATCTAATTCATTGGAGATTACCATGGTATGAAGTCCAAAGCGTTTTACACCTTTTTCTTTAGCGATACGATATGCTTCAAAGAGTTGCTCTTTTGTCAGACCGTATTTTGCTTCTTCAGGTTTTCCGATAATTGTATTGCTATGTGCAAGCGATGGACCTGGGTTGTAACGGAAAGAAAGAATCTCTGGGAAGCTGGCGTGTTTTTCAAGATAATCAATGTGTGTAATATCATCTAGATTGATAACGGCACCTAATTCTCGCGCTTTTTGAAATTCTTCTGCTGGCGTATCGTTTGATGTAAGCATGATATTTTCGCCTTTGATTCCGGCCATTTCAGATAATAATAATTCAGCTAAAGAACTGCAATCGGCACCTGCGCCTTCTTCGCTTAGAATTTTAAGTAAAGTAGGGTTTGGAGCAGCTTTTACTGCGAAATATTCTTTAAATGCTGGGGCCCAGCTAAAAGCTTTAAACAAACGGCGCATATTATTGCGGATTGCCTGTTCGTCGTAAATATGAAACGGAGTTGGGTACTTTGCAATAATCTCTTGCAATTTATCTTTGCTGATTGGAAATGTTTTTTCTGCCATAGATATTACCTCCAAAATTTGTATTTGCATATAAAAAGCGATTTGGAGTCAGCCTCGCAAATCGCTTCAAAAAAGCATGCAAGATAGCTCTCCATACGAATTACGTATGACAGTCTTGTGCATATTCAACCCAAGACCAACAAATTATCTTTGCCATGACAATTTATTTCGGCGATGGTTCCTTTCGTTATTCCTCAAAGCTGGCAGCTCAGAATAATTACTATTAAGCATCGCACCTCTATCACTTATTCTATTTATTTTGCATCATTATATCAATTTTTATAGGTATGTGTCAATTGAAAATAACTATCATTATAAAATGGTTTTGTAACATTGTAAATTTTATAAACCGATAAAAATTTTCCCACATATTATAAGTATAGGCTTTCTTTTTTAGGAAATAGTAAGAAAAATAAGTTTTATAAGGGGAATAAATAATGAAGATTTACGAAGATATTATAAATAAAGCGAGTAAAAAAAATAAAAGTAAAAAGACTTTTAATGTGATTAGTACAGTACAAGAGTTTTGGCAGAGCTTACAAGAAAGTTTTGCGAATGCTAAAATCATTGAAGCGACCGAAATGATGTCGTGCTTTACGAAAACAGACAATTTTCATTGTAATTATCAAAGAAATTTATCATATGAGAATCTTATGCCGCTCAGCCATGATATGTGGGTTGAATTTAGTGATGAGGAATCTGGGACTAATCTAGGTGTTTTACTCACCTATCATGAAATAGAAGAAGATGACAGCTTGTTTAGAGATGCTATGGAATATGGTATTCAGAGTCCATTTAAGTGGTGTTGCAAAAGTTATAGCTTTATTAAGCAGCCACTTAGTAAAACCGTTCCGCTCAACTGGTCTTTAATGGAATATATTAGAGAAGACGGTTCATCAGCAGGGAGTTTGTTAAAGCCAATTCAACTCCCAGATAGCGTTGTAAAAAACGTAGAGATAGAAATGGAGAATATGCAGCTATTAAATCATGGAATTGCATCGCTAATTAGTGATTTGGCATTATATTTAGTAGAGTCAGTACATCAGGAGAAAGCAATATTAAAAGAACATAAAGAAGAAAAAAATGATTACTATATCGCTTTACCTGTATAATTAGCATAAACATCAAAACGCCTCTTTTTCATAGCATATGCCATGAAAAAGAGGCGTTTTCTTATAAAGATAGTTAAGCCGTCGGATAAAAGGAAGGGTAAATAGACAAAAATTTACTGCTAGGCAACTTTATTTTTGTGTGCTATAGTTAATTTAGTACAAGATATAGAGGAGGGATAGTATTGGCTCAATCTAAATTTTTGCGGCTCGTTTGTATGCTGGTGCTTTGCGCTTTTGTTACGTCAATTTCAGTTGTGCAGGCTGCCAGTGTAGAAGATAAACGGCAAAAAGTTCGTAATATGTCTGATGCAACTTTAGAAAAGCTTTATGAAGTTCACCCAAGTGCAAGGAGAGCTATTCAAAATGCAGCGGGCTATGCTGTATTTAAAAATACAGGGGTAAAGATTTTTGTCTTAGGTAGTGGAATGGGAAAAGGTATTGCAGTGAATCAAGTTACCGGTGAAGAAACCTTTATGAAAATGGCGGAAGCACAGGTTGGACTTGGTTTAGGGGTAAAAGAATTTAATGTAATTTTTGTTTTTGCAACAGAGGACGCACTAAACAAATTTATCAATACAGGCTGGGAGTTTGGCGGACAGGCAACTGCTGCGATAACAGATGGTGTTTCTGGTGACTCTATGCAAGGCGCTGTTACTGTATCTAGGGATACTTGGATGTATCAAATGACGGAAAAAGGATTGGCGCTTGAATTAACAGGTAAAGGAACTCGCTATTATAAAGATAGTGAGTTAAACAAAAAGTAAAAATAAAAATGCTGCCGGATTAGTGATTTTCACTCACGGCAGCATTTCTGCTTTTACGGACTTCATTTATCCGATGATTTCTAAGATTCAGATGGAGTTAAAACTCCATCTGAATTTTAAAAATCTGTTTATTTTAAGAATCCTTCGATGATTTTGGCTTCGCCTTCAGCCTCTGAGAGTCCCAATGTCATCAATTTTGTTAATTGTTCACCAGCGATTTTACCAATCGCTGCTTCATGAATTAAAGCTGCATCTACATGATTGGCTGTAAGTTCTGGAATCGCACTTACTACACCATTGTCCATAATAATTGCATCACATTCCGTATGCCCGCTGCAGTCAGCATTTCCATTAATTGTCGAACGAAAGATTTGTTTTGAAGAATCTCTGGCAACGGAACGGGAAATTACATCTGCACCAGACTTATTGCCGTTTAAATCCACTTTAAAAATTGTTTCTGCAGTTTGGTTACCGTGGGTCATGATTTTTTCGCGAATAATAAGCTTGGCATTTGCAGCTAATGTTCCTTCGGTGACTCTTTTACTAGAATCAACGCCTTTGATTTGTAGGGTATCCATTTCCATATAACTATTTTCTCCTAACTCCATATAGGTTTCAGGATTAATTATCCGTTCACCCGTACCTTCGCCAGTGCCAATATGTTTTTCTAAATAAAGTACTCGGGAATTTTTTCTCAGAAAGAAACGATGGATGCCGTTATGTTGTGAATTACCGGTACCATCCGTATGAACGCCGCAACCTGCAACAATGGTTATATCAGCATCTTCGCCAATATAAAAGTCGTTATAGACGAGGTCGTCAACATCGCTTTCAGTAACGATCGCCGGAATGTAAACGGTTTCGTATTTTGTACCAGGCTTAACGATAATATCAATACCAGGTTTGTCTGTTTTTGAAACGATATTAATTTTTTCTGTACAGTTTCGAGAAGCACAATGCCCGTTTTCACGGATATTATAAGCACCCTTAGGTAGACCGTCTAGTTCAGAAACTGTTCTAAGCAGTTCTTTTGTCACGTCATTCATTATTGGATACCTCCTGTACAAAACGAACATTTATCTTCGCTCGTAAATAGTTTTGGTAGAACATCCTCTTTTTTACCTTGCATATTGATTTGTCCGTCTGCTAAAACAATAATTTCATCGGCAATTTCAAAAATGCGTTCCTGATGGGAAATAATGATGATAGAACCATCATTCTCCTGACGCATTTTTTCAAATACACCGGTTAAATTGTTAAAACTCCAAATATCAATGCCTGCTTCCGGTTCGTCGAAAATTGAAAGCTGCGTTTTTCTTGCAATTGCAGTTGCAATTTCAATACGCTTGATTTCACCACCGGATAAACTTGCATTGATTTCACGATCAATATAATTTTTTGCACAGAGACCTACGTCGTAAAGGTATGCGCATAATTTTTTTTCGTCCATATTAGTATCGCCGGCTGCAATACTAATTAAATCGCGAACAGTAATGCCTTTAAAGCGAACTGGCTGTTGAAATGCAAAAGTAACACCGAGCTTTGCTCTTTCCGTAATATTAAGATTAGTTATATCTTTTCCGTTAAAAAAGATTTTGCCGGAAGAAGGTTTGATAATTCCTGCAACAAGTTTTGCCAAAGTGGACTTTCCGCCGCCGTTTGGACCGGTAATTACAACAAATTTACCTGCTTCAATTTTTAAACTGAGATTTTTTAAAATCTCTTTGCCATCTTCGACTTTAACGGTAATTTCTTTCAATTCTAACATAAATACACCCCAAATTTGTATTTTATTCCTTAAAATATCTAGTATTCTTAAAGTATACCATCAAAAGAAAATCTCGTAAAATACTCCAATGGATTTTTTATTTAATAGTAATTGTAATGGTTTTGCTGTTGTCTTTTATGATTGGGCGATGTCGTTTTTAAAGTCATAAAATCTAGATAAAAAGATTATTAGTATGGTAGGAAAAAAGCTTGCGCTGCATAATGTCAGTACAAGCTTTTTAATTTTTACATAAATAATATAAAAATTTGAAATAGTATAAAATAAATTGCTGGATATATGGGGGGTTTATAATAAAAAAGAGAGATGTAAATACAATTTGTTTTCTGCTTATACAAATTATAATAATGATAATACTCATCTATAGAGGGCGAATGGATTTCTCATGGAGTGTTATGATTACGACGAGCAGCTGGATTTTATATTCTTTTCTTGAAACTAGATATCAGATTCAAATGAGCAGGTATATTCGATTATTGATGATGCTCACCCTTTTTTGTGATGCTTTTTTTGGCTATATTTTAAATCTTTATGAACAATCTTTTCTGTTTGATAAAATACTGCATATGTTTGGCACGTATTCATTTTCATTATTCGCCTATGCTTTAGTGATGCAATTGCAAAAAAATCATCCTGTGAATAGGTCAGTTAAATTTATATTGGCGATGTGTATTGGGATAACCCTGGGTACAATGTATGAAATTTCAGAATTCATTGGTGATAATATATCTCATCCGAATCCTCCTAATCAACCTAGTTTATTAGATACAGATGTCGATTTAATTGGAGATTTAATTGGCGCGGTTATTGCTGGAATTCATGTTTCTATTAAAAATCTTGTTGGTGAAAAATTTTGAATAAGTAATGAAATTGGGAGTTGAAAATAACATGCAATCGATTTGGACAGAAAGTAGTCAAAGGTTAAACTTTAAAAGTCTAAAAGGCGATGTGAAAACTGATGTTTTAATTATTGGCGGAGGAATGGCGGGCATATTAATTGCTTACTTTCTTGAGCAAGCTGGTGTTGATTATATGCTTGTCGAGGGGAAAACGATAGGGGATGGAATTACAAAAAAGACAACAGCAAAAATCACATCACAACACGGTTTGATTTATGATAAATTAATCCATGATAATGGAGTCGAGAAAGCAAAACAATATCTTGATGCTAATCAATTAGCATTAAAAAGATATAAAGAAATTTGTGAAAATATCGATTGTGATTTTGAAGAAAAAAGTGCATATACGTATTCATTAAGTGATCGTATAAAAATTGAACGAGAGATAAAGGCTGTTTATCGACTTGGACTGGTGGCGGAATTTATCGAAGACCTTCCACTACCCTTTAAAACATGTGGTGCAATTGAATTTAAGAATCAAGCGCAATTTCATCCTTTAAAATTTATAAATGCTATAGCAAAAAATTTAAATATTTATGAAAATACGTTTATAAAGGAACTTGGCGAAAACGCTGTTATTACAAATGCGGGGAAAATAATTCCGCAAAAAATAATCGTTGCAACACACTTCCCTGTGATCAATAAACACGGGATGTTCTTTTTAAAGATGTATCAGCATCGTTCCTATGTCATTGCCTTAGAAAATGCGCAAAATGTTCATGGAATGTACGTGGATGAAGCGCAAAAAGGAATGTCATTTCGTAATTACAAAAATTTATTGTTCATTGGAGGCGGAGATCACCGAACGGGCGAAGAAGGCGGGAACTGGAAAGAGATTCGAGGTTTTGCTAAAAAATATTACCCTAATGCGATAGAAAGGTATGCATGGGCAACACAAGATTGTATAACGCTGGATGGAATCCCCTATATTGGTCAGTATGCAACAAATACGCCTAATTTATATGTTGCTACAGGCTTTAATAAATGGGGCATGACTTCTTCGATGATATCAGCAATCCTTTTATCTGATATGATCATCGGAAGGGATAACCCCTTTGAAAAATTATTTTCCCCAAATAGAAGTATGTTAAAATCACAACTGCTACTTAATGGGGTAGCAGCTGTAGCTAATCTCCTAAAACCAAAAACAAAGCGGTGTCCTCACCTTGGCTGTGCACTGACCTGGAATGAAGTTGAACAAACCTGGGATTGTCCATGTCATGGTTCTAGATTTGAGAAAAATGGAGATTTGATAGACAATCCTGCAACAGGGTCATTAAAAAAATAATTATCCTTTCATTTTTTCGTATAAAAACATTTGATTTGATAAGACTAATCGTTGATTTTTAACTATTAGGAGGGAAGCTTCGCATGAGTTATGATATGTTTTGTTACCAGTGTGAACAGACTGCTGGCGGAAAAGGTTGTACAAAAATTGGTGTGTGCGGGAAAACGCCAGAAATCGCAGGACTACAGGATTTACTTATTTATCAGTTAAAAGGCATTAGTTTTTATGTGAAAAAGCTAATCGAAAGGGGAGAAAAGATTGACAAAGCTATTGTTAGCTTTGTGGAAAATTCTTTATTTACCACTTTGACCAATGTAAATTTTGATGCTGATGTGCATGTTCATCTGCTTAAACATTCGCAAGAAATTAAGGAAAAAGTACGAAATATGGTGGGAAGCTGCACTGATATCCCTCAAGCGGCCAGTTATAATCTAAGTGATACAAAAGAAGATATGTTAAAGGATGCTAAACAGGCGGGGATAATGTTTGATCAAGGGTTAGATCCCGATATACGGTCGTTGAGGCAGACGATTCTTTATGGATTAAAGGGTATTAGTGCATATGGGCATCAGGCGCGGGAGTTAGGGTATTATAGTGATCAAATAGATGAATTTTATTTTCGAGGATTAGAAGCTACGACGAATGACAAATTAACAGTTCAAGATTTAATCACGATGACAATGCGCACTGGAGAAATGAGTGTTGCTGTGATACAGAAATTAGACGAAGCAAATACGACGACATATAAAAATCCTGTACCGCAAAAAGTAAATGTAAATGTAAAAAAAGGACCGTTTATTATTGTTTCAGGTCATGATTTAAAAGACTTGGAAATGATTTTGGAACAAACTGAAGGGAAAGAAATTAATATCTATACACATGGGGAAATGTTGCCGTGTCATGGGTATCCAGAGTTAAAAAAGTACAAGCATCTGGTTGGAAATTTTGGCGGTGCATGGCAAGATCAGCAAAAGGAGTTTGATAGTATTCCTGGATGTATCGTCATGACGACCAACTGTTTAATGAAACCTAGAGAATCATACAAAGATCGTATATTTAGCACTAATGTGGTAGGTTGGGATGGCGTAAAATATATCAAGAAAAATATTGATGGTAAAAAAGATTTTAGTGAGGTTATAAATAAAGCACTAGAACTTGGTGGTTTTGCTGAAGATCAAACACCAAAAGAAATTTTAGTGGGGTTTGGCCATCATGCGACGTTAAGTTACGCGGGGAAAATTGTTGATGCTGTAAAAAGTGGAAAAATAAGACATTTCTTTCTTATTGGGGGCTGCGATGGGGCAAGACCTGGGAGAAATTATTATACAGAGTTTGCAAAAAGAGTTCCTAAAGATTGCGTAATTCTCACTTTGGCCTGTGGTAAATATCGCTTTAATAAACTAGATTTTGGTGAGCTGGATGGACTGCCTAGGTTATTAGATATTGGACAATGTAATGACGCCTATTCGGCAGTTAAAATCGCTTTAGCACTTGCAGATGCGTTTGATACGGATATAAACAGCTTACCACTATCGATTATTCTTTCCTGGTATGAGCAAAAAGCCGTTGCAGATTTATTAGCTTTATTATCATTAAATGTTAAGGGGATATATCTTGGTCCTATTTTGCCTGCATTTTTAAGTCCTACTGTCCTTCAATATCTAGTAGATAATTTTTGCTTAACTCCGATAAGTACACCGGAAAAAGATTTAGAGTCTTGCTTAGAACAAGATGTAAAGTAAGTGTGTCAATTCTAAAGATGCAAGTGAAATCTTAGTAACTATAGATTTATAAAAATTTATAGTAAGAAAAGAATATCATATGAGGTTGATTAAATTATAGGGCTTGCAATAAAGAATTTTTAATGCAAGTCTTAATTTTTTTATTGTTAATGTCATTCAGATGCTACCATATCAAAATAAACGTCATAAATTTCTCGTAAAAATAGGAAATAATAAAATATATTGTTTATTAATGCACTAAAAAGAGAAATAATATGATATTATTATTACTACTAAAATATAATGTCGATAGTATACTTTAGGTAGGTGGATTTAATGGTTAAGAATGGAATTTGGGTTAAGATTGTCCAGATTTTTGATTTTTTGCGTAAGTATATGTTGATTTTATTTTTTGCCTGGCGTCATCCACAAACACCAAAGCAAATAAAAACTATATTGTTTATTTTGGCGGGCTACTTGATTAGTCCGATAGATATTATTCCTGATTATATTCCGTTTGTAGGCTTGATTGATGATATGGCAATTATTCCTGCGGCGATGATGCTGGTGTCAAATTTTTTGCCAGCGTCGGTTATGGCGGATTGCCAGCGTGACTGCGCTAGATGGCAGCGTAGATTTCCTTATATTCTATGGGGAGTTGCACTACTTTCAATTCTATGGATTGGGGCTTTAATTTACGGATTATATCATTTATTTACTTAAAATTTTGGGGTGTCTGATTTGAGATTATATATTGCCGAAAAACCGAGCATGGGGGCTGAAATAGCAAAATGTTTGACTGGTCCAGTGATTCGGAAAGATGGCTATTTGGAAACAAAGGATGGAATTGTAACCTGGGGGTTCGGGCATATTTTAAGGCAGGCTGAGCCAGAGGAATATGATGAAAAATATAAACGATGGCGAATGGAAGATTTGCCGATTATTCCAGAAAAGTGGAGGCTTCTTGTTTCAGAGTCATGTGTAAAACAATTTGAGATAGTTAAGGGATTAATTGCGAGAGCTGATGAAATTGTTCATGCAGGTGACCCTGATAGAGAAGGACAACTACTCATTGATGAAGTACTTGATTATGTAGAAAACACAAAGCCTGTGATGCGTATTTTACTTAATGCACTTGATGAAAAGAGCATAAAAAAGGCAATTCATAGTTTGCGGGAGAATAGTGAGTTTTTAAATTTAAAACAATCGGCGTTGGCTAGAGCGAGAGCAGATTGGCTCATTGGCATGAATCTGTCCCGGGCCTATACTTTAGCGGCACAACGTGCGGGACACAGAATTGTATTGCCGATTGGCAGGGTAAAAACACCTACATTGGCATTGGTAGTAAGGCGTGAACGTGAATTGGAAAACTTTGTTCCGGTAGACTATTTCGTAATTAAAGCAAAGTTTGCTCATGAAAATGGCGAGTTTATGACGAACTGGAAAGCAATGGATGAGCAAATTGGGCTTGATAGTGAGGGCCATTTAATTGATGAAGTAACGGCAAAAGCACTGGTTGATAAATTTCAGCGGGCAAACAATGAACCAGGTGTTGTTACTTTATATGAAACGACTGAAAAAAAGGAATCACAAAGACTGCCGTTTTCATTGTCAGCATTACAGGTCTTAGCGGGAAAAAGATTTGGCTTTGAGCCACAGCTTGTTTTGGATACGGCGCAAAAGTTGTATGAGAAAAAGCTTACGACCTATCCGCGTTCTGATTGTGACTATTTACCGGAAAACCAATTTGAAGATGCAAAAGTGATTTTATCAAATTTGGCGAATTTAGATCAAAATCAAATATCTTCTTGGGCGAATAAAGCAGATGCCGGGATAAAAAGCCGTGCCTGGAATGATAAGAAAATTTCTGCCCATCACGCGATTATTCCAACGCAAGAGAGGTGCAATTTTAGCACGCTCACGGAAGCAGAACAAAAATTATATGGACTTATTGCACAAGCTTATATCGCACAATTTTATCCACAGCATGTGTATTTGCAGACAAAAGTGGAAGTACATTATCTTAAAGAACGATTTACCGCGAGTGGTAAAGTCATTAAAGTATTAGGCTGGAAAGAACTTTATGGTGCAGCAGATACGGAGGAAAAGAAAGAGGACGAGGATGCATTATTGCCGGAAATGAAGAAAAAGGATGAAGTCTTCTGTAAAGAAGCGTTCTTTGATAAAAAGGCGACGCGTCCGCCGGCAAGATTTACGGCAGCAACTTTGCTGGCAGGAATGAAAGAGATACATAAATATGTAAAGAATCCCGAAGCAAAAAAGAAACTAAAAGATGTATATGGAATTGGTACGGAGGCTACGCGGGCAACGATTATCAAGGAATTGATTTCACGAGGTTTCTTGCAAAATGAGGGAAAAAAGAAGACCTTAATCCCAACTAAGGCGGCGTATTTATTGGTAGATGCTTTACCGGATGAAATGACTTATCCAGACTCTACAGCTGTTTGGGAAGATCATTTGCATCGTATGGCGGCGGGAGATACTGAGTTAAAGCTTTTTCTTGCTGAGCAGGAGTCTTTTACAAAAGCACTATGTGAAAAGGCAAAGCAAATGGTAATGCCGATTCATGAGGGGCAAAAGAAATGCCCGCGCTGTAAACAAGGAGTATTGCAGCTTCGAAACGGGAAAAATGGTGCGTTTTGGGGGTGTAGCAACTATCCATCATGTCGGGCAACTTATGAAGACGATCATGGGAGTATAAAAAAACCGGATCATCTTTGTCCACGGTGTAAACAAGGGGATTTACGGCTTCGGAATGGGAAAAATGGTGCGTTTTGGGGTTGTAGTAATTATCCGTCATGTCGGGCAACCTATAATGATGATAAAGGAAAACCGGATTTTAATAGATGAGGAGAAAAAGATGAAGGAAAATTTTTTAAAGTTTGGACTGGATGAACAACTTGCATTGGGTCTTGAAAAAATGGGATTTGAAGCGTTTACGCAAATTCAAGCGGAGGTATTGCCTGTTGCTTTAACTAGGAAAAACATTATTGGTAAATCTGCTACTGGAACAGGAAAGACTTTGGCATACTTATTGCCGATTGTACAAAAAATTGAAATGGAAAATCGCGCTTTACAAGCGGTTGTATTGGCGCCTACTTATGAATTGGCTATGCAAATTTATCGCCAATTAGAATTGCTCATGCAAAAAGCAGAGAAGAAAATTACAATAGCATCTTTGATTGGTGGTGCGAATATTTCTCGCCAAATTGATAAACTTAAAAATAAACCGCAGATTGTCGTTGGGTCAGTTGGCAGGATTCTTGAATTACAGAAAAAAGGCAAATTACAGTTCAAAAATGTAAAAATGGTTGTCCTGGATGAAGCAGATCGCATGGTGGATGATCAAAATTTTGCTATGGTTCGTCAATTTGTAAAACAAGTTCCAGCTGATGTGCAATATATGTTATTTTCGGCGACGATTTCAAGAAAAACCTTTAGTAAAGCAGATGAATTTGCTAAAGAGCCAGTAGAGATTTTATTAAAGGATGAAACTACGCTTAGTGAAAATATCCTGCATAGCTATTTTCTTGCGGATTTTCGTGATAAAATAGATGTGTTACGAAAAATTACTCGTGGGTTAGAAATAAAACGAGGTTTAGTTTTTGTCAATAAAACGCATGATATAAAAATAGTAACAGAAAAACTTCTTTATCATGGATTAAAGGTTGGTAGCTTAGCAGGCGATGCAAATAAAATAGAACGTAAAAAAGCGATTGATGATTTTACCAAGGGGAAAGTAACATTAATGATTGCATCGGATGTCGCAGCACGTGGGCTGGATATCCCTGATATTGATTTTGTCATTCATCATGATGTTGGTGATAATGAAAGCGTTTATACTCATCGTGCCGGACGTACGGGTAGAGCTGGCAAGAAGGGGCAAAGTATTTCGCTTGTGGCGCCAAAAGAAATAAAAAAGATTTCTGATTTTGCAGAGCGCTTACAGATTGAAATAAAACCAAAACAATTGTTACAAGGGAAAATCGTAGATTTTAGACGAAGGCCAACCAATCGAAATCATGTGAAAAAAGAAAATAGAAATAATAAAGAATAGAAGATTTTTAGGAGGTGAACCCTATTGCTCATGTGATGATGAGTAGATAGGAAATTTTTGGATTATACGTCCGCAATACTTAATTTACTTTTAGTTGCTTTTTTAGTTGCACTTAACGGCTTTTTTGTCGCTGCGGAATTTGCCATTGTTAAAGTTCGTTCGTCAAGAATTGATACGTTAGTACATGATGGGAATACAAGAGCAAAATATGCAAAAAATTTAGTAGAGCACTTAGATGCGTATTTATCGGTTACGCAATTGGGAATTACTTTAGCGTCCCTTGGTTTAGGCTGGATTGGGGAGCCAGCGGTAGCTAGGCTTATTGATCCAATTACCAATAGTTTAGGTCTTTCACCTGAACTTAGTCATACGGTATCCTTTGCAGTTGCATTTTCTTTTATTACTGCGCTTCATATTGTCTTAGGCGAGTTAGCTCCTAAATCATTGGCAATTCAGAAGGCTGAAGGTGTAGTTTTATGGGTAGCTATTCCGATGATTATGTTTTATAAATTGATGTATCCTGCTGTGTGGTTTTTAAATCACGTTGCGAATTGGATTTTAAGATTAGTCGGTATTCAGGTTTCTAATGAGGGGGAAGCTGCACATACAGAAGAAGAGATTCGGATTTTGATGGAGGAAAGTCATAAGCAGGGCTATATCGATCAGACGGAGTTAACGTTTGTTGATAATATTTTCGATTTTGCCGAGCGCAATGTTAGAGAAGTGATGATTCCTCGTACGGATATGATTTGTATGTATGCCGAGGACCCTTTTGAAGAAAATATGAAAATTGCGCTGGAAGAGCATTTAACAAGATATCCGGTTTGTGATCCTGACAAAGATAATATTATTGGCTTTTTGCATATAAAAGATTTGCTTAGAGCGCTATCAACGGGCGAAAAGGATATGGATATTCGGAGTTTGACACGAAAAGTTACTGCTGTTCCGGAATCTATGCCACTTAGTAATTTGCTAAAATTGCTCCAAAAACATCGGGCACAGATTGCGATTGTCGTCGATGAATATGGTGGCACAGCTGGCATGGTAACAGTTGAAGATATATTAGAAGAAATCGTCGGAGAAATTCAAGATGAATTTGATGAAGAGCGACCATTTATCGAGCAGCGTGATGATAATACGTATTCAGTAGATGCAAGATTATTGTTAGAAGAAATTAATGATGAATTAGAAATAAATTTAGATTCAGAAAGCTTCGATACGATTGGTGGATGGTTATATTCAAGAATTGAAATGCCTCCAGTAATTGATGATAAAATCATTTACGAGGGCGATGAGTTTATTGTTGAGGAAGTAGACAATGTTCGCATAACGAGAATTTTGATTAAAGTCAATCATCCGCTTACCAAGAATTTCGAAGAAGAAGCGGACTTTGCAGATCGCAAAGAAGATAATTCTAAGAATGAGTAACCTTAAAAATAAAAGGGCATAATCAACTAATATTCAAAGTTGATTATGCCCTTTTTCTGTAGATTTTTTGAGCGTTTTTCTATGGATTTCCTCTTTGCTTATGTACTAAGATAAGTTTTTCACATAGGGGTTTATCTATAGACAAACAGAATTATGGTATGATAAAATTGATTTATCATTATAGTGAAGTTTTAGTATTGTTTTTTAAATGTATTTGTAGTTCAGCGAGAAAATCTAACTCATTTGTTTTTTGTGTTAGATCTTTTTGAGTAAAGATATTCTTGCTGATTAAAAGTTCGATTAGACTAGCTAAAATAAGTGAATTCTTATATTCCGTTTCTTTCAAATCGGCAATTTGACCGACTAAGTTAATATCATTTAATTTCATATATAACCTCCATGCGAGATAAAATGTGGCTGGTTGAGATAATTATTCCCTTTAATAGAACGAATAATACAATTATTTTGAAAATTTGTAGAGATTTTCTATTGGTTAGTTTTAGGGATAATTGCCGAAACGGTGTGTATTTTATCTAGAATGGAGGATTTTCTTTTATCATGGGTAGCAATAGACTTTCAAGACGTAATTTTTTAAAGTTGGTTGGAGGAGCGGGATTATTTGGCACAGGGATATTAGCTGCTGGGTGTAGCGGTAAAACAGCTGGTGGTAAAGGCTGGATTCCATCTCAGTATGAAGGAACAGGAAATTGGCAAGCTCAGGTAAAAGGGCGCATTGCCATTGCTTCAAGCAATGTATCTATTGAGCGAAATGATTCAAAATGCATACTTTGTGGACAATGTATCGAAGTTTGTAAAAAGGTAATGAGTGTTTATGGCAGTTATGAATTACCATTAAAAAAAGATATTCCTTGTGTGAATTGTGGACAATGCAGTTTATGGTGTCCAACTGGCGCAATTACTGAAAAAAATAATATTACAGATGTGGTAAAAGTATTAGAAGATCAGAATAAATATGTGATTGTCCAAACTGCACCAGCAACGAAAGTTGCTCTTGGTGAAGAATTTGGCATGGAGCCTGGCAGTATTGTTGAAGGAAAACAAGTTGCAGCTTTAAGAGCGCTTGGGTTTGATGCTGTGCTTGATACTTGTTTTTCGGCTGATTTGACAATTATGGAAGAAGCGGCAGAAGTGCTGTATCGTTTAAAAAATGTTCAGAATACTCTGCCACAGTTTACATCCTGCTGTCCTGGGTGGGTGAAATTCTGTGAGTATTACTATCCTGATTTACTAGAGCATATGTCAAGCTGCAAATCGCCACAACAAATGCTTGGTGCTGTGGCAAAGACCTATTATGCAACTAAAATGGGAATTAATCCAGCAAATATTGTTTCTGTAGCAATTATGCCGTGTACAGCGAAAAAGGCTGAAGCAAAACGCTCAGAAATGAATGCGAGTGGTAAAGAGATTGGCAATGAGCATATGATGGATGTTGATCTCGTATTGACGACTCGTGAATTGGCAAGATTGATAAAATTGAAGCAAATTGATATGACAAATTTAGATAATCAGGAATATGATTCTATTCTTGGCGAGAGTACTGGAGCAGGTAAAATTTTTGGCGTAACTGGCGGTGTAACTGAAGCGGCGGTAAGAACACTTTATTACTATGCAACGAAGAAAACCCCACCGGCATCATTACTAAATTGGCAGGAAGTTCGTGGGTTAAAAGGTGTAAAAGAAGCTACAGTCGATGTACCGGGCTTTGGAACCGTAAAGGTTGCTGTTTGTCATGGATTAAAAAATGCACGTGTAATTTTAAAGCAGGTTAGAGAAAAGAAATCGCCTTGGCAATTTATCGAATTTATGGCTTGTCCTGGGGGTTGTATCGGCGGCGGCGGGCAGCCGAAAAGTGCAGTTCCACCAACGGATGATGTTCGAACTGCTAGAATTGCAAGCCTTTATAAAATGGATGCGCAGCAATCGAAGAAGCGATTGAGCTATCAAAATGATGAAATCAATACTTTATATAAAGAATTTTTTCAAGAACCGCTGAGTGAAAAAGCGGAGCATTTACTGCATACGCACTATCAGGACAAAAGTAATCTGTTTACAGCGAAAAAAGATCTGTAAAAATGTAGATTATCATCTAGAAATGATTTTGTTATCGGATGACTTTATTTTTAGGAGTGAGATGAATGGCACAGGATAAAGGCGTATTAGTAGATTTGACGAAATGCATTGGCTGTGGAAGTTGCACAGTTGCTTGCAAGCTTTGGAATAAACTTGATTTTAATGAAGAAAAACCAGCGCTTGGACATCAGGTAAAGTTAAACGATAAAAACTGGACGATTGTAAATAAAAAAGATGTCGTAACGAAAAATGGTGAGCCAGTTTGGCGGTTTATTAAGCAACAATGTATGCATTGTAGTGAGCCGGCTTGTGCATCTGCTTGTTTTTCAAAAGCACTGCAAAAGGATGAAAATGGGGCAGTTGTTTATTATCCTGATTTGTGTGTAGGGTGTCGTTATTGTATGATAGCCTGCCCATTTGATGTACCAAAATACGAATGGGAAAAACCGATGCCGCTCGTAACGAAATGCCAGATGTGTTCAACGCGTATTGCCAAGGGTGAATCACCAGCTTGCGTAGATGTATGTCCAACCTCGGTAATGAAATTTGGAAATCGTAATGATCTGCTTGCAGAAGCGGAACGAATTGTTCGTTCAGATAATAAATATGTAAGAAAGATATATGGTGCAACTGAAGTTGGCGGGACAAATTGGCTCTATATTTCCGATGTTGATTTTGCACAGCTTGGGTTTAAAATGAATTTAGAAACGACACCTCCTTCTGATTATACGAAAGGCTATTTGTCTAAAGTTCCATTTTTGGCAGTTGGCTGGGGTATGTTGTTAACGGCAATGGCAGTTTATACAAAACGCCGGAACAAATTAGAAAAGGAAAGAGATGCTAACGACCATGAGTAAACCAAACATTATAAAATTTCACGGACTCATTTTTACAATTACAGCTTTTAGAGCTTTATTGACAGCATTTGTTTTAATTGGTGCGGGGATTATTGTTACCAGACTTTTAACAGGATTCAGCATTGTTACTAATTTAAGTGATGCATGGCCATGGGGATTATGGATAGCCTTTGATGTATTTACTGGAGTTGCTTTAGCCGGTGGAGGTTATTCTACAGCTTTTTTAGCACACATTTTGCATTGTGAAAAGTATCAATCTGTAGCTAGATGTTCCTTATTGGTTTCCCTAGTAGGGTATATTTGGGTAATGACAGCTGAGATTTTAGATATTGGACAGTGGCTCAATTTTTGGCGTCCTTTTGTATCCTGGGGACATGATTCTGTACTATTTGAAATTTTTTGGTGTATTATGATTTATACGAGCATTCAAGTGTTAGAATTTGGTGAAATTTTCACGGAAAAATTCGGGAAATGTTTTCATCAATATTTTAAAAAAGCTTTACCGTTCTTATTAATTTTAGGGGTATTGTTTCCAACGTTTCATCAGGCTTCCTTGGGTGGGCTATTTTTATTAGCAAAATCAAGAATGTATGCTTTATGGTGGAGTGAATATTTACCCATTTTTTTCTTGATGTCATCCTTCTTTGTCGGACCGGCAACTGTATGTGTGGTAAACTGGCTGACACGTAAATTCTTCAAAAATGATGTTCCGGTAGAGGTCTTAACAAGCATAGCAAGGCTAGGCGGAAAAGTGATGCTTGCTTATTTAGGACTAAAAGTTTTTGATTTATTTATGCGTGGACAGCTTGGCTTAGTTTTTTATGGTAATCTAGAAAGTGATTTTTTCCTTACTGAAATGCTAGTCGGGCTTATTTTACCGATTATGATTGTGTTTAGTAAATATGGTGAAACGCGTAATGGTTTGATGCTTTATGGAGTATTGACATGTCTTGGTCTAGTGATCAACCGTATGAATACGGTATTTACTTCGATGTATGGACATTTACAGAGTGTTTATATTCCATCGATATGGGAGTTTGCTGTGACTTTGGCGATTGTATCCATGGCAACTTTAGTTTATTGTTTTCTTGTTGATAATTTCAATGTGCTCAATAGAAATAATAAATTGCAATCTGATACTGAGGCGGAAGAAAAAGTTCTTGAGGAGTCGCATGGCAATATATAAATGTTCTAATTTTCACTGGCGTCAAAGCAGCAGCATGAAGGCACGATAAGAACTAAGGGCTTTGTTTGCTATAAAGTAAACTTGGTTCAGATGGAGTTGTTACTCCATCTGAACCTTAGTGGTTTTTATCATGATAGCGAATAGTGGTTTTAGGAAGAGGAGAAAGACACTATTTGTTTGCTTAATGCATTAGCTGTATGAAAAGCAGAGAATTTTTCGCTTATAGTGTTACTTTGGGGGATTATATTTTGATGAAAATGTAGAAATAGCAGTCATATGATAATTAGTATTGTTGATGTATTACGATATGTATTTTTTGTTATTGCTTGCTATGGAAAGGATGCTATTTATGGAGAAGAAGTACAGACAGCTTGAGCTTTTAGGATGGACTTTTACAATTACCCCTATGCGTTTTTTTTTAACGGGATTAGCACTTATTTGTTTGGGGACAATCATAGTAAGACTTGTTACGGGATATCAGTATGTTACAAATTTGACTGATGAAACACCTTGGGGACTTTGGATTGCATTTGATGTCATGACAGGAGTTGCACTTGCCGGCGGTGGTTATTCTACAGCGTTATTAGTACATAGTTTTGATTACAAAAAATACAGAGTAGTTGCCAGAGGTGCTCTTTTAACATCTCTCTTTGGCTATATCTTAGTTATGGTTGGTTTATTTTTAGATATTGGACAATGGTATAATTTCTGGCGTCCATTCGTTTCATGGGGGTATAGCTCCGTTTTATTTGAAGTTTTCTGGTGTGTTTCTATTTATACAACGATACTTAGTTTAGAGTTTTGCGAAGTTTTAACAGAGCGTATTGCTAAGAGTTATCATTTGAAAGTATTAAAGATTTTACCGATTTTGATTATTATCGGGCTTATTTTCCCAATGATGCATCAATCCTCACTAGGTGGTTTGTTTTTGCTGTTTAAAGCGAAAATGTATCCACTTTGGTGGAGTGAGTTTTTACCGCTGTATTTCTTACTTTCATCCTTCTTCGTTGGCTCAGCAATGGTCTGTGTGGAAACTGATTTAGCGAGAAGAGGATATGCACATGAAGTTCCTCATAATGTGCTAAAACGTTTAACACGTGTTGGTGGAAGAGTTATGGTGGCATATCTTTTACTAAAACTTTATGATCTTACAGTTCAAAATCAATGGGGATTATTATTGGAAAACAGCTTGCAAAGTAATTTATATATTGTGGAAATGGTGTTTGGTATTATTATACCGATTTGTCTAATTTTTAGTTCAATTGTGAATACTAGACGTGGTCTGATGCTTTACTCATGGCTAACGGTTGGTGGAGTTGTCTTAAATCGGATGAATAACGTATTTACTTCAATGTATACTAACGGAAACTATTTCCCATCGGTTTGGGAGTTTATCGTGAGTATTGGCTTAATTTCTATAGGATGTTTAATCTACTGCTTTATTGTGGAAAACTTTAAAGTTATTGGCGATGAATATGCCGTACAAGTTCGTGTGCAAAATGCTAATAATAGTGGATTGCAAGTTTGGTCTTCTAGTGCTCAGCAAGTATTTGAGGATAAAAAATAGTTTTACAATGATGTAGTAAAAGTACAGAGGAATTTTTCCTCTGTACTTTTTTGTTTTCTAGAGTTATAATGTAAGCGATAGCGAAAGAAAAATTTTTTTCGGCTAATATATAAATTGTATTTATATATTAGCTAATAAAATATAATCAAATGAAATATAATTATAACTAGAGTTTATAAGAGAAAAGTTATGATGATTAATTTTTTTTAATAATTAAGATAAGTAAAAGTTATTTTAGTATTATTTGGTTATTAATAATATTAATGACACCATAACTATACGTAGTTACTATCAGTAATATACGAGGATGTTATGGTTTTTTATTTTAAGATATTTATCTTAAAGAAATGGAGGGGAATGAAATGAAAAATAAAATTTCGCGAAGAAATTTTTTAAAGTTGGTAAGCAGTACAGGTGTTTTAGGAACTAGTGTATTAGCAGCAGGATGTAGCGGCAAACCTTCTGGAGGTACTGGTTGGATGCCGAATCAATACGAAGGATCAAAAAACTATCCGATAAAAGTAAAAGGCAGAATTGCAATTGATAGCAAGAATCCATCAATTATGCGCGATGATGCGAAATGCATTTTATGCGGTCAATGTTTGGAAGTTTGCCAAAATGTAATGAGTGTATATGGAAGCTATGAACTACCGATAAAGGATGATACCCCTTGTGTGCATTGCGGACAATGTACTTTGTGGTGTCCAACGGGAGCAATCACGGAAAAATCAAACATTAACGAGGTAGTAAAAGCATTAAATGACCCGACTAAATTTGTCATCGTGCAAACCGCACCAGCAACACGGGTTGGATTAGGGGAGGAATTTGGACTTGAAGCGGGTACAATCGTTGAGGGAAAACAAGTAGCTGCACTAAAAAAGATAGGATTTGATGCGGTTGTTGACACAACGTATTCGGCAGATTTAACAATTATGGAAGAAGCATCGGAAGTTGTTCATCGAGTGCTGAAAGAACCGAATAAGCTGCCTCAATTTACTTCGTGTTGTCCGGGATGGGTAAAATTTTGTGAATACTTTGGATCCGATATTATGGAACATTTATCAAGCTGTAAATCACCACAACAAATGCTTGGTCCATTAACAAAAACTTATTATGCGAAGCATAAAAACATTCATCCGAAAGATATTGTTTCTGTTTCTATCATGCCTTGTACGGCAAAAAAATACGAATGTAATCGTCCCGAAATGAATGCAGCAGGAATAATGTTGGGGGATAAAAATATTCGTGATGTGGATTATGTCCTAACTACACGCGAATTAGCGAGATTGATAAAAATGAATAATATTGATCTAACTACACTCGAAGATACTGAATACGACTCAATTCTAGGAGAAGGTACAGGGGCAGGAAAAATTTTTGGTACTACAGGTGGAGTAATGGAAGCTGCAGTTCGTACTTTATATTGGTTGGTAACAAAGCAAGATCCGCCGGAAGTGTTATTAGATTGGCAGGCAGTTCGCGGATTAGCAGGGGTAAAAGAAGCCTCGGCAAATGTACCGGGTGTTGGTGAAGTAAAAGTTGCAGTATGCAGCGGTTTAAAAAATGCGCGTATTATTATGGAGAGAATTCGTAATCATACGGCACCTTGGCAATTTGTTGAATTTATGGCTTGCCCAGGCGGTTGTATTGCTGGTGGTGGACAGCCAAGAACTTCCCTGCCACCAAGTGATGAAGTAAGAACTTTAAGAATGCAAAATTTATATAAACTGGATAGTAAGAGAAGCATAAAGCGTTTAAGTCATAAAAATAAAGAAGTGCAAGATTTATATGATCAATTTTTAGAAAAACCACTGAGTGAAAAAGCTGAGCAATTATTGCATACGCATTATACGGATAGAAGTCATCAATTGACAATAAAAAAATAAGTGATGTGAGGTGAAAAAGATGTCTACGACGAAAGGGGTATTAGTAGATTTAACAAAATGTATTGGTTGTGGCAGCTGCACTGTAGCATGCAAATTGTGGAATGGAACTGATTTTAATAAAGAAAAACCGGCGACAAATGAGACTGGAAAAGAAGCGGTTTTAAATGATAAAAACTGGACGATTGTAACAAAACACGAAATAAAAGACAATCAGGGGAATCCTATATGGCGTTTTGTTAAACAACAATGTATGCACTGCCTTGAGCCAGCTTGTGCATCTGCTTGTTTTTCGAAAGCCTTGCAAAAGGATGAAAATGGTGCGGTGGTTTATTATCCGGATTTATGTGTCGGTTGTCGATATTGTATGGTAGCATGTCCTTTTGATGTTCCTAAATATGAATGGGAAAAAGCGCTGCCTTTTGTAACGAAGTGTCAAATGTGTTCGTCGAGGATTGCGCATGGAGAGGCGCCGGCTTGTGTTGGTGTTTGCCCAACGAATGTGATGACATTTGGTAATCGTGATGATTTATTAGAAGAAGCTGAGCGTAGAATTCATAGTGATGCAAAGTATATACAAAAAATTTATGGAGCGACTGAAGTTGGTGGGACAAACTGGCTGTATATTTCAGATGTTGACTTTGAAAAGCTTGGTTTTAAAACGCATTTAGAATCGATACCACCATCTACGTATACAGAGCGTTATTTATCAAAAGTACCGTTTTTAGCAGTTGGTTGGGGAGCTTTTTTGGCTGGTCTTGCTTACTATAGTAATAGAAGAAGTAAATTGGAAAAAGAAAAACAACAAGAAGAGTAGGAGGGGATAGATATGGGGCGCACATATAAACAACTAGATTTTTTAGGTTGGAAGTTTACAATTACGCCGATTCGATTTATATTAACTGGATTTGTAGCGATATGCGCGGCAATTATTGTAGTTCGTCTCTTAACAGGATTCGGTCTGGTAACAAACTTAAATGATCAATGGCCGTGGGGCTTATGGATTGCTTTTGATGATATGGTAGGGGTAGCACTTGCCGGTGGTGGATATGGTTCTGCGTTATTGGTTTATAGCTTTCGCTATCAAAAGTATGAAGAAGTTGCACGCGGTGCGTTGTTAACTTCTTTGTTTGGTTATATCTTAGTTATGGTTGGATTACTCCTTGATATTGGTCAATGGCATAACTTTTGGCGTCCAATGGTATCAATGGGATATACTTCAGTTTTATTTGCGGTATTAGTTTGTGTATCTATTTATATAACAGTAGCTGGATTACAATTCTTTTGTGAAATTGTTACAGAGAGAATTAGTGAAAGAGTAAATAAAATCGCCATGAAAATTGTTCCCTTTTTAATTTTCATTGGGCTAATTTTTCCGGTAATTCATCAAGCGACTTTGGGCGGATTATTTTTAATCATGAAATCAAAAATGGATCCGATTTGGTGGAGTGAATTGATGCCGCTTTACTTTTTACTTTCTTCATTTTTCGTTGGCTCAGCGATGTTATGCTTGGAAACAGAATTAGCAAGAAGAGCATATTCGCATACGATTCCAGTAGATGTGTTGAAAATGTTGTCTCGTGTAGGTGGCAGAGTTATGATTGCTTATGTACTGATTCGATTTGGTGATCTATACTGGAATGACAAAATTGCATTTTTATTTGATGGATCATTTTCTAGTAATATGTTTTGGTTAGAAATGGTGGCAGGAATATTTATTCCGATAGCAATCATTTTTAGTTCGCTGGCAAATCAACGGGCATGGTTAGTCATTTACGGGACTTTAACAGTAGGTGGCGTAATTTTAAATCGTATGAATTATACATTTACTTCTATGCTGAGTTATCATGGCACAGGATACTTCCCTTCGATATGGGAGATTTTAATTAGCATTGGGTTAGTAAGCCTAGGATGCTTAATTTATTGCTTTATTGTAGAAAATTTCAATATTCTTGGCGGAGCACATGCGATTCAAACTAAAATATTAAATTCGTTTGCCAATAGTGAAAATTCATGGGCAAAATGGATTGCTATGGGGAAACAGTATCAAGATGAAGTGCATGCACAAAGTAAAAAAATATAAAAAAATGATAGTTGGGCAAATCATTTCTCGCCTCAACTATCATTTTTTTATTTATCTATTAAGTAATATATGGTAAGATAATGTCGAGAAAAGAAGAAGGAATATATTGGACGATGGTGGGTGAATTGATGTATCAGAAGATTTTGAATTTATTTGAGACTATTGAAAAATTTCCTGTAATAAGCTCCATACGAAATGGACTAGTAATGACAATACCAATTGTATTGATTGGCTCATTCATTCTAATCTGCAAAAATATTCCTGTTCAAGAATATCAAAGTTTTTTATCTTCATTTGGCAATGGTGTTGTTTTAAACATTATGAATTATATCTATGATGCTACTTTTGGGATGTTGGCACTTTACATTATGTTAGCAATTAGCAGTGTATATGCGAGAGATAATATAGAATTATACGGTTCTAAGTATGGAATCCCATTAACAGCAGTTGCTTGCTTTTTTATTTTTACAGGCGCTTCAGGAAATAATTTTAATTTGACTTCATTTGGTGCTTTAGGGGTGTTTACTGGCATCGTATCTGCAATCATTCCAGTTCTTTTCTATCAATATGGAAAAAATATTTCTCAAAAGTGTTATTATAAATTTTCTTCAGTTGGTGTAGACAGTAATATAAATAAAGCAATTTCGGAAATCTTTCCGATCTTGTTCATTATTTTTCCTTGTGCGAGCATAAACGCAGTTGTTGTACAAGGATTAGGATATTCTTCATTTCAAGATTTTTTTTTACAGATAGCTAACTTGTTATTTTCTCAAGAAGGCAGGTCCTTTTTGGGCGGAATTTGCTGGGTTTTTTCTACTACTTTTTTATGGTTTTTGGGTGTTCATGGAAGTAATGTTTTGGAAGGAGTTGCACAGCATTTATTTCCTTCAACGGTAGTCCTTAATGTTCCTGTAACTAGCATGGGGGGGATCCCTCATGAAATTTTGACGAAAGAATTTTTTAATATTTATATTCTTATGGGCGGGTGTGGAACTTCGACATGTTTATTGTTGGCGGTTTTTTTCTTTAGCAAACGGAAGAGCAGCCGTGGAATAGCAAAAATTGCGGCAGTACCGATACTTTTTAATGTAAGTGAAATTTTAGTATTTGGGTTACCTACTGTATTTAATCCTATTTTATTTATTCCGTTTATTGGTGTCCCGATTATTGGCTATTGTATTGCCTATTTTTCCGTAAGTATAGGACTTGTTCCTGTGATAACACATGATATTCATTGGACGATGCCAATATTTTTTTCAGGTTATTTTGCAACGGAGTCGTACATGGGAGCAGTGTTACAAGGCATCATTTTGCTTGTAGGTACATTCATTTATCGTCCGTTCATTCGGGTATATGACGCAGAAAAAATTCGTATATCTAAAAATTATTTGCAAGATTTAATTGATACTTTACAAAAAAATGAGCAAATAAATAAAAATATTATTTTAACACAATTACAAGATCAGCGTGGGAGGTTAGCAAAAGCACTGCTTGTTGAGTTAAATGAAGCGTTAAAAGAAAAAAAATTAAAGCTTTTTTATCAACCTCAGTATAATCATTCACAGCAATGTGTAGGAGCAGAGGCTTTATTGCGCTGGGAACATGAATTTTTAGGGATGATTTATCCGCCATTAATGATAAAATTAGCGGAAGAAGCAGGTTTTTTAAAAGATTTAGAAAAATTCGTTGTTGTGCGAGCAGTGCATGATATGGAATTTATTAATTTCAACCGAAAAGAGCCATTAAAAATTTGTATCAATGTATCGGCTATTACAATACAAGATACAACTTTTGAAAAGTTTTTAGATGAGGTTTCTAAGAAAAAGTCGGTTCAAAAAGGAAGTATCTGTTTAGAAATTACTGAACAAACTGCTTTATGTTGTGATGAGGATACAGAAGCGATGTTTGCACGAATTCGCAAACGAGGTTTTCAGCTAGCCATTGATGATTTTTCTATGGGACATACTTCATTAAAGTATTTGCAAGTGAATCAATTTGATATGGTGAAGCTAGATGGAACACTGGTAAAAAAAATCATGGAGAATCCAAGATCGAAAGAAATTGTTTCTTCTATCATTGCGTTGTCGCATACACTTGGGTTTACTGTTTTAGCTGAATATGTAGAGACTGAAAATCAGCGAGTTGAATTAGAAAAATTAGGATGTTTAAACTATCAAGGCTATCTTTACAGTCCCGCGATAGAGTTTGAGGAGTTTATCCGATATATTGAAAAGAGACCAGAAGAAGCTGGCTCAATAAAATAAATAGGCAAGTTAGTTGGAGAGGCTTAGCAATATAATTCATAAGATAAATTTTCAGCTAATTTGCTAAAAATAGTGATTATTTTTTAATAAATTTATACAACAGAATAACTGCTTCAAAGTAGATTAGAAAAAGTGGCTCTATAATAAAGGGATGGTCGTGATGAATTTCAAAATCACTACATTGATTATAGAGTCATTTTTTATTGCAAAATACATAAATTTTTACATTGAATAAAAATATTTACAAATAAAAGTGGAAAATATATAATAAAAGCATAACTTGTAAAATTTATGTAGATTATTACAGATAAAGTATCTTTGTGGGGAAACAGTAAGATTATAGCGAAAAAATAATGAAGTGATGAAGAGCAGTCTGTACATGGACACTTGGACTGTCTGGAGCTAATAGTGTAACCGCTCATTTTCTATTGGAGAAAGTGGGTGGTTTTTTATATAGAAGGAGGGTGTAATTTTAGGATAAACTTTAAATAGTATTTAAGTAGTTATCTATTTAGGATGATTTTAGAAGGGGTGATTTTGTGCAATATAAACTCAATTGGTGTGATTCAGTAAAAGCAATATTTATTTCAAATAACAAAGCATTTTCGGTACTTAGTATTCTCTTATTTATTATGCCGATTATTATTTGCCGTTTTTATGTACCAGAGGATGATTTTATAATATGGCTTATTGTAATTTTTGGAGTTATTATGCCGTTGGTACTTTTTGCAATTCAGAATTTTCAAAGTGGATGGAGGATTGAGGAGGACATTTTAGAGATAAAAGCTTTTACAATAAAAAGAAAAATCAAAATATCTTTGACTCAAATTGCTCTTATCGGAAAAGAGAGTGAATGGAGTCCACAGTTTCGTATATGCGGTGTCGGTATTCCAGGTCTATTGGCAGGAAAATGTAGATTAAGAAACAAAAAGCAGGCGGTAGTATTTCAACATTTAGAACAATCAGAGCAATTACTCATTGAAACAAATGGAGAGTATTATCTTATCGGTCATATAGGGATAGAAAATCTTTATAATCAATTGATCGAATTGGGTGCAAAGGTAAAAGACTTTGAAATTTTATCTGAGTAAAGATAAACAAAGAATACTAAATCTGGGAGGGATACTATGGAGTATCAGATTGGATTTTTAGAAGCATTAAATGTAATGTATATTACGGGAAATTTTTTCGCAACAGCATTGTTAATTTTTTTTGAGATTATCCCTTTTATTTTTTCTGTTTTTTTGTATAGGATAGTAGCAAGCCGTATAGCAAAGATTTTCTCTATTTTTTTATTCTTTCTTTTTATATGCCTCTTTTTGTTTATTGGTTTAATTCCAGTGTGTAATAGTGGATGGCAGATAGATGGAAATACATATCATATAAACGCATATCTTTCATCTGATGATGTTCAAATAAGTGGTATGGAAATAGGATTTGTAGATTTTGAAAGTGAGTGGGAACCGGTATGGCGTGAATCAGGTGCAGGTGTTCCCGGATTGGGAACAGGACGTTATCGCTTGAAAAATGATAAAAAAGCACTTGTTTTTAATCATTATTACCAAAGAAAACTACTGCTGATTTCCGCTAATGATAAGTATTACTTAATTGGGCATCCGGGGATAAAGCAGCTTTATGATGAATTGATTCGGCTTGGTGCACATAAAAAGAAGTTTTGCAAACAATGAGGTGGTTAAATGATTCCGTCAACGCTTGTACTAAGAACAAGGGGGACGTTCCTAAGAACAAGGGGGACGTTCCTTTTTTGTCACTAATAATACACTTGAATATAATTGGGACGGAGAGGTGATAAAATGTCGCGCGAAGCAAGAAGGTTAAGTAAGAGTGGATTTTATCATGTAGTATTTAGGGGAATTAATCATCAAAATATCTTTGAGGAAGAGCAAGATTTTGAATATATGCTGGAAATCATCAAAAAATTAAAACAAGAAATGCAGTTTGAGATTCATGCATATTGTTTAATGGCAAATCATGTACATATTCTATTGAAAGAAGCCCATCTAGGGGATATATCAGCAATAATAAAGAGATTATTAACAAAATACGTAATGAAATTTAATAAAAAATATCAAAGAAGCGGAGCTTTAATAGGAAGTAGATACAAAAGTAAAGTAGTAGAAATTGATGAATACTTCATTCCTTTGATTGTATATATACATCAAAACCCATTGAAAGCGGGAATTGTAAAAAGATTAGAAAACTACAAATATAGTAGTTTTAATGAATATAGAGGTAAACAAGAATTTGTGGATGTAAAATTATCATTAGAAATGTTAGGAATAAAAGAATGGGAAAAAGCTCATGAAAAGATAGTAGAAAATGAATTTGAAGTAAGCGGACGAAAAAAACTAAGTGAACAAGAAATTCGCCAGATAATCATAAAGACTACGAATAATATGGAGCCGCATAGGATAGGAAGTTTTGAAATAATAGAACGAAATAAAATTTTGAGAAAGTTGAAAAAATTAGGATTATCAATAAGAGAGATAGAACGAGCAACAGGAATATCAAGAGGTATTATAGCGAGATGTTGACAAAAAAGGAACGTCCCCAATTGTTCTCAATTGTTACTATTTATCGAATGAAATATATAGAATATTATTTTATTGTCCCATATTAAAGGTGTTATTTAAAGCATTCAACGAAGTAAGCGGGATTATGTTATAATAATTAAAGAATTTTAGTTTGCAAAGAGGTTATTAGATGATTTTATCAATTGAAAATTTAACGAAAACGTATGGTGATAAAACTTTATTTGAAAATATTAGTTTTGGTATTGATGAAGGGGACAAAATTGGAATTGTTGGTGTAAATGGAACGGGAAAGTCCACTTTTATCAAGACGATTGCCGGGCTACTTCCGGCGGATTCGGGAAACTTGATAAAAGCGAAGACGATGCGGGTTGGGTATTTAGCGCAAGATAGTGAGTTGGATGCAGAAAATACAATTTTGATGGAAGTTTTTAAAGGCACTGATCCATTAATGCAAGTGTTGCGTGAGTATGAAATGTTGCTGTCGATTAGCGAAAAAGCGGCTGAAGATAAAAAAATACAACAACAATTGCTCAATTTAAGTCAAAAGATTGATGAGTTGGATGGATGGCAAATTGAAAGTGATGCGAAGACTGTTCTAACGAAACTTGGAATACGTGATTATAATCTAAAGGCGGGGCAGCTTTCTGGTGGAATGGCGAAACGGGTAGCACTTGCGAGTGCCTTGATTCAGCCTTGTGAATTATTGATTTTAGATGAACCTACGAATCATTTGGATAGTGAAACAATTTGTTGGCTAGAAGAATATTTGAAAAAAGCAAAAGGTGCACTTTTGATGATTACGCATGATCGTTACTTTTTAGATAAAGTTTCGACAAAGATTCTTGAGCTTGATAAAGGAAAAGCTTATACATATACGGGAAATTACACAAATTTTCTTGAGTTAAAAATGATGCGGGAAGAACAAGAAGAGGCAAGTGAAAGAAAACGTCAGAATTTATTGCGTACAGAATTAGCATGGATGCGTCGTGGTGCACAAGCTCGTTCGACAAAACAAAAAGCGAGAATTGAACGGTTTGAAGAATTAAGTAATAGAAAAGTTGACATTCAAAACGCTAAAATGGAAATGAGTTTGGGTTCTACGCGTCTCGGTAAAACGGTAATTGAGCTTGAAAATGTCAGCTATGAAGTAAATGGTGAGAAAATTATCGATGATTTTTCCTATATTGTCCTGAGAAATGACCGGGTAGCGATTATTGGGAAAAATGGTTCGGGAAAAACAACGTTACTTAATTTAATTGCTGGAAAAATTGAACCGACAAATGGCATTATAAAAATTGGGCAAACCGTTAAAATCGGATACTTTTGTCAAAGTAATGTGGATATGGATGAAAGATTGCGTGCGATTGAGTATATTCGCGAAGCGGCGCATTTTATGACGATGGCTGATGGAACAAAGCTTAGCGCAAGTCAATTGATGGAACTGTTTTTATTTCCGGGGAATTTGCAATGGACGCCAATTGCAAAATTATCCGGTGGGGAGAAAAGACGTTTATTTTTGCTTAGAATTTTGATGAGCGAACCAAATGTATTATTGCTTGATGAGCCAACAAATGATTTGGATATTCAAACATTAGCGATATTGGAAGATTTTATTGACAATTTTAATGGGGCAATTTTATTTGTTTCGCATGACAGATATTTTATTGATCGTTTAGCAGATAAGGTTTTTGCTTATGAGGAAAATGGTAAATTAACGCAATATATTGGTGGATATTTAGATTACAAAGCGATTTTAGATAAGCGGGCAGAAGATAATAAAACAGTGGTAAATGAGATTAAAACTGCGCCGAAAGAAAAACCTCGTATGATAGCAACTAAGCGTAAACTTTCATTTAAAGAGCAAAAAGAGTATGACGAAATTGAAGCTGTGATTGCTAGTGCTGAAGGTGAACTAAAAGCCGTACGTTCACAAATCAATATGGCTGGTGCAGATTTTGAACTTCTTGCACAGTTGACTAAAGATGAAGAGCAGTTAGTAAAAAGGCTAGAGAATTTAATGGAACGATGGGCATATCTTGAAGAAATTGTTGAAGGTCAATCGTAGGAGGATATCTTATTGTTTGTGTAGAAAATTACGTACAAGATGAATATAAAGGGGGAGTCTAATTATGCAATTTAAGTTTTTCCATAATAACTTAAACGTTTTTGACTTAGAAAAAAGTTTGGCTTTTTATCATGAAGCTTTAGGATTAAAAGAAGTACGCCGTAAGGAAGGAAAGAATTTCACTTTAGTATTTTTGGGCGATGGTACTACTTCCCATCAATTAGAGCTGACTTATTTACATGAAAGAAAAGAGCCATATAATTTAGGCGAAAATGAATTCCATTTGGCTTTTTTAGTGGAAGATTATGAAGCAGCACATGCATTGCATGAAAAAATGGGTTGTATTTGTTATGAGAATAAAGAAATGGGCATTTATTTTATTAGCGATCCAGATGGATATTGGTTAGAAATATTGCCAGCATCTAGATATCAATAATAGGGATAATAGAAAGATGGTGTGATGATTTGGCAAAACGTAAAAGTTCGATGCAAAAAAATTTTAAATTGAATCGTCCTAAAATTGAGAAGAAAGTAAAACCGGAAGAGTTTCAGGAAGTACCCAAAATTGCAAATATCCATCAAAATCCATGGTTTATCATGCTCGTAACCTTTATTTTCTTTCCAGCGGGATTGTTTTTGTTTTATCGTTATGGTAAATATTCTAAAACAACGAAAATTTTTGGAATTATTGCATTTTTGTTGTTGATGGGAACGGGCTTATATTTGGCAACAAAACCAAATCAATAATGGATATTTAGTATTTTAAGAATTTTAGCAATTTATTTAAATTACTGAAATGTCCTTGTGTATCATATAAATAAGAAATGCCGAGAGAAAAAAGTTTCTTTTTCGGCATTTCTTATTATCCATAGGAATAAAGTAGATTATGATATAACTCGGAACAAGATTTCTCCCACCTCTAAATAGGTGCGAGCGTAACTGTAAATAACAGGTGTGGCATATATCTTCTGCCTCGTTGAAACGTCGAGTGGAAGGCTTTCTTGAGGAAAACATTTATAATGCAATTAGAAGATTTAAAATAGGCTGGTGGTTGTATGGGAGCTATAGAGTCAAAGATAAATGAATTTTTACAGGAGTTTGAGATTGATTCTAGCCAATTAAAGAGGATTGCCGATGCTTTTTGCCAGGAAATTGAACGGGGATTAAAAAAAGAAAAATCTTCTTTTAAAATGTTAAAATCCTATTTGCAATTACCAAATGGTGAAGAAAAAGGACATTATTTAGCTTTGGATTTTGGAGGAACTAATCTGCGTATATTGCTAATTGCATTGCTTGGACAAGGGCGTTTTAAAGTGATAAAAAAAGTGACTGCGCCGTTAATTACGGAATCGTATAATTATATAACTAACAATGTTTGTGCGGAAGAGTTATTTGATTTTATTGCGGAATTAATTAGAAAAGTTACGGATGATGAATATAGATATTTTTTAGGCCATACATTTTCTTTTCCATCAGAGCAGTCTGCATTAAATCATGCGCGACTCATAGTATGGACGAAAGAGTTTGCTGTACAAGGAGTGGAAGGAAAGGATGTTAATGCATTGCTAAGTGATGCATTAATAAGGAAAGGTCGTAGTAATATTATTCCAGTAGCTGTTATCAATGATACGGTTGCAACGATATTAGCGGCTGCATATAAGGATGATTGTGTTCATATTGGTTCAATTTGTGGAACTGGGCATAATACAGCTTATCTAGAATCTTATGACGGAAAGCGATGTCCAATGATTATCAACTTGGAATCCGGTAATTTTAGTCATTTACGATTAAATACGTTTGACAAGATTTTAGATCAACAAAGTGAAAAGAAGGGTGAACAATTATTTGAAAAAATGGTTGCTGGAAAATATTTAGGACGGTTGCTTGTATTGGTTTTGAAGGAGTTAGGTATGATAAAACAGGAGATAGTGCTTACAAGCAAAGATTTATCAGAGATTATACAAGATTCTAGTCCTAATTATCGGAAAATAAAAGAAATTTTTTTCGCTCAAATTGAAGATACTTTTACAGAGATAGAATATTCATATATTGTAGAGATTGCGAAACGGATTATCAGGCGTTCGGCAAGACTTGTAACGGCTGGGTATATTGGAATTATACAACATATGGATTTTAATTTTAATAACAAGCATCATATCGCGATTGATGGTTCTTTATATGAGAAAATGCCTGGCTATGCACAATTAATTCAGAAGACTTTTGTTGAACTTTTAGGAGATGAAAAAGCAAAAAATATTAAGGTTATTTTAGAAAATCAAGGTTCTGGTATTGGCGGCGCTATTGCAGCGGCTATTTTCAATGAAGGAAGACTTGATTCGGATAGAATTGTAACGCCATCTGAATCCTAGTCATCAGATAAAAATACTTGCTGAAAATGAGGTAAAGCTTATGGAACAGAGATTAAATTTAAAATTGCAGCAGAAATTAGCTATGACTCAACAATTGAGGCAGGCAATTGAGATTTTACAGCTATCTGCGCAGGAATTATCAGATTTGGTTGAAAGTGAATTTTTGGAGAATCCAGCAGTGGAATTTGAAGAAGAGTATGATGATAATTCAGAAAATGAAACTACGTATTCGTTCGAAGAAATTAAAGCTTTAGCTAAATATTTAGATGATGATACCAGTTATTCGAATGCTATGATAAATCCTGATCGAGAAGAAGTTAATTTTGAATCAAAGTCATCTTTAAAGCCGAGCTTGCTTGAAACTTTAGAACTTCAAGTAGAGTTAAGTTTTGTTGATCCTTTGCAGAGAAAAATTGCCCAATATATGATTGGGTGTATAGATGATAATGGATACTTAAAGAATTCTGTAGAAGAATTTGCAGCAATTTTTCATCAGAAAAGGAATTATATAGAAGAGGTACTAGAGGTTATTCAAACTTTTGAGCCGGATGGCGTAGGGGCAAGATCATTGAAAGAGTGTTTGACGATTCAAGCAAAGCAACAGGATGTTTATCATGGAATTGTTCAGCTTCTAATTGATTCTTATTTGAATGAACTGGGGCAGCAAAACTATAAGGCAATTGCAAAACAAATTCATTTTTCACCTAGTGAAGTACAGCAGGCTGCTAAAATTATTCAAAAGTTTAATCCAAAACCTGGTTTGCAGTTTGGTAGTGATCAGGCTGAATATATTACTCCTGATGTAATTGTAAGAAAAATTAACAATGAATACGTTGTGATTATTAATGATTATGGGTTAGCAAAACTTAGAATTAGTAAAAGTTATGAGAATATAGCAGATTTAGATAGCGAAACGAAGAAATATATTGAAGGAAGAGTTAATGCAGCTACTTGGTTGATGCGAAGTATTGAGCAACGTCGGAATACTTTATATAGAGTAATGACTGCAATTGTTGAGCAGCAAAAAGAATTTTTTGATAAAGGTCAGAAGTTTATGAGACCTTTGTTGATGAAAACAATAGCTGAAGAATTAGACATTCATGAATCAACGGTAAGTCGTACTGTTGCTAACAAATATGCACAAACCCCATATGGATTAATTCGTTTAAAAAATTTCTTTCAGGCAAATTTAGGCATACATCAAGAAGAGCTAATTGCTGGTCAGATAAAAGATGTGATGAGAGATTTTATTGAACTTGAAGATAAAAAAAATCCATTAAGTGATCAGCAGATATGTGAATTACTGAAAGAAAAAGATATGAAAATATCGCGACGGACAGTGATGAAGTATCGCGAACAGATGGGATATCCTTCATCAATGAAAAGGAAAAAATATTAAAAAATTAGGCGGTTTCTGAGATAAGAAATCGCCTAATTTTTTAATGTTTTGAAATATATTTGTCGGATTTCAAAAAAGTTTGTTAAAAAAGTGTGAATTTTATAAAAAGTGATTGTTATTTTTTTTACTATCGAATATAATGTACTGCATGGGATAAAAATATTACAATTTAACAAAGGTTTTTGATAAGGATTGCAAGAGAGTTTTTAGCTGTTTGAATAAAACAGTTTTTTCTATGCGAGAGTAAGTTAATTTTTGAACTTAATCATTTATCTTTATGAAAATTTTTGCATGGTAAATAGGTTTGCTGTGATTTGAATATAATATCATTGATTAAATAAAGTAATACTTGATTTAATCAGTAATTTAACAAACTGTTATTACTAACGGTTTTTTATATAGAGAAGATTGTTAAAAAAATAACTTTCTTTTTTGAGAACATATAAATTCAACTTTAAGTATAATATAGTTAGGTTAAAATTTGTTTTTATGGCAGATGACATAGTTCTCAATCGTTTAGAAATCCTATTAAATAAAGACAGCTTTAGGAGTTGAATAAAAAATGATGAATGAAGATATGAAAAAGCCTCATGTTGTTGTTGTTGGGGCAGGTTTTGGTGGAATTCGAGCAGCACAAAAACTAGCGAAGGCTGATTCCAATATAAATATAACAGTAATTGATAGAAATAATTACCATTTGTTTCAACCTTTATTATATCAAGTATCCACAGCATGTTTATCCATTGATGATATTGCTTATCCAGTAAGAGCTACATTTAAAAAATATAATAATGCAAATTTTCGTTTAGCTACAGTCGAAAATGTTGATTTGAAAAATAAAAAATTAGTGACGGATAATGGTGAAGTAGGCTATGATTATTTATTAATGGCTGCTGGTGCTACAACAAATTTTTTTGGGATGGAAAATCTTGCAAAAAATGCTTTAGGTATGAAAACTTTGGAAGAAGCAGTGCAGATTCGCAGCCATGTATTACGTCAATTTGAGTTAGCGGCGCATGAGACCGATCCGATTAAAAGAAAGGCAATGCTTACTTTCGTTGTAGTTGGCGGAGGACCGACAGGTGTTGAAGAAGCTGGGGCACTTTCAGAACTTATTTATCTAGTAATGGCAAAAGAATATCATACACTTAATTTTAAAGAGGTTCGTATTGTACTAGTTGAAGCTACGGATAAATTACTACCGATGATGCCTGAAAGATTGCGCGATGTTACGGTTGAAACACTCATCCGTAAACATGTAGAAGTTCGACTTTGCGTACAGGTATTAGGCTATGATGGAAAGAACTTAGAAATTAAAGGTGGAGAAATTATTCCAACCAATACAGTGATCTGGGCAGCTGGTGTGCGTGCAGAAAGTATTGCAGATACAATGGGATGTGAGCAGGATCGCGGTGGTCGTGTTATGGTAAATGAATTTTTACAAGTTGCAGATCATCCAGAAGTTTTTGTCATTGGCGATATGGCGCATTTTATTCAAGATGGACGACCACTAGCAACCGTTGCGCCTGTAGCAATGCAACAGGCAGATGTAGCAGCTCATAATATTGTAAATTCCATTCGGGAGAAAGAGCTAAAAGAATTTAAGTTTAAACCAGTTGGAAATATGGCGACGATTGGGCGTAATGAAGCAGTTGTTAGTATGGGCAGTTATAAATCAAGCGGCTTTAGTGCGTGGATGATTTGGCTTGTTGTTCATATTTGGAGATTAATTGATTTTAGAAGTAAAGTGGTTGTTTTCGTAAAATGGATGTGGGACTATTTACTATACGATCGTTTGGTAAGAATTATTACACGTTAAGAGAATTTTGTAGTATAATGATAGCTGGGTTGCTTGCCCGGCTATTTTTATTGGATTTGGAGTGGATTTATAAATAAGATGTTAAAAAAATTTTTTATTCTGTTTTTAAGTGGAATCTTTTGTATGAGTCTTTTTTCATCAAATGATGTTTTTGCAAAAAAGAAAGAAATGAATGATGTAAAAAAGATTCGGATAGTTTGGGATACTGTTCCTGATGCCGCGGGATATGAATTGATCGTTACAAAAGGAAAAACAAATAAACCGAGTCAAGCTGTTTGGAAAAATGAATGGATTTCTACACCAGGGTATGAGCTTGATGCATCTTTACTTAATTTAGAGAATGGTGACTTATATTGGTCAGTAAGAGGAATTGATATTAATAAGAAGCCTTTGAATAAATTTTCTCAGCCTCATAAAATAAGCGAAGCTCAGCTAGACCCAGTTAGTCCATTGCCTACAACGAAGTTTGATGAGTTGCCATATGCAAAAATGTATCCAGTTTATTCATGGATACCTGTCTTGAAAGCATCTGGATATGATTTGCAAGTTTATTATGATGAAGATCATAATTTAACAACTCCGGATAAGCTAATTGTAGCAAAAGAAATACAAGGGGAATCTGCGTTTGATTATTATGATGAACAGGCCTATAGACAGGCTGGTCGTTATTGGTGGCGTGTTCGTGCAAAAAATAACTCGGATATTCCGCTTGGAAAGTGGTCAGAACCAGTAATTTTTAACGTTGAAAGCGGTGGGAAGATTGCATCCTTAGGCGATAGTATTACGCATGGCGGCGGTGCTGTGTCGGTACCTCCAAGTGAGCCGTTATATGATTGGCAGTATTATTCAGGATTGAAAATTCGTAATTTAGGTTATAGTGGCAATACTGTTTCTGATATGCTTGCTAGGTTTAATGACGATGTCTTGGCATTTAAACCAGAGATACTTGTGATTATGGGTGGAATTAACGATTTGCGTGCAGGGACAAAAGGCGTTGAGGTGATACAAGGATTAAATCGTATCAAATATAAATGTTCATTTTATAATATTACCCCTGTATTTGTTACTGTAGCGCCAATTAATCCTTATGAGATGAAGACAGTATCTAATATTGTGGCGACGAGTGGATGGCTAAGAGAAGAACGAATTGTAAATGAATGGATAAAAAGACAAACACATTATGTAGATATTACACACGAGTTATCTGATTTTAATGGCTGGCTCCGTCCTGAATTATCAAGTGATGGATTACATCCAGATGTTGAAGGTAAAAAAATTATTGGCGAAAAAATTGGTGAATACCTAAAAGATAATTTTATTGGAATTGAATCATAAAAGAAAAAGTTGCTATATGAAAATTCATATAGCAACTTTTTCTTTTATGATTTCATTTTTATGTTCTAAAATAATCTTGTCTAAAAGTTGTGCGGCCTTAAAAATTACGCTATAACATTTTTTTTCGGGATGGCAATGTTTTGCTTTGAGTGGAGTACAGTTTATATCTCCCATTTCATCGCGATAGTTTGAAAATAATTTTTGTGTTAATTCCTTAATTTTTGAACTTTCATGGGCACGCTCTTTGACAAAGAGCAGGCTTAATACCATAACACTTGCTGTTAAAGCACCACATGTATCTCCTATACCCATGCCACCGCCAAATCCGGCTGATAACTTTAAAGCATCTTTATTTAGTCCCAATTGATAAGCTTGATTTGCGCCATAAAGAATTTTCTCAGCACAATTAAAGTCTTCACTATTTCCAAATCCAGATTCAATTAACTCAGCTAGCATAACTATATCTTCACTCCATTTTTTAAATTATCTTTGTATATATTCAACATCGAAGAGTATTCACCTACTTTATATAAGGATTAGTTTTAATTTGTAGCAGGTTTTTATAAAATAAAACAGAAATAATTAATATTAGTTTAAATGGAAGGAGTTTCTTATATGAAGATAAAGCGTATTGATGTGACTTTTAGCACAGAAAAATTACAAGAGTCAAAAGACTTTTATATGAAACACTTTGGCTTTGAATTGGCTTTTGAAAGCAATTGGTATATTGAATTAGTTACACCTAAACGTGATGCGGGGATTAGTTTTACGTTGCCAGAACGCGAAGAAGGTGAATTTTTTAATGGACGAGGTTGTATTTTATCGTTAGAAGTAGATGATGTAGATGCTGAATATAAGAGATTGCAAAAAGAAGGCTTATTAATTTATCAAGAGATTCAAGAGAAACCTTGGGGGGAAAGAAGCTTTGTCATTGATGACCCTAATGGTGTACACGTATATATTTACAAACTCATTGAAAAAACCGAGGAATATAAAGCTTTGTATTCTAAATTTTAAAAGCACAGAGGAAATATTATTTTCCTCTGTGCTTTTAATTAGTAATTTGTTTTAATTAGGCTTTAACTCTTTTCTTCATTAGAAACTGAAATCTCATAAAAAAATTCATTTAATTGAGTAATAGAGCAATGTGAGGATGTCCAATTGATGATTGCTTCTTTAACAGAAGAAACTGTAGTTTTAGGAACGAGAATATTTAATGTGACTTTATCCGTAAATTCTTTACTTTCGATAATATACTTGCTCAAATGCAAGTTGTTTTCTAAAGTACCTAATAAAGTGTAATCGATTGTAACTGCTAAACGGCTAAATAATACTTTTTCAACAATTTGTGTAGCGGAAATTGCATTTGTTACGGAGGTTCCATATGCGCGGATTAGGCCGCCAGCCCCCAATTTTATGCCGCCAAAATAACGAGTAACAACAACTACTACATCAGTTAGACCGTTTTTTTTCAAAACTTCTAACATTGGTTTTCCAGCAGTTCCGCTTGGCTCACCATCATCATCGGCCTTTTGAAAATTTGCTTTTTCGCCAATAATATAGGCAGAACAATTATGGCGTGCATCCCAGTGTTTCTTTTTTATTTTTCCAATAAATTCAATTGCTTCATTTTCTGTTGCTATACGTTCTAAATAAGCAATAAATCTAGATTTGTTTATTTCGTATTCAGCTACTGTTGACTGCTGAATAGTAAGGTATTTGTTATTCATTCTAGGCTCCTTGATTTTACTAAAAATAGAATGATTTAAATTTTATATTAATGATAGAAATTTTATCATATTACCGATAAGATGTACAACAAAAGATAGTATTTTTAGTGATGAAATAAAAAATAAGAAAATAAAAAATAAATGCAATTTTTTTATAGCAATCTAGAACTATTTGTAGTATTCTTAGATTACTCAAAAAGAGAATTAAATGAAAAAGGGTGTGTTAAAAAGGTCATGAAAGAACCGTCAATGAACAGAGGGTTGAAAAACAGGCATTTGCAACTTATTTCACTAGGTGGAATTATTGGAAGCGGATATTTTTTAGGAACTGGTTATGTTTTAGAGCAAGCTGGTCCAGCAGCTGTTTTAGCGTATTTATTAGGTGGGATTATTGTTTTATGTGTTATGCTGTGTTTGGCTGAGCTGGCAGTTGCAAAACCTGTATCAGGCTCATTTGTATTGTATGCGAGAGAACATATATCTCCGACCTGGGCATGTGGAGTGGGTTGGGCGTATTGGTTAAATTGGATTGCGTATGTTCCTTCGGAGATGATAGCGGCTGGAATTATAATGAATAAGTTTGTTCCAGAAGTTAGTCAAGTTTGGTGGGCTGTTCTCTTTGGACTAATTGTGACGGTCATCAACCTTTTTCACGTTGAAAAATTTGGCGAAAGTGAATTTTGGCTTGCTATTGTGAAAATAGCAGCATTAGTCATGTTTGTAGGTGTAAGTAGTTTAATTTGCTTCGGTGTTATCGGTGACCAAGGATTTATTGGTACAGATATCTTATTAGGAAACGGTGGTTTTGCACCGAGTGGATATTGGACAGTATTTTTAACGATGGTTATTATATTGGTTAACTTTCAAGGATCTGAAATTATCGGATTAGCTGCTGGAGAATGTAAAAATCCAGAAAAGAGCATTCCAATTGCAGTTCGCAATGTTACATGGAGAATTATTGCGCTCTATATTATCCCAATTTCGTTATTGATTAGTATCTTCCCCTGGAATCAAGCTTCCTTAGAAGAAAGTGTGTTTGCAGCAGCTTTAGGCTCCTATGGTTTTGGCTGGGCTGGCAATTTATTTGCTTTTGTTGTATTAACTGCGGCAATTTCCTGCTCTAATTCTGGTTTATATGGCAGTGGAAGAGCTTTACATGCATTAGCAAAAGAAAATATGGCGCCTAAATGGTTAGGGTCATTAAATAAAAATGGTATGCCGCAAAACTCTATTCTCGCATCTGTTATTGGTTGTTGGTTGATTATTTTACTTTATACAATTGATGCAAGTGAAACAGCATATACGTATTTATTGGCTGTTTCTGGATTTACGGGAGCGATGGCATGGATATCGATTTGCTGGAGTCAATACAATTTTCGTAAAAAGATAATAGCAGAAGGATTAGAACATACTTTAAAATATAAAACTCCATTTTTCCCATATGTAACTTTGTTTGGTATTTGGATGCAAGTCATTTGCTTAGTGGTAATTGCATTTACAGAAGATTTACGTTCCACTTTATATGTAGGTATACCGATGTTGGTAGTTCCAATGATTTGGTATAAATTGAAAAAGTGGCGTTATCATCTTATTGTGACACAAAAATAGTTCGGAAAAGAGTGAGAAGAATACTTTTCACTCTTTTTATTTTTACGTGTGAGGGGATTTAGTGAAACCAATTATATTAGGTATAATAAGTGCTTTTTTATTTTCATTTACTTATGTATTAAATCGTTCTATGGCATTGGAGGGCGGGAGCTGGATATGGGCAGCATCCTTGCGATATATTTTTTTACTTCCAATGTTACTTCCCATTGTCTATTGGCGAAAGAACTTAGCCGCTGTATTTTGTGAAATTAAGCGAAAGCCATTAGGGTGGTTTTGGTGGAGTTTTATAGGGTTTGTTGTTTTTTATATTCCACTGACAATCGCTGCAAAGCATGCGCCAGCATGGCTTGTTGCAGTGAATTGGGAGATTACTTTGGTTGCAGGAATTTGTATGACACCTTTTTTCTATCGAACTGTTAAGACGAAAGCAGGAGAAAAAAAGTAAGGCAGAAGTTTCCGTGGCGCAGTTTATTTTTATCGAGTTTTATTATTTTAGGCGTGTGTGTTATTCAATTTGAAAATGTTGAAGCTATTGGATTAGAGGATTTGACGATTAGCTTTATTCTAATTACAATTGGAGCAATTGCATATCCATTGGGAAACAGAAAAATGATGGAGGTCTGCGGAGGAAGGTTAGACGCATTTCAACGCGTTCTGGGAATGACGATTGTGACCTTGCCTTGGTGGATAGTTTTGGCAGGCTATGGGTTTGTTAGTGTTGGGTTACCTAGCATTAGTCAGACGATTCAAGTTTTAATTGTAGCTTTTGTTGTATCACTACTTGCAACAGTACTCTTTTTCTGGGCAACTGACTTAGTAAAAGACGATATGACAAAATTAGCTGGGGTCGAAGCTACGCAGTCTGTAGAAATTATATTTGCAACGATAACAGAAGTCTTATTTTTAAATGGAATTTTCCCATCGCCGGTTAGTTGGATCGGAATTAGTATGATTTGCATTGGTATGATTATCTATAGTAATTTAATTAATCAAGTTTCAGAATAAAATATATTGACATATTGAAAAAAATAAGATAAAATTTATCAATGTCGCTAGGATTTCTAGTGCAATTGCGGAAATAGCTCAGTGGTAGAGCATCGCCTTGCCAAGGCGAGGGTCGCGAGTTCGAATCTCGTTTTCCGCTCCACTTGGGCCTATAGCTCAGCGGTAGAGCAATCGGCTCATAACCGATTGGTCCCTGGTTCGATCCCAGGTGGGCCCACCATTTTTGTTATGACTCTGTAGCTCAGTTGGATTAGAGTATTTGACTACGAATCAAAGGGTCGCAGGTTCGAGTCCTGCCAGGGTCACCATAACTTTATATGCGGATGGGTTCCCGAGTGGCTAAAGGGAGCAGACTGTAAATCTGCCGGCTCTGCCTTCGTTGGTTCGAATCCAACCCCATCCACCATTTTATTTTGTACGGCAACTATGTTGTACATTTTATTTTAAAAGTACGGTAAACTCTTAAAAAAATAAAGTTAACAAAGAGGCGATTTATATGAATTTATCCGTTCGAGATATGATTTTAATTTCCTTGTTTGCGGCGTTAACGGGAATTGGTGCGTTTATTAAAGTCCCAACGCCAATAGTGCCATTTACGTTACAATTTTTGTTTTGTACATATGCGGGAATGTTCCTTGGGGCGAAGAAAGCTTTATATTCGCAGTTTTTATATTTGTTTATAGGTTTGATTGGTATCCCTATATTTGCAAATGGGGGTGGTCCAGCGTATGTTTTACAACCTACGTTTGGTTATCTAATTGGCTTTGCAACTTGCGCCTATATTGTAGGTAAATCTGTTGATAAAAATAAGGAAATTAAATTTTGGTCAACTTTTGGTATCATACTATTAGGCTTAGGTGCGGTTTATATTTTTGGCGTAGCATATTTATATATGGTTGTTAAGTTCTATTTAAATAAAGAAATGACAATCATGACAGCTTTAGCAGTTGGTTTTCTTCCATATATAACGGTTGATGTTATTCAAAGTGTTATTATCGCGCTGAGTGCAATAAAAATTATTCCGATTTTACGCAGAAATAGTTATATTTAATCGAAAAGGATGCATAATACAAACGAAAGATGTTCTGTATTATGCATCCTTTTTTAATGTAATGCAGAAATAGCTTGGTGATTTAATAAGAAAAATAAGACATTAAATGCAGTGAAAAATAATTGTAGTTTTTTATCAAAAAAGCTATTGACATTTAATTTGAGTAGCTCTATAATAATAAAAGTCGTCAGGCGGCGATAAAACAAATATGGAGAACATTTCTTAAAATACTTTAAAAAAGTTGAAATGAAATTTTTAAAAAGTGTTGACAAAAGAAAGACGTTCTGGTATCATATTTAAATGTCGCTAGGGTGCGTAAGCAGCTGAGACAAATGTGTTCCTTGAAAACTAAACAATGTAGATATTAAGTAATGTATTACTTGATTCAATTATGCCAGATGTGCGGGTTTCGTTTTAAACGAAACACAAAACAAATGTTACAATAAAGTAACAACAATTTCTTTTAAAGAAAAGATAATTATTGAGCCATTTAGGCTTTCTAATAATAAATTTATTGGAGAGTTTGATCCTGGCTCAGGACGAACGCTGGCGGCGTGCTTAACACATGCAAGTCGAACGGAATTACGCTTAACACCGATTCTTTTATAGAAGGTGCAATGCGAAGACGCGATGCGGTGAATGAACGAAGTGAATTCACCACGCATTAAAAAAGTGCAAACACCAAGAGGAATGGGTGTTGAGCGTAATTTAGTGGCGAACGGGTGAGTAACGCGTAGACAACCTACCTTTTAGATGGGGACAACATCGCGAAAGCGGTGCTAATACCGAATGTTGATAATGAAATGCATGTTTCGTTATTTAAAGATGGCCTCTATATATAAGCTATCGCTAAAAGATGGGTCTGCGTCTGATTAGCTAGTTGGTGAGATAACAGCCCACCAAGGCAACGATCAGTAGCCGGTCTGAGAGGATGAACGGCCACATTGGGACTGAGACACGGCCCAAACTCCTACGGGAGGCAGCAGTGGGGAATCTTCCGCAATGG